>NZ_JBHEEA010000020.1:0-39638 GCF_041900695.1 Bifidobacterium sp. 2450
GGTAGTGCCCGAACTCTTGCGCACTTTGGTCTTCGCCCGTCCCTGTGGCGGTGATCAGTTCGCTGCTGGTACGGTCTCACCGAGCCTTGACATGTCGAGGTAGCGGCGCGTCGACCACTCGTCGGATGTCACGTAGCGGACCCTCGCGCAGACGAGCATCAACGCGCTGCGTCCGTCGGGGAACGAGCCGACCACGCGGGTCCTGCGCCTGATCTCGCGGTTGAGCCGTTCGATCATGTTGTTGGTGCGGATCCGACGCCTATGCTCGCGCGGGTAGTCGTCGAGCAGGTAGGTCGTGGTCTCGCCGATGCCCTCGCGCAGGCATTTGGCGGCCTCCTTGAGTTTCCTGGATTCCATGTCCCGGGCGACGGATTCGGCCTTCTCCAACGCCTTGTCGCGTGATTCCATGGAGAACACGGCCTTCAGTGCGTCGGCCGCCCAGTCGCGGTTCCCGGGGTTGACCCTGGCGAGTATGTTGCGCTCGAAATGCACCATGCACCGCTGGTAGCGGGCATCGGGCAGCAGCTCGCCCGCGGCGGCGACCAGCCCCGCGCACCGATCTCCCGTCACCAGTCTCACGCCCTTGAGGCCTCGTGCGAGCATGCCTTTGATGAATTCGCGCCAGCTTTCCGCGTCCTCCTTCATGCCCTCGGCCACCGAAAGCACCTCGCGCCGCCCGTCCATGCCGACGCCGATGGCCACCAGGATGCTCACGTTCTCCACGGACCCGCCCCAGCACCTTTTGTGCCACACGCCGTCCATGAACAGGTACGGGTAATCCTGTTCGAGGGGCCTGCCCCGCCATGCGTCGATATCCGCATAGACGCGCTTGAGCTTGTCGCTCAGGGTCTGCGAGGGCATGCGGTCGCCCCACAGGAGCCGGCTGACATCATCGACCTGGCGGGTGGAGACGCCGGCCAGGTACATGTCGATCAAGGCCTCCTCGACGCTCTCCTCACGCCGACGGTATCGTTCGATCACGGCCGACTCGAACACCGCGCCCTTGAGTTTCGGCACTTTCAGGCTCATTTTGCCGGCCTTGACGGTCAGGTCGCGCTCGTAGTGGCCGGCCCGGTACGCCTTGCGGTCCCCGCTGCGCTCGTAGCGCGCGGCGCCGGTGATCTCGTCGGCCTCGGCGTCGAGCATCGCGTTCAGGGTCTCCTCGACGCTTTTGCGGACCATCCGGTCCAGGGTGGTTTCCAACATGGCCTGGTCGACCTGTAGAATCTGCTGTGACATGGCTTCGTGCCCTCGTTTCCAATCGCGGTTTTCTAATGTCTGGCGACTGAAAATCGTACACAGGACACGGGCCATGCCCCTATCTCAAGCCCAAACCAAAGTGCGCAAAATCTCAGGCGTTATCGAAGCATTGTGATGTCTACGCTTTTCTTGGGACATATATATTTCTTTGCAGAGTCACTCTTTAAAATGTTGATAACACGTCCTGAGAAGGGAAACGAAGCAGACAGGCAGGAGCCGGCTCGAAAACAATGATTTTGTGAGCTGGATTGTAAGTATCGATATTTCTATGTCTGTTTAATTGAGCGGAGATGAGTCCATCCAATGCGAAGCAGTACTGGAACAAAACAAAGTGGCACACGCACACAGTCGCGCGTGTTTACTGTGCTGTCGGTGCTGTTTTTGCTGATTGGGTTTGCCATCATTACCACGCCGTTCGTCATGCGCGCCATCAGCGAGTACCAGCAGAATGCCACTGTGCAGCAAACGCAGCGCGAGGTGGATGGCTGTCCGTACCCGCAGGCGGAGAACCAGCTTAAGGCCGCCCGCGAGTACAACAAGAGGCTTGCGGCTGGTAGCCAGACCACCATTGGCGAGGTCAAGGATCCTTTTGCCAGCAATGCCGGCCAGTCCACCACTTCCGGCGCGGATGATTCGATGGCCGCCAAAGACCAGGAATATCAGAATCTGCTCGACGCTGGTCAAGGCGTGATGGGCTCCATCCGCATTCCTGAAATCGACGTCAATCTGCCTATATACCACGGCACCAGCGAAGATGCGCTCGCCGTGGGCGCCGGCCATCTCTATGGTACTTCGCTACCGGTCGGAGGCAAATCCACGCACTCCGTAATCACCGGCCATCGCGGTTTGCCGAACTCGTTGCTGTTCACTCGCCTTGATGAGATGAAGAAGGGTGATTCCTTCTACATCGAGGTCATGGGCAAGAAACTTGGCTACAAGGTCGACCGCATTACCGTGATCAAGCCCGACGATTCCAGCAAACTACGCATCACCAAAGGTGAGGATCGCGTAACCCTCATGACCTGCACGCCTTATGGCGTCAATTCTCATCGCTTGCTGGTTTCTGGCGTGCGTGCCGAAATCCCAGAGGAAGTGCCTGACCCGGACGATGTACACGGCGTCAACACCACATGGCTGGCACTGGGAGCCATAGTGCTGCTGGCCGTGCTGCTCGCTTTCATCGTCATATTGATGCGGCGCAAGCAAAAGCGCGATCGGGAATTTGCCGGCCTCGCCCAGCATGCCGCACGTCCGACAAAATAAGCGCCGCGTATCTGCGATTCCGCGTTGGTAATATGAACGGTTTCGGGTGCCGGATTATTCAAAAAAGCAGCCAAATCTTCGTAACTCGATTTCGAGGGGCTGATTTGGCTCGTTCCGGAGGTCTACTTCCACTTCGAGGGGCTGGTGCCAAAGTAGACATAGCTGCAAAACGGCAGAATGACGTTGGCGCAAAGCCGCTTCTACTTCCGTTTCAACGGGTAAAGAGCCCCTTGAAGTGGAAGTAGACCTCTGGCAAACGTGAAATCAGCCCCTCGAAGCCGATTTAGGCAGTCTTTCTACCATCAGGAAGCGTTTCAGCGCTTCTCTCGGCGCATCACGGCGGACAGGGACTGCACGCGCGGCAGGTCGAAGACCTCTTCGGTATGCACCACATGTCCTTCGCCATCGGCCAGCGGCACTCGCCAGTTGGAATACTCGCTGGACGTGCCCGGCTGATTCTGCGAGCGGCATTCGCCCACGCCGTCCACCAGCGCGGCCTGCAACAACAGCGACGGCGTATCAGTGAGCATGGCGTGCATGGCTTCAACGATCTCCTGCACGTGGCCTTCCACATCATCGGCCACGGACTGGGCGATGTAGCCGTTCTCCACCAAACGATTCATCATCGCGGTGCGTTCGGCCATGGCCGAGGCGGCGAACGCCTCCACCGGCTCGCTGAGCAGATGCAGTTCCTCGCGCAGTTTCACATGCTCGAAGTTCAGATAGCCGGCGGTCGGCGGCAGGTCGTGTGTGGTGACCGACGCCAACGCCTGTTTGCGGTAATCCTGCGGTGCACGGTACGGGTCGCCGGCGTTCGGCGAATCGTCCACGCGGTTGAACCACTCCACATCGGTGCCGAGCACGCCGTGATCGGCCAGAATGCGGCGCACGTAATCCGGTACGGTGCCCAGATCCTCGCCAACCGCCATGCCTCCGGCGCGCGTGGCCTCGATGGCCAGTACTCCCAGCATCGCCTCGTGGTTGTACATCACGTAGGCGCCATTGCGGGCGCCAAGTCCCTGCGGAATCCACCACAGGCGGAACAGTCCCAGCACGTGGTCGATACGCACCGCGCCCGCATGCTCATACATGGAATGCACCATTTCGCGGTACACCTGGTAGCCGGTGGCTTCCAGATAACGCGGGTTGAACGGCGGCTGGCCCCAATCCTGGCCCTGCTGGTTGTAGAAGTCCGGCGGGCAGCCGACCGTGACGCCACCGGAGGCGAAACGCTCCGGGTTGGCCCACGCGTCGGCGCCGAGCCCGTGCACGCCAACGGCCATATCCTGCATAAGGCCAAGTGTCATGCCATGATCCAAGGCCGTGTGCTGAGCGTCGTTCACCTGCTCGGCGGCGATCCACTGCAGCCAGCGGTTGAACTCGAACAGATCATGATGGTCCTTAATCAGCGCCTGCACGGTCGGGTCGTCGATGGTCTTCTCGAAGAACCAGCGGTTCTCGCCCCAAGGTGCGCCCCACACCCCGAAGCACAGGCACCAGGTGGCGAAGGAATCGAGGTCCGGGCCGGCCGTGGCCTTGAAATGCTCAAACTCCAGCTCGCGCTTGTTGTTGCGGCCCGCATCGAAGATCAGGCGCAGGGCCGGGCGCTTGGCCTCCCACGCCGCGTTGATATCCATCGGCGTGGATTCATCATTGCGTGCGGACACCGAGGCATGCAGTGCATCCACCTGGGCGCGCACGTCATCCGGCAGGGTGGCGTATTCGGGAATGTCTTGCGGGCGAATGTACGTCACGTTGAGGAACCGGCGCGATTCCGGCAGATACGGCGAAGGCTCGAGCGGCGGAATCGGCGCACCGGCGTGAATCGGATTGATGAGCATGAAGTCGGCCTTGGACTTCTCGGCGGCATCCGCCAAAAGACGCTTCAGATCGCCGTAGTCGCCGATGCCCCAGGAATCGTGGGAGCGTACCGAATACATTTGCGTCATCCAGCCCCAGCGCTGATGCCCCTCGACCGCCTTCGGCACGGCGATGCGTGCGGGGGCGGCGATGATGGTCGTCTTGCCTTCGCGCCCGTCAACCGTGACGGTCAGCGTGTGGTAACCCATCGGCAGGTCAGGGGCGATGGTGAGATCCGGCTGACCGGAGTTGAGATTCGGCAGCACGGAGAAGTGGTCGTATGCGGTGCCGTCTTCTAGGGTGATTGCAGCGGTGATGTCCGCGTCCGACTGGCAATTCAGGGTCAGACTTGTTGGCTTGCCGGTGGTGGCCACGATGGTGGGTGGTAGCAAACGTTTGCTGTTTTCGGCCTCAAGTTCGATCATGGAACGTTTTATAGCCTCGTCGCTGGAAGCGTCCACATCGAGGGCCTTGAGCACGGCGACTAATGCGTCGTCGCTGATTTCGGTGTAGATGCCGAGCTGATCGATGAACGAGGTCGCAAGCCCGGATGCTTTGGCCAATTTGATCAGCGGTCGAGCTAGGCGTTTGGCGCTTTCCGTTCGTTGTGTGGTGTCTGGTGCATTGGTTGTCGCTTCATTGCTGCGCGCCTCGGTCATAATGGCTCCTTGCTGTGCGTCCATGTACTGCTGTTCGTTTGCATTGCTGTTTGAAGGCCGCTCTGCGTTGAGGATCCGGCAATCTGACAGACCAATGTTGAACCTGTTCCGCTCTTACCGTAGCTCATATTGACAACGATTGCAATAGGGCGGTGAGTTGGGCTGGTTCGGAGGCGTCGGCGGTGTTCTGCCCCCCAGTCAACTTCGCCGACAGCCACCGCCAGCGGGGCGAAGCTGAACGGGTTTAGCCGAGGACGGCGAACGATTGGGCGGGGAGTGTCAGGGTGCGGCCGGATATGGTCGGGGAACCGAGGGCAAGTATCGGGGATGCGTCGGAGCGGAGTCCGTCTGGCAACTTCACGGTCTCGGTGCCTCGTCCAGGATTCATGGCGATGAGCAGAGGGCGGCCTGCGGCGTCGCCGCGGTCGGCGGTGGAGCCGGAATCTTCTCCGGAATCCATAGGCGTGCGCGGATGGGCGAATGCGTGGCCGTCTGTTGGCGTGCGCAGGTAGGCGAATGCGCGGCCGTCCGAGGGGGCCGCCACCACGTCGAAGCCGCCAGCGGAAGCCAGTGCGGGCTGCTCGGCGCGCAATGCCAGCACCTCGCGAACCCAGTTGAACAGTGAATCTTCGCGTGCGGCTTCGCTGGCAACGGTCGGCGCATCGGCGGCCGAATCGACCGGCAGATATAACGACTCGGTTGGCGCGCTGGAGAAGCCGAGGTTCGGTTTGTCGGCGTCCCATTGCATCGGGGTGCGGCTGCCGGTGCGCACATAACCGCCCTCCTTGGTGGGCAGCGAGCGGTATCGCATGCCGATTTCGTCGCCGTAGTAGAGGAACGGGCAGCCGGGCATGGTTAGCAGCATGCCATACGCCACCTTGAGCTCGCGCTCGGTAAGCCGCTGTGCCACGCGCAATGTGTCGTGATTGCAGGTGATGAGGTTGAAGGTGCCGCCAGCTTGTTCGCAGTCGTGCAGCTGCGGCAGATACTGTTCGAGGAACGGTGCGATCGAAGTGCCGGAATCGGCGTTGAAGTAGCTGACATCGCCCTCGTGGTCCAGCGGCGTATCCGTATTACGCAGCAGCATGTTGTAGCCGTTCGGATGGCCGTCCCAGCGCCAGTCAAGATAGAAGTCCATATCAAAGCCGGCCTGCATCGACTCGTAGGGGCGGCCCCATTCGGCGACGAACGCCGCCTCAGGAAACTCGGGGCGAATTTGCGAGAAGATGTATTGCCAGGTGCGGATGGTGAAAGGCTTGCCGTCGTCGTCATGCTTGACGAGGCTGTCGGCCATGTCCACGCGGAAGCCGTCTGCCCCGCGGGAGAGCCAGAAGCGCATCACGTCGATCATCGCCTCGCATGTGTCCAGTGCTTCGGGCCCGAGCGCCGGCTTCTGCCATGGGTGTTTTGGGTGGGCGAAGCCGTAGTTGAGGGCGGGCTGGCATTTGAAGAAGTTGAGGATATAGGTGCCGTCGCGCTCGGTCTCGCCGCCGATGAAGGGTAGGCCGTCGCCGCCGGCGATCCAGGAGTCGGTCCAGATGTAGCGGTTGGAGACGTTAGTGGGCTGGTCTCTCCCCCAGTCGGCTTCGCCGACAGCCCCCTCCTCAGAGGGGGCTATGGTTAGGTCTCCGGTGTTTTCTTTACGGCTCGGCCCGTCAGAGGGGGGTGGAGTGGTGCGCTCGGCAGGGTTCGGGCGGGAGCTGGCTTGGAACCAGTGGTGTTCTTCGCTGGTGTGGCCGGGGACCAGGTCGAGTAGCACGTGCATGTCGCGCTGGTGGGCGGCTTCGAACAGCACGATCAGGTCGTCATTGGTGCCGTAACGCGGCGCGACTTGCGTATAGTCGCGCACGTCATAGCCGGCGTCCTTGAACGGCGAGTCGAAACAGGGGTTGATCCACAGCGCGTTGCACCCCAAAGCGGCGATGTAGTCGAGCTTGCCGGTGATGCCGGGAATATCGCCGATGCCGTCGCCATTCGAGTCGGCGAACGATTGCGGGTAGACCTCGTAGAATTGGGCGTTTTCCAACCAGGCCGGCTTGGGGTAAGTCTGGGGCTGTTGCGTTATCGTGGTCCTTTCTTCAGGTGTGATGAATCTGGCTTCTCTGCCGGGTTCGAATAACGGTTGTTCTTACAGATTCTTGCGGGATGTTGCTTAATGATACTGCATGATTGCGAACGCTGTCAATCTGGAGAAACGCGGGGTAAACGTTGAAATATCAAGGATTTAAGACTCTGCAATTATGGCTGATTGCAATTGGCTTGCATACGTTCACAATTTCAGTTACACTGAACTCAAGCAACAACGACGCACCCTCGATCTTCCGCGATTCCCCTGTATCGGGCCGAGAACGGAAACGTAGTACCCAAGGGTGTGCGTGGCAGGAGCCGATACTGAAGTCGGCGTCCGAAGAAAGGAAAATCAACGATGATGGCACGATGGAAGAAAGCCCTGGCGGCGATTTCCGCCTGTGCGCTGTTCCTCACGGGCCTGTCCGCCTGCGGGTCCGCAAGCGCGGGCGGAGACGCGGAGCACATCACGCTTGTGGTGTGGGCCTCCCAGGAGGACCAAGCCAACACGGATTCGTGGCTGCAGACCATGGAGGCCGCATTCGAACAGCAGCACCCCGAATACAGCATCACGTGGAAAAACCAGAACGTGGCCTCGGCAGACGCCGCCGGCATAGCCAAGCAGGATCCGACCGTAGCCGCAGATGTTTACACGTTCGCCAGCGACCAGCTGGGCACCCTGCTCGATGCCGGCGCCGTCGGCCAAGTGAGCGACCCGACGATGAAACAGCTCGCCAAGCAGACCAAAGGCAACGCCACGATGCTACAGACCGTCACCGGCGAGGACGGCAACGTCTACGGTGTGCCGCTGGCCGGCAACACCTGGTTCATGTACTACCGCAAAAGCAAGTTCACCGAGCAGGACATCACCTCGCTGGACGCCATGCTCGCCAAGGGCAAGGTCTCATTCCCGCTGACCAACTCCTGGTATCTGCCCGCCTTCTATATCGGTGCCGGCGGCACACTGTTCGGCAAAGACGGCACCGACGCCAAGTCGGGCGTGCAGTTCGGCGGTGCAATCGGCGCCGCCGTCACCGATTACCTCGTCGACTTGCGCAACAACCCGAACTTCGTCAACGACAAGAACGGCTCCGGCCTGGCTGGTCTGAAAAGCGGCAAGGTCGACGTGGTCTTCACCGGCAACTGGGACGCCGCCACGGTCCGTGAGAATCTCGGCGACGACTGGGGCGTGGCCAAGCTGCCCAGCTTCACGCTCAACGGCAAGCAAGTGCAGATGAAGGCCTTCGCCGGTTCCACCATCTACGGCTGGAACCCGTACACCAAGCATCCGGTGGCCGCCGACCAGTTCGCGGCCTTCCTGTCCGGCACCGAATCACAGCGCAAGCACTATGAGATGCGTTCGGTGATTCCCTCGGACAGCGAGCTTGCCTCCGATCCGGCCATCGAGAAGGATGCCGTGGCACAGGCCCAGATAGACACCATCGCCCAGACGTCCGTGGTGCAACCATCCATCGCCGAGATGAATAACTTCTGGGTGCCGTGTGAGAACTTCGGCAATTCCATCTACAACAAGGAAGTCACCCACGCCAACTCGGCCAAACTCACCGAGCAGTGGATGGCCTCATACCAGAGCCTCCTGTAGAACGCGAGAAGAAAGACCAATCATGGAAACCACAGCCATGCCGCGCGCAGCGAAACGCGCACCACGCCGCCGCAAGGCGGACTACATTCCCCCGTCGCGCTACACGTTGCGCGCGGCGGCCACCCAAGGCGATGCCCTGACCCGACTGTCGTTCCTGGTATTGGGCGCAGGCAACCTGGCCCGTAAGCAGGTGGCCAAGGGACTGGTGTTCCTGGCCATCGAAGTGGCGTATATCGCCTACATGGTGACGGTTGGCGGGCCGGCGCTCGCAATGCTGGGCTCGCTCGGCTCCCGCACCCAGACCAAACAGAAGATCGATGGTTATTGGCATTACGATGCCGGTGACAATTCGGTGCTGCTGATGGTCTATGGTGTGGCCGCCGTGTTCATCACCGTACTGTTCCTTGTGTTCTGGTCGTATGCCGTGCGCAGCGCGTACAAGGCACAGGTGCTCGCCCGAGAGACCGGCAAGGCGCCGACCTTCATCGAAGACCTGAAGAACATCACCGATCGCAACGCGCAGGTCACGTTCATGGCGTTGCCGGTGGCCGGCATCCTTGTATTCACCGTCCTGCCGACGCTGATTATGATGTGCATCGCGTTCACCAATTACGATCCCGATCACGTGCTGCTGTTCGACTGGGTCGGCTTCAAGAACTTCACCCAGCTGTTCAGCGCCACCGGCGAGATCAATGCCGCCCAGTTTGGCAGTGTGTTGGCCTGGACCCTGATTTGGGCGTTCTTCGCGACGTTCCTGAACTTCTTCCTAGGCCTGTTCCTCGCGATGATCATCAATCGTCGTACCACCCGACTCAAGGGCTTCTGGCGTGCGGCGTTCTCGCTGTCGATCGCCGTGCCGCAGTTCGTCTCGCTGCTGGTCATTAACCAGATGCTCCAGCCGGAAGGTGCCATCAACCGCCTGCTGATGTCTTGGGGGTGGGTCGATAGCCCGCTGCCGTTCTTCACCGACACCATGTGGGCCCGCGTGACCGTGATCGTCGTCAACCTGTGGATCGGCATCCCGTTCACCATCATGCAGATCACCGGCATCTTGCAGAACATCCCCGCCGAACAGTACGAAGCCGCCACCATCGACGGCGCGAACTGGTGGCAGACCTTCACCCGCATCACGATGCCCTACCTGGTCTTCGTGCTCACCCCGTACCTGATTACCACGTTCACCGGCAATGTGAACAACTTCAACGTCATATATCTGCTGTCCGGCGGCAACCCGACTCCGGTGGGAGATACGGCTGGCAAGACCGACCTGCTTATCACCTGGCTGTACAAGCTCACGGTGGACCGTGGAGACTACAACCTGGGTGCCGTCATCGGCATCTTCACGTTCGTCACCTTGGCAGTGGTCTCCCTGATTACCTACCGCAGTAGCGCTTCCTACAAGAATGAAGGAGGATTCCGATGAGCAGCAACGCGCAGACCGTGACCCCTCGTACCGATATCGCAACCCCTAAGTCCGTCAGCAATCCGTTCTGGCATGACCAGCGTAAGCGTCGCATCGTGGGCGATGTCCTAAGCCATCTGTTGCTCGCCGTGCTTGCGGTGATTTGGGTGATTCCGATTGTGTGGGTGGTGCTGGAGAGCTTCAACAAGAATCCCGGCCCCTACAACGAGACTTTCTTCCCCACCGAATACACGTTGGAGAACTACACCAAGTTATTCACCGACACCCACATCCTGAACTTCCCGCGCATGTTTATGCATACGCTGGTGATTTCCATCGTGGTGTGCCTGATCAGCGTGTTCTTCGTGCTGTGCGTGGCGTTCTGCATGAGCCGCATGCGCTTCCGTTTCCGCAAGTCGTTCATGAACATCGTGCTGGTGCTGGGCATGTTCCCGGGCATCATGTCCGTGGTAGTGATCTACTTCATTCTGAAGTCGCTGGGCCTGACCCAAGGCGTGGACGTCACCGTGGCGTTGATTCTTGTCTACTCGGCTGGTGCCGGCGCGGGCTTCTACGTGATGAAGGGCTACATGGACACGATTCCGATGTCGCTTGACGAGGCCGCCTACCTTGACGGATGTACTCGCTGGCAGGTGTTCACCAAGATCATCATCCCGGTGTGCAAGCCGATGCTCGTCTATCAGGCCCTCACCTCGTTCTTGGGCCCGTGGCTTGACTTCGTGATGGCCAAGGCCATCGCCCGCACGCAGGATAACTACACCGTGGCGCTCGGTCTCTACCAGATGCTCAGCCGTGAGTATCTCAACGATTGGTTCGCCCGCTTCGCCGCCGCCGCGGTAATCATCTCGGTCCCGATTGCCATCCTGTTCATCGTCATGCAGCGCTTCTACCAGGAGTCGATGTCTGGCGCGGTCAAGGGCTAGTTTTTAGCTCCCGCTGGCGGGAGCTGTCAGCGAAGCTGACTGAGGGGTTCGTGGTGGAGCAACCCCGCTATGAACCACCCACCGACACTTCGCGCCATCTCTTGCCAGCGGGAGGCCGGATGCATTGGAAAGGAGGGACCCCCCATGGAACAGCAGATCTCCGCGTTGGCGGTAGACGATTGGACGCCAGCCGAACTGGCGATGCCCTGCCCCGATTATCCCGTCTATCAGGATGACGACCTCGGTGCGTTCCCGGATGCCAAAGGCACTACCTTCCGCGTCTGGGCGCCCTCGGCCGGCGGCGTCACCCTGCGCCTGTTCGACTCCGGCACACCGGAAGATCCCGCCGAACCCACGCAGACCCGCGACCTCACGCCAGGCGCGGACGGCACCTGGCTGGTGCGCTGCGACGGCATCGGCCACGGCACCTACTACGACTATCTGGTCCGATTCGCGGACGGCACCGTCAATCGCACCGCCGACCCGTGGGCCCGCGCGGCCGGCGTGAACGGCCGGCGCAGCATGGTCGTCGACCTCGACCAAACCAACCCGGCAGGCTGGGCCGAGGACCGCCGCCCGCACATCCCCAGCCGCGACCTGGTGATTTGGGAAACCCACATCGGCGACTTCAGCAACGACGAACACAGCGGCATTCCGGAAGAGCATCGCGGCACCTATCTGGCCTTCACCCACCCGGACACCAGCGTGGACGGTGCCGGCGAGTTCCCCACCTGCATGGCCTACCTCAAACGGCTCGGCATCACCGCCGTGCAGCTCATGCCGTTCTACGACTACGGTTCCATCGACGAATCGATCCCACGCACCGACCCCGCCCACGGCTTCAACTGGGGCTACGATCCGCTCAACTACAACGTTCCCGAAGGCTCGTACAGCACCAATCCGTATGATGGCGCCGTACGCATCCGCGAATGCAAACAGATGATCCAGTCGCTGCATAATGCCGGCATCAAGGTGATCATGGACGTGGTCTACAACCACATGTTCTCCACCGACAACTGGTTCGAACGTATGATTCCCGGCTACGCGCTGCGCCGCCGCGCCGACGGCACCTTCGCCGACGGCTCGGCCTGTACCAACGACGTGGCCACCGAACACCCGATGATGCGCAAGTATATCGTCGATTCCGTGGTCTACTGGGCGCGCGAATACCATATCGACGGCTTCCGATTCGACCTCATGGGCCTGATTGACGTGGACACGATGAACGCCGTGCGTACCGCGCTCGACCAGCTGCCTGGCGGCGCTACGATCTCCATGTACGGCGAGCCGTGGGCGGCCCGCGAAACCGCGCTGGTGCCCGACACGATTCTGGCCGACAAGCGCGGCATGCCCTACCTGAGCCCGCGCATCGGCGCGTTCTGCGACTCCACCCGAGACGCGGTGCGCGGCCATGTGTTCTACCAGTGGGTGCCCGGCTACCTGACCGGCGCGGCCGCCGATTACGCTGACGACATCCGTCATGCCGAAGACGGCTGGCGCGGCACCTTGCGCGAGACCGCCAGCGTGGGGCAGGTCATCCAATACGTTTCCGCCCACGACGACCTGACATTGTGGGACAAGCTGTGCGCGGCCATGCGCCGCATCCCCACCGATACGGACTATTCGGCCGAAGACGAGGCGTGCGAGGATCTGATGCGCGCCAACCGACTGGCGGCCGGCATCGTATTCGCCTCCGCCGGTGTGCCGTTCATGCTGTCCGGCGAGGAATTCGCCCGCACCAAGCACGGCGTCTCCGATTCGTTCAGCAGTCCAGCCGCGTTGAACCAGCTGGATTGGCGCCGGGCGCAACGCATGGGCGATTTGGTCGACCATTACGCCGCGCTGATCCGACTGCGGCGCGGCAACCCGGCCTACTTCGGCGGCGCTCGCATGATCGTGCCGCGCGACGACGAGACCGTGGTGTTCCGCGTCGGTGACGATTGCGTGGCCATCAACCCCACCGGCAGCCCGCAGACCCAGCTCGCGACCGATCTGGAGATGCCCGACCCGTACGGCGAGGTTTCGAAAATCGCACCCAACGAATGGCAGTGCATCTACTGTTCCGGCAGCGACATGCCGGGCGCGGTGGAACGGCGACTGCTGCCCTTGCCTCCGTACACCTTCACCGTCTGGCGCCGCAGTCGTGGCTGACGGCGATGCTCGCTCCCGCCGGCGGGAGCTGTCTGGCAACGCCGGACTGAGGGTGGTCGATGAGGCCGACACCGTACCGACCGTGGATGCGGTGTTTTTCGATCTATACGGCACTCTGGTGGATATCCGTACCGATGAGACATCGGCTGCCGCCTGGGATGCGTTGCGTTCGGCCTTGTCCGACTGCGGCGTGACGTACACCGGCAACGCCGAGCTCCAGCGGCGATTCGAAACCTTGGCACAGCCGATTCGCGATGCCGCCGTCGCCGCGCACGGCGAGTGGGTCGAGCCCGATTTGCTGCCGGTATACGCGGCGTTGGCGGGGGAGTGCCGGAATGACGACGCTACGGCACGATCGTTGGCATGGACGTTCCGGCAGGCGAGTACCAGCCTACTGCGGATGTATTCGGGCGCGCCGGAACTGCTGGCGCGATTGCGAGCCGCAGGAAAGCGCGTTGTACTCGTCAGCAACGCGCAATCCTGCTATACGCGCCCGGAACTGGCCGCGCTTGGGTTGGACCGGGCGTTCGATCGCATCGTCATTTCCAGCGAGGTGGGCGTACGCAAACCATCGCCCGCAATCTTTCTCCGGGCGCTTGAGGCCGAGCATCTGACGCCTGACCGCGTGCTCATGGTCGGTAACGACGAACGTGCGGATATCCTGGGTGCAGCGTCGGCGGGCATTGCCGGCGTCTATCTGCGTACCGAGATTTCGCCCGCCAGCGACCCGCAGGCCAGTGCGCATGCCGCCTTGTCGCTGGCCGGCCCCGATTATGCTGAACTATTGCAATACCTGACATAGCCCAATAAAGCCCCGCTGGCGGGGGGCTGTCGGCAAAGCCGACTGGGGGTGGCCGCCGGGGCGCCACACAACTCCCACAGCCCAAATGATCACAACAACGGAGGAACACATGAACGAAGTCGAAATGGAGAAGACGCGGCGCGGCGAGCAGCGCCGTCGCAAGGGACTGTCCGTGTTCCGCCTCAAGGTGATCGGCGCGATCTTCATGGCGCTCAACGTGGCGAGCGTCGCGATACTGCCTACGTTGGTGGGCGACCCGAGCCAGGACATGGCAGCACTGACCGCGGTCGTACTGTGCGCGGCGGCTTCCTGGATCGCCGTGCCGATCTATTCGTGGCTGCTGTTCGACGGCTACCGTCATACGCATAACGCATGGGCGTACGGGCTGCGACTGCTCGTCGTGGCTGTGGTCAGCGAGGTGCCATACGACCTGATCATGACCGGCAAGCCCTTCAGCCTGAGCGTGCAGAACCCGGTGTTCGGACTGCTCATCGCCCTGGTCGTGCTGGCGCTGGTGGACTGGCTGGCCAAGAAATACCACGGCGCCTTCCGCTGGACGCTGACTGTGCTGGTCATTATCGCGGGCCTGCTGTGGGATTTGCTGCTGCACGTGGGCGTGGATCAGCGCGTGCTGTACACGGGCGTGCTCACGCTGTCGTTCGTGATGGTGTTCTACTTCCTCAACGCACGCGAGAATTCGATGATGTTCACCGCCGGACTGCTAGGCGCAGTAATGTGCATCACACCCGCCATCGGTGTAGCCTTCCTGCACTACCGCAACGGCGAGCAGGATTTCAAGCAGCCATGGACCAAGTGGGCGTTTTATGTGATCTACCCGGTACTGCTGGTGTTTGGCGCGTTGGTGGCGGCGTAGTCTCGGAATCGGCCCTTGGCCGATTCCGTTGGCCGATTCCTCCCCTACGCCATCTTCCCAAACGGCATATCCGTGCTGCGTGGCACGAGTTGCGCCTCGATCACCTCATGCGGGGTGCCCGGCGTCTCGCCGGCGATGAGCTTGAGCGCTTTTTCGGCCGCCGTGCGTCCCATCGCATACGGGTCCTGCCTCATGGTGGTCAGGTTGATGGTGTCGGCATAGGGGCTGTCGTCAAAGCCGACAATCGAATAATCGCGCGGCGTGCGGTGGCCGTAACGTTCCAGCTTGAGCACCAGCGGAATCGCCATCATATCCATCTGGCAGCAGATTGCGTCCGGGAACTCATCCATCGCCAGCAGCGCGGATAATGCGGAGTCGGCGAAGGCCGGGCCGCGCGGCACGGAGAGCACTTCCCAATTGATGCCGTGCTTGCCTTCGGCGTCCTTGCAGGCGTTGATGAAGCCCTGTGCGCGTGCGTCAATCGAGGAATCCAGCCCGGCGGCCTCGGAACAGGGGTAGACGATGTGCTTGTGACCGAGGTTGATGAGATGCTGCGCGGCCGTGTACATGCCTTTTTCGTCGTCGATGCTGATGGTGGCGTCAAAGCCTTCGGAAGACGGCGTATTGATGCCGATGATCGGCACATGAATGCGCTGCAGCTGCTCGACCTCGTGCGGATCGATAGCGAACGAGGCCACGAAAACGGCATCGACATTGCGGCGAATCGGCAGGTCGGTGAAGAACTCATGACGGTTTGCGGCGGTATCGATGTGCTGGAACAGCGAGATGTCATAGCCGGCCGGATGCATCACCGATTCGATGCCCGCGAACGTTTGCGTATTGAACCAGCTGGTGATCTCCTCATTCATCAGCATCGCCACACGGTAGGTCTGTCCGGACTTCAGGGCGGTGGCGGAGCGGGAGATGTTGAAATCGAGCTTATCGGCCACATCCAGCACCTTGCGGCGGGTCTTCGCCGAGACGAGTTCCGGGCGGGTGAAGGCGCGCGACACTGTAGAAATGGAGACTCCGGCCTCCTTGGCTACTTGGTAGATGTCTGCCTTGCCCATGTTCCTCCTCGTGCAATTCGTGGTATCAGCTATGCCACGTAATCCCCCCTAACGGGTTGCGCCATCCACGATGTGTAATCATTTGTATCATACGCTGCAAACGTTAGCGCGAAGCTAGGGGAAGTGTTGCTTGATGTGGTATGCTGATTGGGACATAGTGTTGCGAACGTATGCAGTCTGTCAACTGTGCTGCATGCCATTTCTGCAGGAGTGGTGTTGAAAGTGTTGCAAACGTTGTCAACGGTCTGACTGTGCGATAGGGGGTGTTCCCCTTCATGGTTCGTGCGGTCAATGCTCAAGGATGAGAGAAAGGACTCATATGGCCGTACGACGATTCAGCTCGCTCGCCAAACGCCTTGCCGTAACCGGCATAGCGGTGGCAATGTCTGCCACAACGCTGGTAGCGTTGCCGGCTTCTGCGGACGAGACCGAGGCCAATGCACAGGCGCGCACATCTGTTAGCGCGCCGGGCGATGTGATCGCCATCGCATTCCAAACCAACTGGAATTCGGTGGCCAAGGAGTGTACCGAGGTTTACGGCCCCGAAGGTGTGGGCTACGTACAGGTCTCCCCGCCGATGGAGTCCATCCAGGGCACTGAATGGTGGACCTCCTACCAGCCGGTCAGCTACAAGCTCGACTCCAAGCTCGGTACGGAAGCCGAGTACAAGACCATGATCGCCACGTGCAACGCGGCGGGCGTCGAGATCATCGCCGACTCGGTCATCAACCACACCACCGGCGCCGATCAGGGCGAGGGCACCGGCGTCGCCGGCAGCAAGTACGACGGCGAGGGCAACTTCCCCGCAATCCCGTACACCAAAGAGAACTTCCACGACTGCACCAAGAACATCGGCGACTACACCAACGCCGACGAAGTACAGAACTGCCGCCTGACCAGCCTGCAGGACCTCGACACCAGCCAGGAATACGTGCAGGACAGGCTCGCCGAGTACATGAACCATCTGCTCGACCTCGGCGTCTATGGATTCCGCGTCGATGCGGTCAAGCACATCGCCACCGATGATGTGGCCGCCATCAAGGACAAGCTCGCTGAGAAGTCCGGCCGCAACGCCGACGATATCTTCTTCGAACAGGAGGTCATCGGCAATTCGTCCGAAGCGGCGGCGATTCAGCCGAGCAACTATCTGGCGAACGGCAAGGTGTCCGAATTCAACTTCACCAACCACCTGTCGGTCGCCTTCGCCGGCGACATCACCGACGAATCCAAGGGTCTCTCGAAGGTCGGCGGTGACGGTTGGGTGAGTTCCGACAAGGCCGCCGTGTGGGTGACCAACTGGGATACTGAGCGCGGCTCGGCCATCACCTACAAGAAGGGCTCGAAGTACCTGCTTGCGAACGCGTTCATGCTCGCGTACAACTACGGCCAGCCGCACATCTATTCCGGCTACTACTTCGACAACTCCGACGACGGCGCTCCCGGCGCCACCGAAACCTCCGTGCCCGACATGGAGTGCCCGACCGGCGGCTCGATGACCTCCGGCACCTGGCAGTGCGCTGAACGTTGGACCGCGATCCGCGGCATGATCGGCTTCCACAACGCGGTCAACGGCACCGACGTCACCAACTGGAAGGCGTACGACACCAACGTGCTCGGCTTCGGTCGCGGCGACGTCGGCTACCTCGCGCTCAACAACAGCGCCGACGACTCCAAGCAGACGTTCCAGACGTCACTGCCCGCCGGCGAATACTGCAACGTGTACGCCACCGGCGACTGCTCTGCAACTGTGACCGTGAAGGACGACGGCACGTTCGACGCGACGCTCGCGAAGAACTCCGCCATCGCGATCTACGCGGGCGCGACCAAGGATTCCTGGACCGGCACGACCAAGTCCGATCCGTCCGATCCGGACCTGTCCGTCAACGACGAGACCAAGAAGGCCACGGCCGACACGAGCCGCACCATCTACTACAAGCTGCCCGACGGCTGGAAGCAGGCGTACCTCCACTACGGTATCGACGGCTGGGCCGAGCAGGGCCACGAGCTGATGGCCGACGCCGGCAACGGCTGGGTCAAGTTCACGGTCGATCCGAAGGGCAAGTCCTTCGAATACGTATTCACCGACGGCGGCGACAACTGGGACAACCCGAATGGCGGCGGCAACTACACCGCGCAGGGCCACTGGACGGCGGTCGCCGACCACGAGGCCAGCGCCGGCGTGCCCTCCGACGTGCAGTCGTACCAGCCCAAGACCAAGGTGATCGTGCACTACAAGCCCGCCGAAGGCGACGCCGTCGCCGATCGCGGCGTGTACATGTGGGGCACCGACAAGAACGGCGCCACCCTGAACGGCGCGTGGCACGCCTTCACCGGCGAGGACTCCTACGGCAAGGTGTTCGAGACCACCATCGATGGTGCGTACGACGCCGCCAAGATCGGTGTGATCGTCACCACCGAAGGCTGGGACAAGGTCGGCAGCGACCGTACCATCGACGGGTCCACCGGCACCGCCGAAATCTGGGTCGACGGCGCCAATCCGGACGAAACGCTCACCGAAGCCCCCGACGGCTACAAGAAGGCCGCCAACCAGATCGACGTGACCATCCACTACCACCGCCTCGCCGACGACTACACCAGTGAAGACGGCATGAAGGCATGGGACATCTGGGGCTGGGCCGACGGCGTCAACGGTGCTGCCTACCCGTTCACCGAGCACGACGACTACGGCCTGATCGCCAAGTACACGCTCAAGGGCAGCGGCATGAGCACTCCGCAGTTCATCGTGCGCTACGGCGGCGACAGCTGGGAAGCCAAGGATCCGAACGACGAGAACCGCACGATCCCGCAGTCCGCCATCACCGTGAACGCCGACGGCACCGCATCCGCCGAAATCTGGCTGGTGCAGGGCGACACGACGATCTACACCAACGGCACGCTCTACGACGCCAAGGGCACGATCGTCTCCGCCGAAATGACCGACTTCAACACCATCACGGTCAAGCTCAACAAGGCGCTCGCCATCGACAAGCCGGCCGACGCGGTGTCGGTCGAGGGTGTGAAGATCAAGGACGTGAAGGCTAGCGGGAACACCGTGACCATTACCACGGCCGACGATCTTGACGTGACCAAGGCCTACAAGGTGACGATCGAGGACTACGGCACGCAGAACGTGTCGCTCGGCGCCGTCGTGCGCTCCGACGCGTTCGACAAGAAGTACGCCTACGACGGCGATGATCTTGGCGTGACCTACAAGGCCGAGAAGTCCATGTTCAAGCTGTGGGCGCCGACCGCCACCAAGGTGACGCTGCGCCTGTACGCCAACTCCACCGATCCGAAGGCAGCGCAGACCGACGCCGTGACGCTGGAGAAGTCCGGCAAGAAGGGCGTGTGGACGTTCGCCGTGGACAAGGATCTCAAGGATTACGCCTACGACTACGAGCTGACCTTCGCCGACGGCACGGTCAACACGTCCGCCGACCCGTACGCGACCGCCGCCGTGGCCAACGGCGAGCGATCCGTCGTGCTCTCCGACAAGGAGAAGGGCAGCGCCGGCAAGCGTATGGAGTCGTTCAGCAAGCCGACCAATGCCATCATCACCGAGGCCAGCGTGCGTGACTTGACCATCGACCCCAGTTCGGGCGTCGATGAAGACAATCGCGGCAAGTTCCTTGGCATGGTGCAGGAAGGTACTACGGTCAACGGCGTGGAGGGCGCGGCGTCTACTGGCGTCGACTACCTCAAGTCGCTCGGCGTCACCCATGTGCAGATTATGCCTTCCTATGATTTCGGTTCCGTGGACGAGACCGGCGATCTGAGCTACGGCGCGCAGTACAACTGGGGCTACGATCCGGAGAACTACAACGTGCCGGAAGGCTCGTACTCCTCCGACCCGAGTGACCCGAGCGCTCGCGTCAAGGAAATGAAGCAGATGGTCTCCGGGCTGCACAAGAACGGCCTGTACGTGGTGATGGATGTGGTCTACAACCACGTCTACAACGCCTCCGAACACGCCTTCAACAAGACCGTGCCTGGCTACTACTTCCGCTACGACGCCAATGGCAACCTGACCAACGGCTCCGGCTGCGGCAACGACGTGGCTTCCGAGCGTGCGATGGCCCGTAAGTACATCGTCGATTCCGTGAAGTACTGGGCGACCGAGTACAACGTGGACGGCTTCCGCTTCGACCTCATGGGTCTGATTGACCAGACCACCATGAATCAGGTGCGTGCGGCGCTTGACGAGATCGATCCGTCGATTCTCGTCATCGGCGAAGGTTGGGATATGACTGACGCCATTGGCAACCAGGAAACCACGCAGCCCAATGCCTCCAAGGTCAAGGGCGTGGCGTTCTTCAACGACTCCCTGCGCGACGCGATCAAGGGCAGTGTGTTCTCCGACGAGGACACCGGCTTCATCACCGGCAAGGCCGGCAAGGAGAACCTCATCGCCACCAACGTGCTCGGCTGCAACAACGCGCGCGAGGGCATCGATGAGAACGGCCACTGCAACAACGGCACCGCCGACACGAACTACGGCGGCGCGGATCAGGTGGTGCAGTACGTCGAGATTCACGACAATCTGACCTTGTACGACAAGCTGGTCAAGAGCGCGCCTGCGGATTCCGAGGAGACTCGACTCGCTCGCGCCAAGCTCGCGGACTCGCTGATTCTGCTCTCGCAGGGCATCACCGATATGCAGTTCGGCCAGGAGTTCCTGCGCACCAAGGGCGGCAATGGCAACAGCTACAACGCCGGCGACACGGTGAACGCCATCGACTGGAACCGCACGGTCGGGCAGGCGGATTCCGTGAACTATGTGAAGGGCCTGATTGCCCTGCGCAAGTCCATCGGCGCGCTGCATCTGAGCAGCTACGATGACATCGCCAAGAACATGACGGTGCTGCAGCAGTCCGATGGCGTGGTGGCCTACCAGCTGAAGGACGGCAGCGACACGTATGTGGTGGTGTTCAACGCCAACGAATCGGCCGCAACGGTCGAGGCCGTGCCGGCTGGCAAGTACACCGTGCTGGCCGCCGATGGCAAGGTGACGGAGACGCAGGATAAGAATGCTGCAACCACCGTGGGCGCTGACGGCTACCAGGCCGGAGCGCTCGCCGCTGCCGTGCTCAAGGCCGGCGCCGACGATGATTCGACCAAGTCCGATGGCGGCAAGGACGATTCCTCCAAGCCGGGCAACAACGACGGCAAGGACGATAACCAGTCGGGCGGCACCGCCACCCCGGGTACTCCGGGCGATAGTGGCAACGGCAATGGTCAGACCGGTGACGGCAACGCCTCCAACGGCGCATCCGACACCGCGGCCGGCCAATCCCAGCAGTTCGGCGCTGCCGCTCTGCCCAACACCGGCGTAGCCCTGTCCGTCATGGCGGTCGCCGTATTGGTGATGACCGCTGCCGGCATGCTGTTGCAGCGGTTCTCCAAGGGCGGCAATGTCGTCAACAGTAAGGAGGGCTTCGAACAGTAGTCCACACCGCGTCAGTTGCTGAGTGGCCCCCGCTGGCGAGGGCTGTCAGCGAAGCTGACTGGGGGTGGCTCAGAGCCGCTCCAAAAAACCTGAGCCTACATCGCTCAACTTTTGTGATGAATTTGGGAATAGAACTTGCCAAACAGAAGTTGAGTGATGTAGGCTCAAGTTTTGGAAGGCCCAAGAACCAACCAAGGAACTTGAGCAAAGAACGTAAGAACAAACGAGTAATTAAGGAGCACACATTATGGCACGTGCAGTTGGTATCGATCTGGGAACCACGAATTCCTGCATCGCAACTCTTGAAGGTGGCGAGCCCACCGTTATCGTCAACGCTGAAGGCGCGCGCACCACGCCGTCTGTGGTGGCCTTCTCCAAGTCCGGCGAGATCCTCGTCGGCGAAGTGGCCAAGCGTCAGGCCGTGACCAACGTTGACCGCACTATTTCTTCCGTCAAGCGCCACATGGGCTCCGACTGGACTGTCGACATCGACGGCAAGGAGTGGACCCCGCAGGAGATTTCCGCGCAGATCCTGATGAAGCTGAAGAGGGATGCTGAGGCCTACCTCGGCGAGCCCGTCACCGACGCCGTCATCACCTGCCCGGCATACTTCAACGATGCCCAGCGTCAGGCCACCAAGGACGCCGGCAAGATCGCCGGCCTGAACGTCCTGCGTATCATCAACGAGCCGACCGCAGCCGCTCTGGCCTACGGCCTTGAGAAGGGCAAGGAAGACGAGCGCATCCTGGTCTTCGACCTCGGCGGCGGCACCTTCGATGTCTCCCTGCTGGAGATTGGCAAGGATGACGACGGCTTCTCCACCATTCAGGTTCAGGCCACCAACGGCGACAACCACCTCGGTGGCGATGACTGGGATCAGAAGATCATCGATTGGCTGGTTTCCGAAGTCAAGAACAAGTACGGCGTCGACCTGTCCAAGGACAAGATTGCGCTGCAGCGTCTGAAGGAAGCCGCTGAGCAGGCGAAGAAGGAGCTCTCCTCCTCCACCTCCACCAGCATTTCCATGCAGTACCTGGCCATGACTCCTGACGGCACCCCGGTGCACCTGGATGAGACTCTGACCCGTGCGCACTTCGAGGAAATGACCTCCGACCTGCTGGGTCGCTGCCGCACGCCGTTCAACAACGTGCTGCACGACGCCGGCATCTCCGTGAGCGACATCGACCACGTGGTGCTCGTCGGTGGTTCCACTCGTATGCCCGCCGTCAAGGAACTCGTCAAGGAGCTCACCGGTGGTAAGGAAGCGAACCAGTCCGTGAACCCGGATGAGGTTGTGGCTGTCGGTGCCGCCGTGCAGTCCGGCGTCATCAAGGGCGACCGTAAGGACGTCCTGCTTATCGACGTGACCCCGCTGTCCCTCGGTATCGAGACCAAGGGTGGCATCATGACCAAGCTCATCGATCGCAACACCGCCATCCCGACCAAGCGCTCCGAGGTCTTCTCCACCGCTGAAGACAACCAGCCGTCCGTGCTGATCCAGGTCTACCAGGGTGAGCGTGAGTTCGCTCGCGACAACAAGCCGCTGGGCACCTTCGAGCTGACCGGCATCGCTCCGGCTCCGCGTGGCGTCCCGCAGATCGAGGTCACCTTCGACATCGACGCCAACGGCATCGTGCACGTGTCCGCTAAGGACAAGGGCACCGGCAAGGAGCAGTCCATGACCATCACCGGTGGTTCCGGCCTGCCGAAGGACGAGATCGACCGCATGGTCAAGGAAGCCGAGGCTCATGAGGCTGAGGACAAGAAGCGCAAGGAAGACGCCGAGACCCGCAACCAGGCCGAGGCCTTCGCCTACTCCACCGAGAAGCTCGTCAACGACAACAAGGACAAGCTCTCCGACGACATCGTCAAGGAAGTCACCGACAAGGTCAACGCTCTGAAGGAAGCCCTGAAGGGCGACGACACCGAGAAGGTCAAGACCGCTCAGACCGAGCTGATGACCGCCGCCCAGAAGATCGGCCAGGTCCTCTACGCCCAGCAGGGTGCCGAGGGTGCTGCCGCCGGTGCGGCTGGCGCTGACGGTGCCGGCGCTTCCGCTGGCTCCGCCTCCGGTTCCGACGATGACACCGTCGAGGCCGAGGTCGTGGACGACGATGACGACAAGGACAACAAGTGATGTCCGAGTTCAACAAGGACGACTACCTGAACGACCTGCCGGATCCCGACCAGGCCGCTCAGGCCTCTTCAGAGGCTGACGCCTCCGCCGAGTCCGGCTCTGCGCAGGATTCGGCTGCCCAGGCTCCTTCCAATGAAGGAGCCGACGCGGCTCCTGCCGCAGCTGAGGGAGAGAAGTCGGATGCCGGAGAGAAGACTGGCGAAGGCCAGTCCGATTCCGCAGACACCCTCACTCCCCTCGGCAAGGCCAAGAAGGAAGCCGCAGACTACCTCGAAGCCCTGCAGCGCGAGCGTGCGGAGTTCATCAACTACCGCAATCGCACGCAGAAGGAGCAGGAGCGCTTCCGCCAGCACGGCATCATCGACGTGCTGACCGCGCTGCTGCCCGCCCTTGACGACATCGACCGCATCCGCGAACACAGCGAGATGGACGACTCGTTCAAGGCCGTCGCCACCAAGATCGACAAGGCCTTCGAGAAGTTCGGCGTCGAGAAGTTCGGCGAAAAGGGCGAGGACTTCGACCCCACCAAGCATGACGCGATCCTGCACAAGCCGGACGCGAATGCCGAAAAGGAAACGGTTAACACCGTGGTTGAGGCCGGCTACCGCATCGGCGACCGTGTGATTCGCGCCGCCCGAGTAGTAGTAGCCTCCCCACAAAACTGACGGCCAGCTCGCTGCAATGAGTTGACAGTGCCTTAGCTCCCTCTGATGAGGGAGCTGTCAGCGAAGCTGACTGAGGGAGAGAAGCCGGCCGCAGGCTGCGGAAGACAGAGGGCCACATTCTTGATGCCCATAGTCTCCGCTATCTCTCCCTCCGTCATCGCTGCGCGATGCCACCTCCCTCATCAGAGGGAGGTGCAATTACATAAAGACTTTTCTAGAAAGGAGACATGAATGGCTGAAAACGAATGGCTCAGCAAAGACTTCTACAAAGTCCTTGGTGTCTCCAAGGACGCTTCGGACGACGACATCAAGAAGGCGTACCGCAAGCTCGCCCGCAAATACCATCCTGACGTCAACAAGACCAAGGAAGCCGAGGAGAAGTTCAAGGACATCTCCGAAGCCTATGACGTGCTGAGCAAGAAGGAAGATCGCCAGAAGTACGACGCGATTCGTCAGTTCGGCATGGGCGGTGCCCGCTTCGCCGGCGGTTCCGGCGGCTTCGATGCTTCCGGTTTCTCCGACATCTTTGGTTCCATGTTCGGCCAGGGTGCCGGCGGCAATGGCTCGCGCATCCGCTTCTCCACTTCGGGCGGCGGCCCCAACAACATCAACGACATCTTCTCGATGTTCGGTGGCGCTGCAGGTCAGGGCGGCCAGTCGTATGGCGGTTACGGCCAATCGCCGTACGGCAATGCCGGCGGCTATGGCTATGAGGAGGCCCCACGCCCCGAAAACGGCGAGGACCGCAACTCCAAGATCAGCCTGACCCTGCGTCAGGCGGTCAAGGGCGCTACCGTGTCCCTGTCCGTGGACGGCAAGAAGTTCAAGGCCCACGTGCCTGCGGGCGTCAAGGACGGACAGAAAATCAAGCTGGCCGGCAAGGGCAGGCCGGGCATCAACGGCGGCAAGGCCGGTGACCTGTACCTGCACGTCACCGTCAAGCCCGATGCCACATTCTCGATGCGCGGCCATGATATCGTCATGGACCTGCCCGTAACTGTGGGCCAGGCCGTGGCCGGTGGCAAGGTCGAGGCCAAGGATATCGACGGCAATCCCGTCACCTTCAAGGTGCCGGCAGGCTCCAGCTCCGGCGCGGAAGTCAAGCTCGCGGGACTTGGCGTCCAGCGCAGCAACCAGCCGGGCGACCTGATCGGCCGTGTGCAGATCATGGTCCCCGCCAAGCCGGGGCTGGCCGTCAAGCACGCCGCCAAAGAATTCGACGAAAAAGCCGGCGACTATCTCAGCCTGTAATCAGGAGGTGAACAATGGCGCGGTTAGCCAACCAGATGAAGCAGTTGTACGCGATGTGCGCAACCGCGCTCGTGATGGGCAGGGCCGATCTCGACGGAGCCGATGACGTCGGCTTCGACATCGAACTGCCCATCTTCACCGTCGGCCAGACCGCCGAGTTGGCCAACATTCACCCCCAGACCCTCCGTCAGTACGACCGCCTCGGTTTGGTTCGTCCGCAGCGCACGGATGGCGGCGCTCGCCGCTATTGCCTGCGTGACATTGCCCGCCTGACTCGCGCTCAGCGCCTGAGCCAGGACGAAGGCATCAATCTTTCCGGCATCGCACGCATTTTGGTCCTCGAAGAAGAGAATCGCCAACTGCGCCGCGAAGTCAAACGCATGCAAACCGGCGACCAGGAGAGCGTTTTCGCCGCAGGCCGTGACGGCAATATCGTGGAGGTACAACGCTCCAACCGCGCTCGCCTCTGGCGCAACGCCATCCGCCGCGAAACCCGCGAACTGCCCGGCCGCGATACCGCTGCCGACACCACGCGCGAATCCGACTCCACCCCCGCCGACTCCAAGTCCATGGTCCTGTGGGGTTGGTGAGTCCGTCAACGTGATGATTGTTGTGTAGGGCGTTTTGGCGGAACCCATCCTGTGTCGATGGTAATATCTAGGACGATACCGCAAAGGCGCAAGGGAAAAATATGCGTATTTTTAATCAGCCGTTTGATGGATCTCTTGGAGATCGTCTGATAAATTTTCTTGATAGCTCTGACTATAAGCTTGTCAATATTATTGTTGCGTTCGCAAAGAATAGTGGTGTACTACGAATCAAGGATGCCCTTGACCGTTTTAGAAAACGTGGTGGAACAGTCAATATTTTTGTTGGGGTTGATCTTGGGGGAACATCTTATGAAGCGCTTTCCTCACTGTTTCTTCATGTTGATTCACTGTATGTTGTGCATTCGGAACGTGCACAAACATTCCACACAAAAATTTATGATTTTGTGGGAGACGAAGAAGCTCTTATTATTGTCGGCTCTCACAATCTGACTAGTGGAGGGTTGTGGACTAATTTCGAGAGCTCCGTTTTCCTCCCAGTTAGCTGGCAGTCATCGAATGATTCCGATCTTCAACGTGAAGTCGAGAACTATATCAAGCAGCTAGTTTCCCTTGGGCAATCTGTAATGAAAATATCGTCTCAAAATGATATTGATGGATTGTTGGATGGGAAGTACGTTCTTAAGGAAATAACGGCTAGGATCTGTCGCATCAATGGCGAAGTAAATGCCCAGAAACCTCAAAAGTTGTTTGGCAATGGTGTGCATGCTTCGTTACCGCGGCTTAATTCGACTAGTAAGAGCAAGGTCGCTGATCCATCCCAAATCGCTTCTGGCCGGACAGAAGCGGATTCTCGGCTCATTGCCCATGGAGAAGTGACTGATGCCTCTCAAGGCCCGGACTCTCTTCGAGGAAGGTCCGATGATCCTACGATTTGGTTCGAGTCGAGAGCTATGACTGGTGGGTCAAGAAACATTCTGGATTTGTCGATGAAATCGCTTGTTGAGCATGGCGATCCGTTAGGTACTCCATATGAACATATTGAAGAAGAATATATGAAGGGAGGTGTTGAATTCTTCGGAGTTGACCCGCAAAACACGGCGACAGAGAAAGAAGTCATCCTTAATTTCGATGGAATAGATTACCAAGGCAATACCATTAAGTACCCGCAAGGTAGCAAGGCCAATGGAACGTGGCGGCTTCAGATTAAAGGCATTGATAGTAGTAATCGCAAAATCACAGACGCATTCAAGGCCAAGAACGAAGATAATACTCAGAGAGAGTATCTACAGAATAAGATTATCGCTTTCACAAAGGTTAGCGATGGATATTATTTCTTGTCGGTATTTCCCGAAGAAGATCTGGAGGTGTTTGAACAAGCATCGTGGCTATGGGGGTACAACGGTGCCACAGACCAATCAAAACGCATGGGACTGCTCAAAAACGACTAAGCCATTCTTGATGTTTGCCGACGCGAACGCCACTGATGCCGCCTTTGGCTCCACCGAATACCAGTTGAGCAGAATCATCTGATAAAGCCATGCTCTCAGAGACTAATAGAGGTGCTCGGTGCGTTTGCCGAAATCGCGTAATGAAGTTGTTGACATCAAAGCCGAAGGCGTAGCCAGTAGTCCCTCGATATGGGGGATCCATATATACGATGGCATTGGCTGGAATGTGACTATTGAGTATTGTTTCGATATCGTCGTGAATACAGTTCACTCCTTGCATATGGTTGGCTAGTACGGTTATACGCCTTTTAAGTTCGGCTGGTGATGGTTGCATTGGATTGGCGGGACTCCGTCTGACGCTAGTCGGTGTTGGTTCCCAGTAATCGCGGAAAAATGCGTTTTCCCAGTGAGCTCCATTGGCCCATATTTGTTTACCGCCGAACGAGCATGCTTGAAGTATGGGATAGAGTTCTGCCTCATTGTGAATAGGCTCGGCGGATAACGCTGTCATATACGCTTTGACGAGACGTTTATTGGTCGGTATTCCGCTTAGTAATTCATCAAAAACATTCATGTCGAATGCGCCGGAGCCGATGGCTTGCCAAAACACTCCCCAAGAACTTTTATCTAGCATGGTGATTTTGGAGGCTGCAATTCCGCGATTGACTAATTCAATGGATATGGCACCAGAGCCGCAGCACAAATCGTAATAGTGCGCATCTTTTCCTGAAGCTTGCGAGATTAAAATGTCTACTATCTGTTTGGCGATGCGTTGTTTGCCCCCCTGATACGCACATAGAACGCGGAGCTTAGAGTTTGTGCTCAAGAGTTCCTCCTGCGAATCAGTATGCGTGCGTACGCGCGCTTGCCGTTAATAATTCCTACTCCGCCTCTGTCTTCAGGATGCGGTTTGTATCCCACTTCGGCGAGAGTTGCTGGATCCGAATTCGTCCGTGCGTTGCCGTTAGCCAACATAATGATTTCAAATTGACTTGGGCAATATTTGTCTAGAAAAGTGATGGGCACTCCCATGATGCCGTTGTAATTAACGGGTATTCGGGAGGTGCGGTTGACCTCGATTGCATCATAGTTTTCATAACGCGGGTAGTTTGTTGGGATATACACGTCTGTTAAGTCCAGTGGTTTGTGCCTTCGACCGTTATCCATGTTGGTGAACCAACGCACCCCTTTAACTCGGATAAAGCGTTGCCCGTCATCATCTATACCGCAGCCGGAAGCATTGAGCGGGTAATTATCAGGCACGGTAAATTTCCTGTCCCCTGAATGGATAGACTCTCCATACCATACTTTATCGTTGCGGAACAGCGGAAACACTTCTTTGCAAGTAGAGGCATTCATGTTCCCCAAAATGATGTATTTTTTATTGTGCTCTTCGAGCTGGCTTATATATTCGCGAAACAGGCTAAAGGGCGGGTTTGTTGCTACGATATCAGCCTCGTCAAGCAGAGCTACGCACTCATCTGAACGAAAATCACCATCTTCGTTCAGGCGAGTTAATGTATTGCCTGGTAATGCAAAAATAGATTTAAAATTGAGCGCATTATTTGGTGTGGAGAATAAATCGTGAGGCGTTGTGGTGACAACTGCCTTGTAGGCTCCGGATGTATTTTTTAATGGATATTCTTTCCCTGTCAATGATGATTCTGCATAGCAGGTAGAAATCAACTTGGAGAGACCAAG
The DNA here is from genome assembly GCF_041900695.1 of Bifidobacterium sp. 2450. NCBI lineage: Bacteria > Bacillati > Actinomycetota > Actinomycetes > Bifidobacteriales > Bifidobacteriaceae > Bifidobacterium > Bifidobacterium sp. 2450. Next base: position 29,155 of record NZ_JBHEEA010000020.1, read on the forward strand.
TTCCTTGAAATGGATGACAAAATAACGGAAAAAAGCTGATTCAAACGGATCGTCACAATTGCAGAGCACGGTTTTCCTGCGGAAATCATCCGGGTAGTTGTTCATTTCCTTGGCCACGTCATCATATTGCGTATAGAACTCGTCCCTTTTAGCGACGAAGGCATGATTGAGAGTGATGTTTCCGCTCCTAGAAGCTCCTGCCGTAGGTTCGACTTTCATGTCAAATGGCATTCCGCCAGCACGTATCGCGGCTCTAAGAAATGCGTTTATTGCAGTGGACATGCCTATGCCAAGCTCGTCAAACACCTCAGTGGCTTGTTTCTTTACCTCTGGGTCGATACGTATTGTCGTGGTAGGAATTGAAGCCATAAATAATCCTCTATCTACTAAGTGTGCTACAATGTAGCACACTTAGTAGATGAGTTATATGACGACATAATAATTCAGTCGCTATCATGTGCGGCTGTCTGGCCGACTTGGTGCAATGGATGCAGCATAGAACGAGTTCGCGAGATGCTCGCGAAACACTCACGTACGGAGGTAACCATGCTGCTCAAGGCCGTGTTCTGGGATTTGGACGGTACTCTCATCGATTCTGAGCCGCTCTGGCATGACGGTGAGATTGAGATCGCGCACAACAATGGCGGCGAGTGGAACGAGGACCTCGGTTGGGAGTGCTCCGGCACTCCGGTGCCACACGTGGCAGAGGTTATGATTGCGCATGGCTGCACATTGAGCGTTCCCGAAATCGACAAGCAGCTCAAGGATTATGTGTTCAAGGCGGAGGTCGAACGTCTGCCGTGGATTCCTGGTGTGCAAGACGTGCTGCGTTCGCTCAAGGAAGCCGACATCCCATCCATGCTGGTCACTACTTCGCCGCGCCGTATGGCGGAGAACATCATGAAGCAGTCCGAGGGATTGTTCGCCGGCTACGTCTGTGGCGACGATCCGTACGAACACAAGCCGAACCCCGCGCCCTATCTGGCCGCAGCCGACAAGCTTGGCATCGCCCGTGAAGACATGGCCAAGTGCGTGGTGCTCGAGGATTCCTCGGTTGGACTTCAGGCCGGCGCGGCCTCGGGCGCGACTCTGATCGCGCAGACCGGCTGGATTCGCACGGATACTTCCGGCCTGGGCCAATTCGTGTCCATCGAATCGTATGACGGTATCGATGCGGCCGCGCTGGACGGTTTCGTGCGCCAGCGTCTTGGTAAGTGACTGATTGCATCACCGCGCATATGATGCTCATCGTGCGCGGTGAAATGCATGGATGATACCAGCGAAGCACGCCATATTTGTGAAGAAGATGGCAGTAATGGCTGCTATGAGGTTCCGGTGGCCCCCTCTTGTATCGGGGCGACTGGTAGGGTGGTTGACGGTTTTCAGACGAATGTCTGGTTATTGGACAGATTGTTCACACATATAGACGTATAGGACTCATAGGAAACACATGGGCTTCGTTAATTTCATCCTCGAACTGCTGAAGAATCCGCGTGCCGCGATTGCCGGTTGGATTGCCATGGGCGTGGCGCCGACCCTCGGATTCATCTTCCTCATCATATTCATCGAAACGGGCGTGGTGTTCTTCCCGTTCCTGCCCGGTGATTCGCTGTTGTTCGCGGCCGGCGTGTTCGCAGCCCCGGATGCTGCGACCGGCAAGGCCGCGCTGCCGCTGTTCTGGTTGCTGCCGGTGGTTTGGTGCGCGCCGATTACCGGCGACCAGTGCAACTACTTCATCGGTCATTTCTTTGGCCGCCGTATTATCCAATCCGGCAAGGTGAAGGCGCTGACTCCTGAGCGACTGGCCAAAACCGAGGGCATGATTGAAAAGTGGGGCCCGCTGGCTGTGTTCCTGGGCCGCTTCTTCCCGTTCATTCGTACGTTCATGCCGTTCATTTCCGGTATTTCCGGTATGCGTTGGAGCCGTTTCACGCCGTTCTCAGTGCTCGGCGGCCTGTGCTGGTCCACGTTGTTCACGCTGCTGGGCTACTTCTTCGGCAACATTCCGGCCGTGCAGGATCACTTCGAACTAGTGATCGTGCTGATTCTGCTGGTTTCGCTCGCCCCGACCATCATCGGTCTGCTCAAGGCCAAGTTCGGCAAGAAGAAGCCGGCCAAGGTGACCGATGCTCAGTTGGACGTCATGGAAGACGGCATCAAGAACCTCGATAAGTAAGCAAGAAATGTAGATTACCGCATAAGGAATCGTCGTGAAAATGAAGGCCCTGACTGTGCATATGAGGTCAGGGCCTTTTCTGCATGAGATGGGCGTGAAACAGCAGCGTGGTTATCCACATTTGTCGTGGACGACATGCCGGGGTGTGGATAACTCGGCAAGCTAGAACCACAATGGCCGATTCGTGTTGAGCATTGAACTCGGACACGTTTCAATCGGCTTATGAATAGCAACACCACACCCCGCGTGGCGCGTAGGATTACCTCGCCAGCGGTAGCACCTCCGGGCATTCCGCTGCCCACGGACGATACGCCGATTCCAGCGCATCGCTACTACACTCCGCCGCCCAGGCCGTTGGCCTCATGCGAACGGCAGAGATCGGGCGAGGCTCCGGCACTCGCCCTAACTATAGACACCAGCTTCCATAACATTGTGACGATGACGTCAGGTCATGGAGGCGTGGGGTTGAGTGTCATGGCTTCCATGCTTGCATGGACATTGGCGAGACGTGAACACAGCTGCGCTCTCATAGACGCTGACTTCGTGGCCGGATGCCTTGACCTGCTGCTCGGTGTAGAACGAGAGCCGGGCTTGCGATTCAGCCAAGTCGACGCGCCCCTCGGCCGTATCGAGGGTGAGGCGATGAACCATGAGCTGATGACGTGGGAGGGCGTGCGAGTACTTCCCTATGACCCTTGGAGCGCGCGCCAGCCTGACTGGTGGGAAGTCCAAGCGGCTATTCGGGCTTTGGCGGAAGCGAACGATGTTGTCATCGTAGATGCCGGGCAGGGTGGACTCATTGAGACCGTGCCCGATCTGCGTGGCGGCGTGCAGGTGATTGCCGCGGAATTGTCGGTGATGGGGTTGGCCAGAGCCAAATCGCACCGGTCCAGATTGGATTCATGGGGCTGTGAAGCGCCACATATCGTCGGTGTGGAACCACGTGGCGCTCCACGTGGGAGAGGCCACGTGGGTATTGGTGAGGCGCAGGACTATTTGACTGCCACAGTATTGGGTCCTGTCAAGCCGAGTGTCAATCTGTGCGGAGACGTACTGGAAGGTCTCGGCATCAGATTGGTGACCAAAGGCAGCCGCAAAGCCGTGAGCTTGCTTGCCGATCTTGTTGAGCAGGCCATTCGCCCGGTTTCGGGAGCTTCTCGCAAGGACCGGTGATGCGGTATGGCTGCCGTAATCACTCGGGCTGATGAGCCCGGCGCAGTGCCCAGAACTGTGTTCTTCGGTCTATTGAATGATGTGGCATCCGACCCGCAGGTTACCGATCTGGCGGTGACCTGTGATGGCCGCGTTTGGGCGGACCGCGGCAACGGCATGCGAGAAACAGTATTGCGTGTGCCGTTTCGCTCGCCGCAAGTAGTTCGAGAATACGCCGTCCAACTGTGCGCGCAGCTTGGGCGCAGGCTGGATGATGCCTGCCCGATAGCGGACGCCGCCAGTCCAGACGGCATCCGCGTGCATGCGGTGATTGCCCCATTGGTGCCACAAGGTGCCGCAATCTCCATACGGTTCCCTGACAGAACCATGGCATCGCTGCAACACCTGAGCCAATTAGGCGTATTCCCGGCTGCTTGGCTGCCGATGTTCGTGGGATTGGTGCGCAAACATGCCACAGTGCTGATTACCGGCGGAACAGGCGTGGGCAAGACCACCTTGCTCAAGGCGCTGCTGGCGCAATGCGACGTGAACGAGCGTATCGTCACCGTAGAGGGAGTTCGTGAACTGGGAGAACTGGGGCGTGGCGATCATGTGTCGTTGGTAACGCGCGAGGCGAATGTGGAGGGCGTCGGAGCCATAAGTCTGACGGACTTGGTCAAAGCGACGTTGCGAATGCGCCCCGACCGCGTGGTGCTGGGCGAATGCCGTGGCGCGGAAATCGTCGACCTATTGCGCGCGTTCAATTCTGGTCATCACGGTGGCATGACCACCGTGCATGCGGACGGCGTGAACCGAGTACCGTCCAGGCTGATTTCGCTTGGATTACTCGCCGGGATCAGTCCACAGGCGTTGGCCATGCTGGCGGCAGGCGCTTTCGACGTGGTGGTGCATTTGGAGCGAGTGAACGGACAGCGGCGTATCACGCAGATCGGCGAACTGCGCGTAGCACATGGTGGACTGGCAGGAACACCGCTGGCGGTATGGAATGGCTGCCATCCTCCTCGGTATGCCGCCGAATGGGGGCACTTCATTGAACGATGGGGCATCGTTCCCGGGCCGAGTGGCGGTGGGTGATGATGTGGTGTGCTGTTCTGGTGGCGCTCGCCGTGCTGATATGGCCGGGGAACAAGTCCGGGAGGCTGTACCGGCTGGCTTACCGCGGGCGCGCGGTCGATTCCGCAGCCATAAACGAACCTCGATATGCCGACTCACCTCGCGTGGGCGTTGCGCAGGTGATTACGTCCGCTATCGCACGATTGCGAGGTGGCGGCACATTGGTTGAAGCATTCGAGGAACAATCCAGCAGACGCTTCGCCACTCACCACATTACTGTGGAACGACTCATAACGGTGTTTGAACAGCGCCGGCTGCCCGACGAATCACCAGCACAGGTACTCGAGGCTGCGCGAGAGGTCAATGCCGCAGCGGTTTTGAGCGATGAGCTCGGTTGCCAAGCGGTGCCATGTCTGGAAGCGGTATTGACTGCTTACCGGCAGATGAGGCTGATGCAGAACCTGCGATCGCAAGCATGTGCCGTTCCTAAAGCCACTGTGGGGCTGCTGAGCGCGCTTCCGGCCGTCACTGTGGCATTGGGCGAGTTTCTGGGAGCTAGACCATTGGCGTTCTTGATTGGATCGCCGCGCGGTGTGGTCTGCTTGATATTAGGGGGATGTTGTTATGCCGCCGGCTTGGCATGGATGCGGGCATTGTTGAAAGGCAGCGGATTATGAGTACGGTGTGGGTACACGCCGCGGCAGGCTGTGCGGCGATCGCTAGTTGGCTGTATAAGGCTCCGTCTCGTCATGACAGCCGCTTGCCGGGCGAGGAGCCGGCCGTAGCGCATGATTGCGGGTCGTCATGGACCATACTCATATTGCGTATGTTGCAGGTGTCCTTGTGTCAGGGCTCCTCGATTCCCCGGGCGCTTGACATGGTGGGCAAAGCCGTCGGCGGCGACTGCGGCGCTCGCACGAGCGAGGTCGGGAGCTCCCTGACCAGAGGGGTTCCTTGGGCTGATGCGTGGCATGCCGCTATGGCTGTTCAGCATGAGGGTGCGCCAGCTGATAGTCCATCCAAGGGAAATACGAATACCACGCAACGAGATCTTGGCCTGCTGCAATCGGCTTTGGAATCGTCATGGACGCATGGCGATATGCCTGGCGTGCGCCTCGAATCCGCCATTGAACAGCTGGACCGTGACGAGCGTGCTGCCATCGAACGGAATGCCGCGAAGCTGTCGGTAAAGCTACTGATGCCTACAGGGCTATGTTTTCTGCCGGCATTCGTGCTGGTAGGAGTCATCCCGGCGATTGCGTCCTTCATGATGTGAATATAGGCGTGAACTGAGTGCGCTTAGGTTGAATTTTGTTGTATTGCTCAGTATTGCACTTGGCTGCGTTTGGTTATCCACATTGGTGGTGGACGACACGTCGGGGTGTGGATAACTCGGCAAGCTAGAACCACATACCCCGTTTTTCCTGGTGCATGAAGCGTTGATAGTCCACAGTGGTATGCACCCCGCGTCAACCCGGCGCGGGGGCCAACCATTCACACACACGCATGGGGAAGGTGCGAAGCCACTGCGCAGCTTCCCCTCCTTACCGAAAGGAACGCCAATGAATACCCCTATCCCCGTCATCGTCGACGGGCAGGCCGGCATCTTTGCGCACAGCAAGGCTCGTGTGGCCACGCTGAACGCCAAGGCGAAAGAACGGCTATGCCTCATGGACGCACGTATCCGCACCCTCATGGCTGAGCCCGAAGAAGGCGCGGCCACTGCGGAATACGCAGTCGTACTCGTTGCGGCTACAGGCTTTGCGGCGGTGCTGGTCGCCATCCTGAAGTCGGATGCCATCAAGACGTTGCTGACCAACATCATCAAGCAGGCTCTGAAAGTCGGGTGACAGCCATGAAGACCATGACATGCCGGTGGCGGCTCGCCAGACTGCCGCCAGACCTATGCACGGGATCGGCCACCGCCGAATTCGCGATCGTATTGCCCAGCATTATCGCCATCGCCGGGCTGATATTGGCAATAGGACGTGTGGTCATCGTTTCCATGGACTGTCAAAGTGCCGCGGCAGCGGCTGCACGCGAGTTTGTGGTTACCGGTGACGAATCATCCGCGCGCAGCATAGCTGCGGACGTTGCCGGGGGAGAGCCCCACGTCAGCATTACCCACGACGGCCAATCGACGAGTGTGATGGTCGAATGTTCGGTATTGCCCGGTCCGCTGGATGTAACTCCAACGCGGGTTACCGGCAACGCTACGGCGATAAGCCAATAACTGGTCGGCTGGCCGGGCGGCCGCAACAGAAAGGAACTGCGGTGCAGGGAATGCGTTATGAGGAGGGATCGGGCACGATGGCCGGAGCCATGCTGGTTATGGTGGTGGGCATTGCGCTCGCGGTGGCGGCAAGTGTGGGCAACCTCATGATCTGCCAGAACCGAGCGCGTTCCCTCGCCGACCTTATCGCTTTTGACGCCGCCTATGCGCTGTGGCATGCGGATATCGGTGATCCATGTGCGCTCGCCGCCAACATGGCTGAAGCGAATGGTGTAGTTTTGGGCTCCTGCTCCGTGCGGGATGAAGACGTGTTGGTAACCATCAAGGTGGAAACCATGGTCCTGGTGGCATCATCCGTGGAGCGGATGGCTCGGGCCGGACCGGTGAGTTGTACGGAAGGAGACAATTATCACAATAATGGACCGTAAGCACCGATACTCTGGCGGGCTTCTGGGCCTTTGGCTAAGGTGAGAGCATGAGCGAGAGTGAACGCAACGAGCGCCGTCGCGTGGTGGCCATGGTGGGCAACCCCACTTCCGATAAAGGCCGTGGCGCTAAGGTGGACGCGCAGGTATTGGGTCTGCTGGAGGAAGCCGGCCGTGCCCATAACTTTGACGTCATCGACATCACCGGCGTAAGTTTCGACGATTCCCTGAATCAGGCGCGTGAACGCGCGCACGAGTACGACTATCTCGTAGTGGTCGGCGGCGACGGCATGATCGCACTTGGAGCAAACGCCGTGGGCTGCAGTGGCAAGCCGTTGGGCATCGTGGCCACGGGGTCGGGCAACGATTTCGCACGAGGACTGAAGCTGCCGGTCAACCGTATCGAAACCGCAGTGGAAGGTATCGTCGGTGCTGTCGTGCGCGGATCACACATCGATGTGGACATGGGACGCGTGACCTCTTTGGACGGCGGCTATGCCGTGGATCCCTCCACTGGCGAGGAGTACGAGTACCAGGAGAGCAAGTCCGCCGAGCATCCGGTTGACCGGTACTATGCGGGCATGCTGTCCTGTGGTCTTGACGCGAGCATCAACGACCGTGCGAATCATTCGCATCTGCCGACCGGCACCATGCGCTACTTCGCGGCGGTGCTGGTGGAGCTGACGCATATGAAGCGCTATGGTTACCACATCAAAGCCACATTGGCGGACGGTACCACGGATGAACGAGACATCATCACACCATTGCTGACGATTGCGAATTCGAGGCATATCGGTGGCGGCATTGAGGTCTCGCCGTACTCCTGCTTCTCCGATGGATTGTTGGACCTGGTGTGGATGGACCACGTGCCGAACTTCGGCGAATGCGCGGTGGCCATTTCGAATGCCTATAACGGCAAGCTACTTGCTTCAAAGGTGTTCGGCTGGAAACGTATCCGTGAAATCGAAGTCACGCGAGCCGCAGAAGGCGACGAGCCTCCGGTGCTGATGGCGGACGGCGAATATATCGGGCATTTGCCATTTAGGGTAGTGGCCGAGGACTGCGCGTTGCGCGTGCTAGTGCCGCCGGCCGTAACCGCCCGTGAGGTGGATTCCCGACAGGAAGTGCTCGACGCCATTGCCCGAGATGGTCGCGATCCCGTGACCGGCCAGTTCGCGTGACCCGATTATATTGGCTCCCCTCATTAGGCTGAGCCGTAAAGCAAACAGCCCAGTGGGCTGTTTATAGGCGAGGGTTCGACGATAGTCGAACCAGAAGAAAGTCAGCCGTAGGCTGTCCGCAATTGCGGACGAGCTGGCCGCGAAGCGGACTGAGGGGAGTGCGGGAGAGCGGTACCAGAGCCAATGGCCGTCAGACTTCAGACGACATAGCTTTCGATATGCAGCGTCTGCGCCATGACCTCTTTGATGGTTCGGTCGCTGATGTTCGGATGCGAGCGAATCAGCGAGATTAGCCCCACAATCAGTGTGAAGAATGTCTCATGGACGTTGGTGATTGGCAGACCATGCATCTGCTCGAAATCACGTACGGTGGTCTGGGCAATGTAGTCGGCAATACGGTCCGCCGCGCGGTCAATGAACTTGATATACAGTTCGGCGTTGCCGTCTTGGATCATACGGTTTGAGAAGGGGCTCTCGTCGGCGATCAGGGAGCGGAGCACATGCACGATGTCGTCTAATGCCTTGTTCACGTTGCCTGTTTCGCGCGCTTGGTTCCACTGCTTCAACGTGGTGAGGATTTCGTCGATGACGTTATCGAGTACTGCGTCAGCTACGGCTTCCTTGTCTTCGAAGTAGTGGTAGAACAGCGAACGCGTCATACCGACTTCGCTTGCGATATCGGAAACGGTGATTTTGGAGAAGCCTTTTTCCAGACACACCTTGCGCGCGGCTTGCACGATGGCGTCGCGCCGGGCATCGCCACGGGTGGGGCGTTTCTCGTCGAGGATATCGCTCATGGGTACCTCCTGACTACAACCGTTATTGACACTATGTTAATACAAAGAAAGCGGTTAATAACAATAAAAATGCGGTAACCGTTGTCAGGTGAAGGTAGTGCCCGAACTCTTGCGCACTTTGGTCTTCGCCCGTCCCTGTGGCGGTGATCAGTTCGCTGCTGGTACGGTCTCACCGAGCCTTGACATGTCGAGGTAGCGGCGCGTCGACCACTCGTCGGATGTCACGTAGCGGACCCTCGCGCAGACGAGCATCAACGCGCTGCGTCCGTCGGGGAACGAGCCGACCACGCGGGTCCTGCGCCTGATCTCGCGGTTGAGCCGTTCGATCATGTTGTTGGTGCGGATCCGACGCCTATGCTCGCGCGGGTAGTCGTCGAGCAGGTAGGTCGTGGTCTCGCCGATGCCCTCGCGCAGGCATTTGGCGGCCTCCTTGAGTTTCCTGGATTCCATGTCCCGGGCGACGGATTCGGCCTTCTCCAACGCCTTGTCGCGTGATTCCATGGAGAACACGGCCTTCAGTGCGTCGGCCGCCCAGTCGCGGTTCCCGGGGTTGACCCTGGCGAGTATGTTGCGCTCGAAATGCACCATGCACCGCTGGTAGCGGGCATCGGGCAGCAGCTCGCCCGCGGCGGCGACCAGCCCCGCGCACCGATCTCCCGTCACCAGTCTCACGCCCTTGAGGCCTCGTGCGAGCATGCCTTTGATGAATTCGCGCCAGCTTTCCGCGTCCTCCTTCATGCCCTCGGCCACCGAAAGCACCTCGCGCCGCCCGTCCATGCCGACGCCGATGGCCACCAGGATGCTCACGTTCTCCACGGACCCGCCCCAGCACCTTTTGTGCCACACGCCGTCCATGAACAGGTACGGGTAATCCTGTTCGAGGGGCCTGCCCCGCCATGCGTCGATATCCGCATAGACGCGCTTGAGCTTGTCGCTCAGGGTCTGCGAGGGCATGCGGTCGCCCCACAGGAGCCGGCTGACATCATCGACCTGGCGGGTGGAGACGCCGGCCAGGTACATGTCGATCAAGGCCTCCTCGACGCTCTCCTCACGCCGACGGTATCGTTCGATCACGGCCGACTCGAACACCGCGCCCTTGAGTTTCGGCACTTTCAGGCTCATTTTGCCGGCCTTGACGGTCAGGTCGCGCTCGTAGTGGCCGGCCCGGTACGCCTTGCGGTCCCCGCTGCGCTCGTAGCGCGCGGCGCCGGTGATCTCGTCGGCCTCGGCGTCGAGCATCGCGTTCAGGGTCTCCTCGACGCTTTTGCGGACCATCCGGTCCAGGGTGGTTTCCAACATGGCCTGGTCGACCTGTAGAATCTGCTGTGACATGGCTTCGTGCCCTCGTTTCCAATCGCGGTTTTCTAATGTCTGGCGACTGAAAATCGTACACAGGACACGGGCCATGCCCCTATCTCAAGCCCAAACCAAAGTGCGCAAAATCTC
>NZ_JBHEEA010000021.1:0-26792 GCF_041900695.1 Bifidobacterium sp. 2450
AGAGTAGCACGCCGCCGCACCACACGTACAGGAAGCCCCTTGGAGCACACGCCCCAAGGGGCTTCCTCGCATACCCGAAACGCTTACGACCCAAACCCACACACCCCCACAAAAACACCGGGGGCTTTTCGCACTCATGAGACCCACGTCCGGGACCTTTCCCGGCCGGCCCCGCCGCCGGGGCCGAAGAGAGACGGCGCGGCGCGTTCCCATTTCCGCAGGAAATCCGGAAAACGGCACGTCCGTGACCGTGGAATCCCGACGCCCGGGCCTCCCCCCGGTCCGCCGCGCGGACGGCTCCCCTCTGGAGGGGAGCCAGAGAAACCTCTTGGGCCCCGACGGGATACTCCTGCCGGGGCCCAGTGCGTTTTGGGCGGCAACCCGCTGAATACCCGGTAAGATGGCTGAGGTATCAACAAACAGGTCAGGAGGTGACGCGCATGGTGGCGCCAAGCCGTGATGACCGTAGCGTAGATGCATTGGTGAAATCCAAGGCAGTACTTGATGTATTGGCGGAACTGGGACCAAGCACCGCAAAAACCATAAGCGAACGTACTGGTGAACCTGTAAGCTCAACGTATCGTTTGCTGGATAATCTCGCCGCAGTCGGTTGGGTGGAACGCGGCATCAATCGTGGCGAGTATCGGCTCGGCATCGATTGCGTACGTATCGGCGGCCAAATCGAAAGCAGACTGGACATTCAGCAGATCGCTTGCCGTACCTTCCGCGCCCATCGCGGCCAGTTCGGCATCTGGGGTCTGTTCGTTCGGAGGCGATTGCGCACGGTGTGCATCGAGACACGCACCCGTGAGGCATTGCAAAGCTATGCACAGCTGGTGGGCAATAGCTTGCCTCTGAGCATGAGCGCTCCCTCTCATGTACTGACGGCCTGGCTCCCCCCGGCCCGCTACGAGCAGCTGTTGGAACACTATGCCTATAACAACGAGCTCGGCGGCACATTCTCCACGATGCGTGCCACAGCAATGGGACAGGCTCGTCATATACGCGAATGCGGCTTCACCTATGACGTCGGCCAGACCATGGCTGGCTCCGTGACTATCAGCGTACCGGTATTCAATCACGCCGGAGAGATTCAAGCGGCAATCGCCCTGAGTGGCCTTTCCCGCTCCTTGGAACCTGAGCTGGCCTGTCTGGTAGATGGGAAACCGGCAACGGCATCGGCTCAAGACATGGTGCAATTGGTGCAGACTGCCGGCCGCGAGGTGTCGCGAGGCCTTGGATACAGTGGTGATTATCTTGGCCTGAACAGTTGAATACGATGAGTCAGGGATAAGTCAGGGGAAGGAACGTCGGCGATGGCGGAAGACAAACGTGAACCGACCCGCGCTTTAGACAAGGCGAGTCGTGTGATGGACGCATTGGCGGCGGAGAATGGCCTGTCGCCGGCAGATATCGCCGACGCCTGTGATATCCCGCGATCCTCCGTATACCGCGTGCTGGATGGACTGGTCGATGTGGGGTGGACCGTAACGGATACGGATGGCAACTACTCATTATCACTGGACTGGCTGCGATTGGCTGATGCCGCTCGCACGTCTCGTACCGAATGGCAGCCTGCGATTGCGGTCATGCATGCCATCACCGCGCAAACCGGCATGACCTCATTCCTCAGTGTGGTCTCCGGCACTGAATTGGTGTGCGTGGAATGTGCGCAAGGTCATGCCATCGATTCGCTGATCCTGCGCCCGGGCCGCGTGCTGCCTCTGCATGCTGGCGCGGCCGGCCGCGTGGCCTTGGCGTATTTCGAGGATGCCGATGCCGAACATTATCTTGCAGGAGCGCCGTTCCCGGCATATAACGAGAACACACTGGTCAGTGTGGAACAGTTGCGCGAGGATATTCGCTTGACTCGCGAACGTGGATATGCACTGTCGGATGAGGATGTGACGTTGGGTGTCGGTGCCGTTGGTGTACCGATTGTGGACAACGAGTCCGGTCGCGTGATCGCCAGCCTGTCCGCCGGTGGATTCGTGGACGAAGTGTTAGCCACTCAAGAATCCTTGGCCGCGTTACTGCACGATGGCGTACACGAGATTCAGGCAGCCTGATTCGGCCCGCTAGGCTGTCGGGCTGGACGGTTATGTCCGGTCAGCTATGGCCTTTGCCGGCTACGGTTCTGCTGGTTATGCTTCTGCCCGACTACGCTGCGGTCCGCTATGCTTCGGCCACACGACCCAGCGCGATGGCGGTGATCAGCACGTACGCTTCGCGCGGGTCGGTGACATCCCAGCCGGTGGATTCGGCGGCGCGCTTCAAACGGTAGCGGATCGTATTGGGATGTACGTTGAGCTCCTTGGCCGTGGTCTCGAGCGAACCGCCGAACTTCAGGAATGTGGAGACGGTGAGCAGCGTCGGATCATCCGGGCCTGCTGCTGTCAGGCTTCCGTAGACCACGCGGACCAGTTCGTCACGGGCGTCCGCGTCGCCGATCAACGCACGTTCGGGCAGGGCGTCGTCGGTGCGTAACGGGCGCGGCGATGGCTGCACGGTGGCGGCCAGAGCCGGCGCGGCCTGAAGACAGTAGAGCGTGGCCTGAATCGAACGCATCGCGCCATCGGCACCGGTGCGCTGTGGACCCAAGGCGATTGGCCGATCGGCGGCGAACGACGGGTCGATGGTATTGCAGATGATTTCCGGCGTGGCCGCACCGACCGGACGAATCAACGCCACTACGGCGGTGCTGTTGCCGATCGGGCGCTTGGCGGTCAGACACACACCGCCGAAATCGGCCACGATTTTCTCGATTTCCTTGGCCGTACGTGCGGCGGACCGGGCAGGGTATCCGGCGATGGCGTAACAATCGAAGTCATGCTCGAAGCCGAGGATGGTGAACAGGGACTCCACTCGTTCGTCGGCCAGATGATTGAACAGGCACTCGAACAGCACGGTGCGTACGCGGTTGGTCGCGGCGATGCCGGGTGCGGACGAATCGGCAACGTCGGCAGCAAGAAGTTCGAGAAAATCTGACATAGTCACTAGTGTAGCGTCGCTGATTGGCGTTGCCTTTCAGCCAAAGACTCTCGCCAATACGTCAGCACCACGAATCCGAATACAAACGCAACCGGCAACATGTGCCGCTCGAAATTATTGGCCGGCGCGGTAATCATCACGCCCATCAGCAGTAGCAGCGGAATATGGGTCATGAGGGTGAGCCAACGTCGGCGAATCACCTCGGCCGCGCCGATCAGCAATGTCATCACCACGTAGAAATTGCCGTGCGTAGGCCAGCCGAGTACGGGAATACTGCCCCATACGCGAGTGAAGCCGGCGATATGCTCACGCCAGTCATGGTTGTAATCCTTGATCCATGTGGAGTTTTTCTGCACGTAATCGCTGGTCACGTAATAATCCATCGATACGTACGGCTGATCGTTCACATTGAAGTATCCGAAGCATTTGGCCAGCAACGCATCCAGCGCGATGATCGGATTGTCCTTGACGATTTCGAACCATGCCTTGTTGAAATTGGTCATATCCTCGGGCGTAACCGTACGCCACTTGTAGCTGACCTTCTTGGCCTGAATGCCGGAGGATTTCACCGGGTCGGCGTCCTGCTGGGAGTAAGCGTCGGCCATCTGATCGAGATTGAAGACGGGCGCAAGGTTCTTTTTGGCTTCGTCTGAAATGCCGTCCGGATTGCGCTGGGCCACGCGGGCGATCATTTGCAGCTGTACGCCGCGGCTTTCGATTGGGTCGCCGCCGATGATCGCGCCAGAGGAGATGGCGAAGGAGATGCCGCCGTGAATCAGTACGGTGGGGATGAGCAGCGCCACGACGTAAGTCGCCCAGCGCTTGCGGTCGGCGATCAGAGCCAGCACGATTTGTAGGGCGATGATGTACCACGCATATTTCGCGGAAATCAGCATTACCGACGTGGCCAGGATAAAGGCGATGAAACTGTGACGCGGCAAGTGGACGGGCGTGGCGATGGCAGGGGTCTGAGGATGTTTGCGGGTGCCGGCGGGGTGCCAGGTCTGGACGAGTTCATACCAGACGCTGAACCACCAGACGAACGAGAACGCGAACAGCGGCGATTTGGTGATGGAGATAGTGGAAAACACGGCCAGCGGGCAGACCATAAAGAACAGCAGAATCAGGAATCGAGCCAATCCTCCGGCCTGTGGGGGAACGGCGGAATCCGTTGCCGTTTTTCCTATCCAAGGCCGGTTCAGGAATCGATTGGCGGCGGCAGCGCAGCAGAACACGGCGAACAGCGTCTGCAGGGCAGCCAACGTCACGATGCCGGCATCGTTTGAGTCGGTCAGATGCCTCGCAAACGTGACCATTGCGCCATAGAACACAGTGAGTACCACATTGTGCTGGTCGGTCAGATACGTGGGGTCGGACGGCCACATGTAGTGCGCGGTGGGGTAGATGTCCATCGGCACGAAGGAGAAGAAGCCGATATAGGGCTGTTTCAGGCCGGTCCACTGGTTCCAGGCCCAGCTGAATTCACGGATCTGTGAGCGGAGGTCCGCACCGAATGCGGCCAGCAGAGTGGTCGGCACCCAGAGCCAGCCGACAAAAAACACCAGCATAAGCTTCCAGAACCGGTTCGTGCCGCGTGTGATCCAGCGGTCCAGAGCAGTGGCAGTGGACGTGGCTATAGCGCGAACGGTACGACGGGTCTTGGCTGGTTGGCTGGCCTGCTGATGGGCGGCGGGCCGTGATGTTTCGCTATTCTGCCGATGTTGACGTAGTCGCTCGCCGATAGCCCTCGGCAGTATGCGCTGGCCTGCTGCGAATCGCACCATCAGCGTGATGATTCCGAGATATATCAGGAATGACACGACGAATATTGCGGTATTGGCCCAGTTCCAATGGGCGAGGGTGCCGTTCTCCTCGTCCCAGTACAGCGGGCCGACCGCCGTGCACAGTGCAAGCCACAGACAGGCCAGCACGGCCAGTGTCCAGCGCGCGGCAGCGCCCACGCGCGCAAGATGCGGGTGGGACTGGCGGCTGGATACGGCGGCAAGCTTCGCGGTGGCTGGTGACGTCATGACAATATATGGTAGCCGCACAGGTCAACGGTTGATATTCGATGTCTGCCGGGCATCGCCATTGTTCGCAAGCCAATACGACGGCCGGGTGCATGCGTGGGTTCGGCGAATGCGGAATTTCCGAAGTTGTGAACGTTAACACGGGCTATGTGGATGAAAATGGTTGGTTTTGTGCGCTTTTCCGTGGAATATCGCGGGTAAAAAACGGCGCAACCGAGGTAACGTAGTGTCCATGATGATTGCGTTGAAAGCTGCAACGCCGCAGCTACCCAGAACTACAGCCGTCGCAGATCATGTGGTCGCCGTGGACGAAACCGATTCGACCAACGCGCTGGCCGCACAGATGATTGGCGACGGGTCGTTGACGTTGCCCGACCACCAGGATGGCGAACTGGCGGTGGCCGTGGTGGCCGCCGACCGGCAGACCGCCGGCCGTGGGCGCAATGGTCACAAGTGGGTCAGTCAGCCCGGCCGCTGCTCGACGATGTCCTATGCCGTGCGCATTCCGCGCGCGATCGCCACCGACGAATCCGTCAATGGCTGGCTGCAGATGATCGCCGGACTGGTCACGCTGGACGCTCTGAACGGCATGATCGAGGAATACGGTGCCGCGCCGAACCAGCCGGACTGCTCGCTGGAACTCAAATGGCCGAACGACGTGTTCTGCCACGGGCTCAAGCTGGGCGGGCTGCTCTCGGAACTGGTGATTCCGCTGTCGTCCGGTACTGATGCTGATGCTGATGCCGATGCCGATGACGACGTCGTCATCGTGTTCGGCGTCGGCCTGAACCTGGCCTTGGGCGCCTGCCGGCTGCCCACGCCGCAATCGACCTCGCTGCAGCTGCATGTCTCCGGGCTGCCGTCGCTCGGCGAGATGCGCGATGCGGTGGCCGAACGTCAGGTCGAGGGCTTCCGCGAGCGGTTGGCGAAGTTCATCGCCGACCCGAAGGGCCAGGCCGAGTCGTTGCGCGAGGAGGTGAAGGCGGTGTGCTGGGCGCGCGGCCGTCAGGTCGAGGCGCACTTCACGGACGGCACCACGCTGACCGGCGAAGCCATCGGCCTCAACGAAGACGCCTCACTGATCCTGAGAACACAAGACGGCACGGACCATACGGTCCGCACCGCCGATGTGGGAGTGCTGTAATAGCCGGCCAGTAGCTAGCTGGTAGCTCAGGTCAGCGACCGAGCTTGGACAGGCCGGCAGCGGCCAGAGAGGCCACCACAGCCTTGATGGCGTCGCCAACCACGAAGCCCATGGAGGCTAGGGCCACGGCGGCGAGCGGCGCACCGGTCAGCGCGGACTGGATGACGAAGCCGAAGGCGTACACCACCACGACGCCGCCGACCAGCGCGGCCAGCAGGTAGCGGCCCGCGGTGCGCGCGGCGTGGTGGCCGCTGCGGATGCGGTGGTGTGTGAAGTCTGCATATCAATAACCCCTATGTTGCGTGATATCGCCGTGAACGGCGGGCGGTATGCGATGGATGAGGGGAGGTTCCGGCGGGTCGTGCGGTATCCCCGACAGCCCGAACCGTCCATATGGTGGACGGCCCCAAATGAATCCGGCCCTGTGCGGGCGAATCGTGCGGCGATGGACCGATGCCGGTCCGGTCACCTTCCGTTCGCCCGCAGATGAGCCTTCCCCCGAACTTATGGTTGCCATCGTAGAGGTGTTCGATTTCGTGCGGTTTCGTACCAACTTACAAAATTGTCGATTTCGATTTGTCATAAGTTGACGAATGCAACCGTAACGTCAACTTCTTGAGTCGGCGCGCAAGGATGTGCAATCGGCGGATTTGCAACGTTTTTGATAGCCGGCGCCAACGGTTACGTTGTCAGAACCTACGCGCGCGTTTGTTCGTAGCCTACAAAAGAGCGTGAAAGCTTTTGTGCGAACGCGGCTTGCCCTCTCATCTATATAGAGAGCACAATTTGACACTATGGCTTCTACCGTCAAAAAACTGCTGATTGCGAACCGAGGCGAGATTGCGCTTCGCGTGGTGCGCACGGCCAAGGAGATGGGTATCTCCACCGTGGCCGTCTACTCCGAACAGGACCGCAATAGCCGCTATGTGGACATGGTCGACGAGGCATACCTGCTCTCCGGCGACACCTACAAGGACACGTACCTCAACGAAGATCTGCTGATTGACATCCTGCACAAGACCGGTGCGGATGCCGTGCACCCCGGCTACGGATTCCTTTCCGAAGTGCCGAGCTTCGCGCAGAAGGTCGAGGACGCCGGTGCCATCTGGGTGGGCCCGCACCACACCGCGCTGGTGGATTTGGGCGACAAGATCACCGCCCGCCGAGTGGCCTTGCGCGCCAAAGTGCCGCCAGTGCCCGGCCTGTCCGAACCGGTGACCGACGTGCGCACGCTGCTCGACTTCGCACACACCCACGGCTACCCGATTATGATGAAGCGCACTGATGGCGGTGGTGGCCACGGCATCACCGTGGTGCATGACGACGAGGAGCTGCGCCGCTTCTACATGAACCACGACGCGCTGCAAGGCGGCGATCTGAAGGAATACTTCATCGAGAAGTTCGTGGACAAGGCACGCCACGTCGAGACCCAGTCCGGGCGCGACTCGCACGGCAACTTCACCGTGTACTCCACCCGTGACTGCTCGCTGCAGCGCCGCAATCAGAAACTCGTGGAAGAGGCACCCGCGCCCTTCCTGTCCGAGGAAATCATCAGCACGCTCGAGGAATACTCCCGCCGCCTGTTCACCACGGTCGGCTACGTGGGCCTAGGAACCTGCGAATTCATGGTGACCCCGAACGGCAAGGTGTACTTCCTGGAAGTCAACCCGCGTTTGCAGGTGGAGCACACCGTCTCCGAAGAGGTCAGCGGCCTCGACCTGGTGCGCGAACAGCTCAATATCGCCGCCGGTGGCGAGCTCACCCGCGCCCCCGAACTGCGCGGCCACAGCTTCGAACTGCGCATCACCAGCGAAGACCCGGCCACCAACCTGACCCCCGGCTCCGGCACCTTGGAGAAGATCCAGTGGCCGGCCGGCCCCGGCGTGCGCATCGATACCGGTGTGGAACAGGGCGACACCATCTCCCCGAAGTTCGATTCGATGATGGGCAAGGTCATCGTCACCGCCCAGAACCGTCTCGACGCCGTGGCCCGTGTGCGCCGCGTGCTCGATGAGCTTGTGATCGAAGGCGTGCCCACGCCGATTCCGCTGTTCAAGGAAATCTTCCGCAACGACGACTTCACCGCCGAGCATGGCCACCCGTTCGCCGTGTCCACCAAGTGGCTGGAGCGCACGTACCTGAACCGCACACCGGCTTCCGCCGCCTCCGGCCAGCCGGCCTCCTTGGCCGCCGCCCCGGGTGCCGCTGCTCCGGCCGCGCCCGACAAGTCCAAGTCGGAGACGTTCATCATCGAGATGAACAACCGCCGCGTCAAGCTCACCGTGCCACTCGACATCGTGGAGAACATCACCGGCTCGGCCCGCGCCCGCGGTGCCAAGCGACCCACCCAGCCGTTGCGCGGTGCGGGACTGCACAACGTGGCCTCCGGTGCCGCCACGGCCAACGACGGCGCCAAATCCGGCGTCATCGCCTCCCCGATGCAGGCCGTGGTCACGCGCATCAACGTGTCCGAAGGCCAGCAGGTGGCCAAGGGCGATCTTCTGGTGGTGCTCGAATCCATGAAGATGGAAAACTACGTGTACGCGCCGGCCGCCGGCGAAGTGAAGAAGATTTTCGTTGGCCCGGCCGACGGCGTGGAGGCCGGCGACACGCTGGTCACGCTGGACGTGAACGCCGGCAAGGCCAAGGCTGCGGCGGCTGCGCCGGGATCTCTCCCTCAGGCGGCTGCGTCGACAGCTCCCTCGTCAGAAGGAGCCGATAAGGCCGCCGACGCCAAGAAGGAGGGTGGCAATGACTGACATCATGGATTCGCCGGCCGTGAAGGCCGCGGCTGCGGCCTCGGCCGCCAACGCCGCCCAGCCCTCGGCCCACCAGCCGCTGCGCACCGCCGTGGTCAAGGCCGCCGAACTGGCCCGCGCCGCCGAAGAGCGCGCCCGCGACAAGCAGCACGCCAAAGGCAAGAAAACCGCGCGCGAACGCCTCGACCTGCTCTTCGACACCGGCACGTTCGAAGAGATCGGCCGCTTCCAGGGCGGCAACATCGCCGGCGGCAACGCCGGTGCAGCCGTCATCACCGGCTTCGGCCAGGTCTACGGCCGCAAAGTGGCCGTCTACGCCCAGGACTTCTCCGTCAAGGGCGGCACCCTCGGCACCGCCGAAGGCGAGAAGATCTGCCGACTGATGGACATGGCCATCGACCTCAAAGTGCCGATCGTGGCCATCGTGGACTCCGGCGGCGCCCGCATTCAGGAGGGCGTGGCCGCCCTGACCCAGTACGGTCGCATCTTCCGCAAGACTTGCGAGGCCAGCGGCTTCGTGCCCCAACTGAGCCTGATTCTCGGCCCCTGCGCCGGCGGTGCCGTCTACTGCCCGGCCCTGACGGACCTCATCATCATGACCCGCGAGAACTCGAACATGTTCGTCACCGGACCGGACGTGGTCAAGGCCTCGACCGGCGAGACCATCTCCATGGCCGACCTCGGCGGCGGCGAAGTGCACAACCGGGTGTCCGGCGTGGCCCACTACCTCGGCGAGGACGAATCCGACGCCATCGACTATGCGCGCACCGTGCTCGCCTACCTGCCGTCCAACAGCGAAAGCAAGCCGCCGGTCTACGCCTACGCCGTCACCCGCGCCGAACGCGAGACCGCCAAGCGACTTGCCACCATCGTGCCTGCCAACGAACGCCAGCCCTACGACATGCTCGAAGTGATTCGCTGCATCGTCGATTACGGCGAATTCGTGCAGGTGCAGGAACTGTTCGGCGCCTCCGCGCTCGTCGGCTTCGCCTGCATCGACGGCAAGCCGGTCGGCATCGTGGCGAACCAGCCGAACGTGCTCGCCGGCATTCTGGACGTCGACTCGTCCGAGAAAGTCGCCCGATTCGTACGCCTGTGCGACGCGTTCAACCTGCCCGTGTTCACCCTCGTGGATGTGCCCGGCTACAAGCCCGGCTCTGACCAGGAACACGCCGGCATCATCCGCCGCGGCGCCAAGGTGATCTACGCCTACGCCAACGCACAGGTACCGATGGTGACCGTGGTGTTGCGCAAGGCGTTCGGCGGCGCGTACATCGTGATGGGATCCAAGGCCATCGGCGCGGACCTGAACTTCGCGTGGCCATCCTCCCAGATCGCGGTGCTCGGCGCGGCCGGCGCGGTGAACATCATCCACCGCCACGACTTGGCCAAAGCCAAGGCCTCTGGACAGGACGTTGATGCGCTGCGGGCCAAGTACATCAAGGAGTACGAGACCAGCACCGTCAACGCGAACCTGTCGCTGGAAATCGGGCAGATCGACGGCATGATCGACCCCGAACAGACCCGTGAGGTGATTGTCGAATCGCTGGCCACGCTCGCCACCAAGCGGCGCGTCAAGCGCACCACCAAACACCACGGCAACCAGCCCCTCTGATTTTTGAAGACGTCAACCAAACACAAGTAAGGAAAGCAATGACCACCTTCTTCCTCAATCGCCTGGCCACCGAGCCCCATGCGCTCGCCTTCGCCGGCCAGTCCACCCCGTGGCCGGTAGCCCTGGCAGACCAGACCACCGATCCCAGCCTTGACGAGGCCCTGCGCGGCCACGTCGCCGCAGCCGGCCGACTGCTCACCCCGGTCGCCGCCGACCTGCTGGCCACCACCGGCCGTCCGGTCGACCTGTTCGGCTTCGCCCCGAACCCGGCACGCCTCGGCGCCGCAGCCGACGCCACTGCGTCCGTGGAAGGCGTGGCGCTGACCCAGCTCGGCGCTCTGCTCGATCTCGAACACCTCGGCTACGGCGTGGCCCAGGCCAAGCCGCTCGCCGTGCTCGGCCACTCCCAGGGCGTGCTCGCCGTGCACATGACCCGCGCCATCGAGGCCGCCGGCTCCATCGAGGCCGCCGGCACCACGCTTGACGAGATTCTGGCCGTGGCCGCCCTGATCGGCGCCGCCGGAACCCGCCGCGTGCGCGAACTGGGCCTGAACCCCAAGCACGGCGAAGCCAGCCCGATGCTCTCCGTCAAGGGCGCCACCCGCGTCCAGGTCGAGGCGCTGGTGGCCCGCGTCAACAACGCTCGCGGCCCGATCTCCATCGCCGTCACCAACTCCGACAACCACCACGTGCTGTCCGGCTACCCGGAAGACCTGGCCGCTTTCGCCCTCGAAGCCGAGCGCGAACACCAGCACCAGGCCAAGCTGCGCGAGCAGAAGCTCCACGGCGGCACCGTGTTCAACCCGACCCTCGAATACCTTGAGGTCACCCTGCCCTTCCACTCGCCGCTCATGGCCGACGCCGTCGAGCAGACCGTGGCCTGGGCCGGCGCCTGCGGCTTCGACCAGAAGCGCACCCGTGCGCTTGCCGAGGAAGTGCTTCTGAACCATGTGGACTGGAACGCCCGCGTCAAGGCGCTGTTCGACGCCGCCGACCCGTCCAAGCTGTGGATCGTGGACCTCGGCCCCGGCAACACGCTCGGCAAGCTGATCGGCAACGTGGTGCAGGGCACCGGCATCGGCGTGGCCGAAGCCACCACGCTGGCCGAGCGCTCCACGCTCTCCACGCTGGAAAGCGAGCCTGAGCGCACCCAGAACTGGAAGGCGTTCGCCCCGCGCGTCATCAACACCCCGGCCGGCGCCAAGCTGGTCACTAAGTTCTCCAAGCTCACCGGCAAGCCGCCGGTGCTGCTGCCCGGCATGACCCCCACCACCGTGGAACCGGAAATCGTGGCCGCAGCGGCCAACGCCGGCTACTGGGCCGAGCTCGCCGGCGGCGGCCAGGTGACCGCCGAAGTGTTCGACCGCCACATCGCTGCCCTCGAAGACGAGTTGGAGGAGGGCCGCACGGTCGAATTCAACGCGATGTTCATGGACCGTTACCTGTGGAACCTGCAGTTCGGCTCCTCCCGCATCGTGCCCAAGAAGCGTGCTTCCGGCGCTCCGATCGACGGCGTGGTCGTCTCCGCCGGCATCCCTGAGCTGGACGAAGCCGTGGAGCTCATCAAGAACCTGCAGGCTGACGGCCTGCCGTACGTGAGCTTCAAGCCCGGCACCGTTGACCAGATTCGCCAGGTTGTGCGCATCGCCAAGGCCGTGGCCCCCACCACCATCATGATTCAGGTCGAGGGCGGTGAAGCCGGCGGCCACCACAGCTGGGAAGCGCTGGATGACCTGATTGCCGCCACCTACGCCGAAGTGCGCGCCTGCGACAACCTCGTGCTGGTCGCCGGCGGCGGCATCGGCACCCCTGAACGCGCTGCCGACTACATTTCCGGCCAGTGGGCCCACGCCTACGGCCTGCCCGACATGCCGGTCGACGGTGTGCTTATCGGCACCGCCGCGATGACCGCCAAGGAGGCTCACACCAGCCCCGAAGTCAAGCAGCTGCTCGTCAAGACGCCCGGCATTCCGGCCGACGCCAAGTCCGACGACGTGTTCGCCCCGCAGGCCGCCCACTGGGTGCCGTCCGGCAAGTCCGTCGGCGGCATGTCCTCCGGCCTGAGCCACCTGCACGCCGACATTTACGAGCTCGAGAACGACTCCGCCGAATGCGGCCGTCTGCTCGTGCGCGTCATGAAGCACCCCGAAGAGCTCGACTCCCGCCGCAAGGAAATCATCGAAGCCCTGAACAAGACCGCCAAGCCTTACTTCGGAGACCCGGCCTCCATGACCTACCTTGAGTGGGCGCAGCGCTTCGCCGAACTTGCCTTCCCGTGGGTCGACCCGACTTACGCCGACCGCTTCCAGCACCTGCTGCAGCGCATCGAAGCCCGTGTGAACGACACGGACTCCGGCGAATTCACCTCCAAGTTGTTCGCCGCTGATGGCGTTTCTGCTGAAGAGGCAGCTGCCGTTGGCCTGCTGACCCACGACGACATTCTCGCCGATCCGGCCCCCGCGCTCGAAAAGCTCGCACTGGCCTACCCGCAGACCGCCGAACTCAAGGTGGTCCCGGCCGACGTGGCTTGGTTCCCGGTGCTCGTGCGCGAATACCCCAAGCCCATGCCGTTCGTACCCGTCATCGACAACGACCTGCTGCGTTGGTGGGGTCAGGACCAGCTCTGGCAGTCCGAAGACCAGCGCTACTCCGCCGATTCCGTGCGTGCCATCCCCGGCCCGATCTCCGTGGCCGGCATCACCACCATCGACGAGCCGATCGCCGACATCCTCGGCCGCTTCGAAACCGCCGCCATCAAGCGCGTGCAGGACGAACAGCAGGCCGCCGATGCCGCTGAGAACGACGATTTCGCCGCACTCGGCGAGGCCACCAGCGCCGAGGACTTCATCCGCAAGTCCCCGAACATCTCCTGGGTCGGCCACATCACCGACAACCCCGCCTACGGCACCGCCCTGGGCGACCAGTATTACGAGATCCGCGCGTTTGACACCGCGGCCGGCAAGTACGATCTGGACATCCACCTCGACACCTACTGGGACAACGACCCGGACGGCGGCACCTCCAAGCACGCCGTGCGCGATATCGTCATCCCGCTCATCGTGGAAGGCACCGAGCCCGGCCGTGTGCCGGTCGTGGACCGCGAACGCCTGATTCCGGACGTCTACGCGATGCTCGCCGCCACCGCAGGCATCGGCAACACCGCCATCACCGGCGACAAGCTCACCGAGATGCCGCAGCTTGACGGCAAGACCTCTGACGAGCGTCCGTTTGCTACCGCCACCGCCGCCTACACCCTCTCCGCCAACCTCGGCTTCGACCACGAAGCGGCCACTGGCGCCGCTCTGCCGACCACCCTGCAGCCCAGCCGCATCGCTCCCGATGCGCTGGTCGGCCCGGCCTGGCCGGCGATCTACACGGCGCTCGGCTCCGTGTACGTCAAGGGCTACCCGGTGATTGAAGGCCTGCTCAACGCCGTCCACCTCGACCACCTCATCGAACTTGAGGTGAACGAGGAGGACCTGCTTAAGCACACCGGTGAAACCATCACCCTGAAGTCTTGGGCTGAGGATTACTTCGAGTCCGCCTCCGGCCGCGTGGTCACCATCCATGTGACCCACACCACCGCCGACGGCACGCTGCTCGCCCGCGAAACCGAGCGTTTCGCGATCCGCGGCCGCGTCTACTCCGACGCGCTGCCGGCCGACGCCCCCGAGTTCGGCGACGCCGAGCACGAGGAGATCGCGCCCACGCCGCGCCGCCTGCTGCGCCGCGTGAAGGTCGTCGCCCCACACGACATGACCGCCTTCGCCCGCACTTCCGGCGACTTCAACCCGATCCACACCTCCACTCGTGGCGCTCGCATCTCCGGTTTGGCCGCTCCGCTTGTGCACGGCATGTGGCTGTCCGCCACCGCCCAGCACGCCGTGCAGGCGCTGGACGAGAAGGGTGCCCACTACGAGATTGCCGGCTGGACCTACAACATGTACGGCATGGTTCAGCTTGACGACACCGTCGAAATCTCCGTCGAGCGCGTCGGCAAGGTGCGCCACGGCGGCATGACCCTCGAAGTCACCTGCCGTATCGACGGCCAGCTCGTCTCCCGCGGCACCGCACTGGTCCGCGCACCGCGCGCCGCCTTCGTCTACCCCGGCCAGGGCATCCAGAAGCAGGGCATGGTTCTGGACGAGCGCGCCAAGTCCGCCGCCGCCCGCGACGTGTGGGAGCGCGCCGACAAGCTCACCCGCTCCAAGCTCGGCTTCTCGATCCTGGGCCTCGTGCGCGATAACCCGAAGGAACTCACCG
This sequence comes from Bifidobacterium sp. 2450, assembly GCF_041900695.1. Taxonomy (NCBI): domain Bacteria; kingdom Bacillati; phylum Actinomycetota; class Actinomycetes; order Bifidobacteriales; family Bifidobacteriaceae; genus Bifidobacterium; species Bifidobacterium sp. 2450. The sequence continues at coordinate 14,803 of NZ_JBHEEA010000021.1, forward strand.
CCAACGGCGTGACCTACCGTCACCCCGAAGGCCTGCTCAACCTGACGCAGTTCACGCAGGTGGCGCTCGCGACGGTTGCCTTTGCCCAGACCGCCCGTCTGCGCGAAGCCGGCGCCGACATCTGGCCCGCCTACTTCGCCGGCCACTCGCTCGGCGAATACAACGCGCTGTCCGCGTTCGCCGACGTGATTCCGCTGGAAACCGTGCTGGAGCTCGTGTTCCACCGTGGTTCCACCATGCACCACCTCATCGAGCGTGACGCACAGGGTCGCTCCAACTACCGCATGGGTGCCCTGCGCCCGAACCAGTTCGGTGTGGACGACGCGCACGTCAAGGAATACGTGGAATCCGTGGCCAAGGCGTCCGGCGAATTCCTGGAAATCGTGAACTACAACCTCGCCGGCCAGCAGTACGCCATCGCCGGTACGATCGCCGGACTCAAGGCCCTGAAGGCCGATTCCGCCCGCCGCGTGGCCGCATTCGGTGGCAAGCCCGCGTTCATGCTGGTGCCCGGCATCGATGTGCCGTTCCACTCCACACTGCTGCGCAAGGGCGTGCCGGAATTCCGCGACAAGCTCGACGCGCTGCTTCCCGCTTACATCGACTACCGTGGCCGTCTGGTGGACCGCTACATCCCGAACCTGGTGGCCACCCCGTTCGAGATGACCAAGGAATTCGCCGCCAAGATCCTCGAAGTCGTGCCGTCCGAGCGCATCAAGGCCGCGCTCGACGACCCGGCCGTGTGGGATTCCTACGCCGACGACGACCAGAAGCTCGGCCGTCTGCTCTTGACCGAACTGCTCTCCTGGCAGTTCGCCTCCCCGGTGCGTTGGATTGAAACCCAGGCGCTGCTCTTCGGTCAGCGCGAACAGGGCGGCCTCGGCGTGGAAGAATACGTCGAAGTCGGCCTAGGCAACGCTCCGACCCTGGCCAACCTCGGTGCCAAGACCCTGCGTCTGCCCGAGTTCGCCGGCAACGATACGGTCGTCTACAACGTCGGCCGCGATGAAGGCCGCGTCTACATGACCGACACCGATTCGCTGGTTCCCGACGATGAGCCGGAAGAGGCTGCGGCCCCGGCCCCGGTCGAAACCGCTCCTGCCGGTGGTTCCGCCGTCGCCAAGCTCGGTTCCGGTGCCGCTCCGGCAAATGCCGTGACTGAGGCTGCTCAGACAACGGATGGCTCCGTCGCCGGACAGTCCACTGGACTGTCCGACTCCTCGCGCGGCCTGCAATCAGGGCAGGCCGCTGCCGGCGCACCGTCCGGTGCCGCCGTCGCCGACCTGCCCTTCAAGGCTTCCGATGCCATCGGCGTACTCATGGCCTACTCCGCCAAGGTGCGCCTCGACCAGATCGGCAGCAACGACACCACCGACACCCTGACCAACGGTGTCTCTTCTCGCCGCAACCAGCTGCTCATGGACATCAGCTCCGAGCTGGGAGTCGCCAGCGTGGACGGTGCTGCTGAAGCGACGCTCGACAAGCTCGCCCAAATCGTCAACAAGGCCGCCCCGAACTACAAGCCGTTCGGTGCCGTGCTCTCCGAGGCGCTGCGCGACCGCCTGCGCTCGCTGTTCGGTGCTGCCGGCGTCAAGCAGCAGTACATCCGCGACCGCGTGACCAACGTATGGCAGCTCGGTGAAGGTTGGGTGGCCAGCGTGCTCGCCGCACTGCTGCTCGACACTCGCGAGGGTGCCAGCTCCCGTGGCGGCGACCTGGCCAAGCTGCCCACCGCCGCCGTGCAGAACAAGCCGGAAGCCGACAAGCTGATTGATGCGGCCGTTGAGGTCGTCGCCCAGCTCAAGGGTGTTGCCGTGGCCCTGCCGTCCGCCGGTGGTGCCGCTGGTGGCGCTGTGGTCGATTCCGCCGCGCTAGACGCCTTCGCCGAGAAGGTCACCGGTTCCAACGGCGTGCTCGCCGCCACCGCCCGCTTCGTGCTGAACGAGCTCGGCGTGGCCGCTCCGGCTCCGGAAGAATCTGAGGACGAGAACGCCGCCGCCGTGGCCGCGGTTGAAGCCGAACTTGGCTCCGACTGGCCCAAGCAGGTCGCTCCGCGCTTCGACGCCAACAAGGCCATCCTCTTCGATGATCGGTGGGCCTCCGCCCGCGAAGACCTCGCCCGCGCCTACTACGACAACGATCCCGCCGCACTGAACGGCAGCTTCATCGGCCTTGGCAAGACCATCGCCGCCGAAGCCCAGTGGTTCGCCAACGAGTCGGAGAGCGAAGAACTCAAGGCCGCCTTCCAGAAGGCCGGCTCCGAGGCCCTCGAACAGGTTGCGTCCAACAAGAACGCCTCCCGTTACGCGAATGATATCGCCATCGTCACCGGCGTGAGCCCGAACTCGATCGCTGCTCAGGTGGTCGAAGGCCTGCTCGCGGGCGGCGCCACCGTGGTGGCCACTTCGCATAGCTTCAAGCCGTCCATCAAGGCTTGGGCCAAGCAGGCCTACCGCGAGCACGCCACTGGCAACGCCAAGCTGTGGCTGGTTCCGGCCAACCTCTCCAGCTACCGCGATGTCGACGCGCTGGTCGACTGGGTGGGGCACGAGCAGAAGAAGACCTCCGGTGCTACCACCACGATTCTGAAGCCCGCGTGGGAGCCGACCCTGTTCTTCCCGTTCGCCGCTCCGCCGGTCCACGGTACGCTCGCCGACTCCGGCGACCTGTTCGAATCGCAGGCCCGACTGATGCTGTGGGGCGTGGAACGCGCCATCGCCGGCTTCAGCCACATCGGTGCCGACACCAACGTGCAGCACAAGCTCCACGTGGTGCTGCCCGGCTCCCCGAACCGCGGCGTATTCGGCGGCGACGGTGCCTACGGCGAAGTCAAGAGCGCCTTTGACGCCATCGTCAACCGCACCCGCGCTGAAAAGGTGTGGTCGAGCCGCGTCACCTTCGCTCACCCGAAGATCGGCTGGGTGCGTAGCACCGGCCTGATGGGCGGCAACGACCCGCTGGTCGCCGTCGTTGAGCGTCACGGCATCCACACCTACTCCACCGCACAGATTGCGGCCAAGCTGCTCGACCTGTGCACTGCCGAATCGCGCGAGCAGGCCCTCAAGGCCCCGCTCGATGTGGACCTGACCGGTGGCCTCGGCTCCGAGCCCATCGACATCAAGGCCCTGCGTGCCGAAGCCATGGCCGACGCCGAGAAGGAAGCTGCTGCGGCCTCGTCTCAGGAAACGGATGGCCCCGTCGCCGGACAGTCCACTGGACTGTCCGACTCCTCGCGTGGGCAGCAAATCAAGGCGCTGCCCACCCCGATCGTCACCAAGCAGGCCCCGGTCGATCTCAACGACTGGGCCAACGTCACCGCCAAGCCGGAAGACGAAATCGTCATCGTCTCCGTCGGTGAGCTGGGCCCGTGGGGCTCCGGCCGTACGCGCACCCAGGCCGAGCTCGGCATCCACTCGGACGGCACCGTCGACCTGAGCGCCGGCGCAGTGCTCGAACTTGCGTGGAACATGGGTCTGCTGACTTGGGCCGACAGCCCGAAGCCCGGCTGGTACGACACCGACGGCAACCTCGTGCCCGAAGAGGACATCGCCGAGCGCTACCACGACGAGGTCGTGGCCCGCTCCGGCATCCGCCCATTCGAGGAAGGCATGGGCAACGACTACAAGGACGGTGCCGACGAAGAAGAAGCCGAGGTCTTCCTTGACCACGACGTCACCTTCTCCGTGCCCACCCGCGAAGTCGCCGCCGAATACGTCAAGCTGGACGAAGCTCACACCACCATCGCCTCGGATGAGGAATCCGGCGAATGGAACGTGACCCGCCACACCGGCTCGATGATCCGCGTGCCGCGCCGCGCCACCATGACCCGCACGGTCGGCGGCCAGTTCCCGAAGGGCTTCGACCCGACCCGCTGGGGTATCCCCGCCTCGATGGTCGGCGACGTGGACAAGATCGCCCTGTGGAACATCGTCACCACCGTGGACGCCTACCTGGGCGCCGGCTTCACCCCGGCCGAAATCCTCGAGTCCATCCACCCCTCGCTGGTGGCTTCGACTCAGGGCACCGGCTTCGGCGGCATGATGTCGATGCGCAAGCTGTACCTCGACCGCTTCCTCAACCACGAGATCCCGACCGACATCCTGCAGGAAGCCCTGCCGAACGTGGTCGCGGCTCACGTGATGCAGTCCTACATCGGCGGTTACGGCAACATGATTCAGCCGGTCTCCGCCTGCGCCACCGCGGCCGTCTCCCTTGAAGAGGGCGTCGACAAGATCGCCCTCGGCAAGGCCGACTTCGTGGTCACCGGTGCGATCGACGACATCGGCGTGGAATCCGTGATCGGCTTCGGCAACATGAACGCCACCGCCAACTCGGAGGAAATGTACGGTAAGGGCATCGACGCGCGCTTCTTCAGCCGCGCGAACGATCGTCGCCGTGGCGGCTTCCTGGAATCCCAGGGCGGCGGCACAATCCTCGTGACCCGCGGTGACATCGCCGAAAAGCTCGGCCTGCCGGTTGCGGCCGTGGTCGGCTTCATCCACTCCTACGCGGATGGTGCTCACACCTCGATCCCGGCTCCGGGCCTCGGTGCCCTGGCTGCCGGCCTCGGTGGCAAGGACTCCAAGCTCGTGCACGACCTGGCTAAGCTCGGCGTCTCAGCCGACGACATCGCCGTGGTCTCCAAGCACGACACGTCCACCAACGCCAACGACCCAAACGAATCCGAGCTGCACAACACGCTGGCCCACGCCATCGGCCGCACCGACGGCAACCCGCTGTTCGTGATCTCGCAGAAGACGCTTACCGGCCACGCCAAGGGTGGTGCCTGCATCTTCCAGGTCAACGGTCTGACGCAGCTGTTCAAGTCCGGCGTGATTCCGGCGAACGCGGCGCTCGACTGCGTGGATCCGAAGCTCCAGCGCGACGACCACATGGTCTGGGTTAGGAAGCCCCTGCGCATCGGCGGTGGCGAGGACGAGTTCGGTCGCGAGACCGCTGGTCGCCCGGTCAAGGCCGGTCTGGCCACCTCGCTCGGCTTCGGACATGTTTCCGGCTTCGTGGCCCTGGTCCATCCGGGTGCCTTCGAGGCGGCCGTGGCCAAGGCCGATGGTGAGGCCGCACTGGAAGCTTGGCGTGAGCGTGCCAACGCCCGTTTGGCTGCCGGCCAACGTCACCTTGAGGAAGGCATGATGGGTCGCGCCGCGCTCTACGAGCCGATCGACAACCGTCGCTTCCGCGAGGATCACCGTGGCTACGACCACCACGAGGTCGAAAAGGCGATGCTCCTCAACCCGGACGCCCGCCTCGGTGCCGACGGCTACTACGAGGCCTGATGCCCCTCTGGCTCCCCCCGGTCGGTGAATGCCGGCTGAGGGGAGTGTCTCGCGATTAGGGTCGGGAAGAACGTCATTTACGGCGTTCTTCCCGACCCTATTGTTTTTTGGCGCTATTGCTGTTTTCGTGGGCGGTGGTTCGTTGTTGAACCGTTGTGGGAGTAAGAGACGGCGAACTGACATCCACGAAAACAGCAATAGCGCCTTCGACATACAGTCGAAACCGGGTCAAGTAGGATAGATGCGTGATTTTTGGGCAGGCTATCGCTGGGAGCGGGGCCGGACCCAGGATTGCTTGATGCGCAGCTGGCATTCAAGCTGGGGTGACTGCTCGCTCAGTGGCGGCGGCTGAACCTTCTCGACCGGGTATCCGGCACGAGGAAAGGGATCGGGTGCCTCGCCTTCGATGAGCGAGACCAGCTTACCGACTGCCCAGTAGCCCATCTCGTAATGCGGCAGTTCCACAGTGGAAAGCGGCGGATCCAGCGCTTCGGCCACAACCTGGTGGTTGTCGACGCCAACCACCGCGATATCTTTGCCGATAATCAGCCCGCGACGGGTGGCCTCGGTGTAGATGGCCCAAGCGCGGGTGTCGTTGAAGCAGAAGAAGCCGTCGACATCCGGGTGCTTGTCGAAGAACGCGGGCATGCGGGCGGCGTCTTGCGCGCCCTCAATCATGCGGTCGGCAAACGACGTGGTGGCCACTTCGTCGCTGAGGAATCCGATGGTGCGGCTACTGCTGGTGCGTAGCCCGCTGGCCAGACGGTTGGCCAGGTAACCGAGTTCGGCGGCGATGGCGCGGACTCGCTCGGCGACATCGGGGCTGACGCGGCCGATATCGCGGTTGTTGAGCGCCAGAGAGACGGTGGAGATGGAAACGCCGGCGCGATTGGCGATTTGCTTCATCGTGACCACGGCTCTACCTCCTTGCTGGCTTCATTGGCTGGTTGTGGTTGGTTGTTGTGAAGTTATCCTTCATTGGATCATTGTGTTAACCACGCTAAAAAGTCAAACGTTTGACGTCAATCGATTTACGTATCGGAGTATCGGGCGGAATATCGCCATTCTACGCCGTGTCAACCGTTAGTCAACAGTTTGACTTGGTGTTGACTTTCAGGATTCGGCTTGCGGGGCGGCCGAGGGTTTTCGTTTGTGGATGCCGCGTTCCGTGTGAACCTCGTTATTCTGGATGTGTTGTCAACGTGTTGAATGGCTGATAATAGGTGCTATGGGCACATTTGGTTTAGGTCATGACGTGGTTGACGTCGCCGCATTCGTCGAGCAGCTGTCTGAACCCGGCTCGCGCATGCTCTCGCTGTTTTCCGTTCGTGAGGTACGTCAGGCGGCGGATCGTGCACGGCTGAAGAACGATGACGAGGCCGTGCATCTGGCCGCCAAGTGGGCAGGCAAGGAGGCGTTCCTCAAAGCGTGGTGCGATTATCTTGGCGATGCCCCCTATCCGTTCACGCTTGATAATTTCCCGTGGCCTGAAATCGAGATCTTGGATGATTCCCGTGGTGTGCCGCATGTGTCTCTGGGTAAGGGGGCGGCGTCAGTCTTCCAAACTGATTACGCGAATTCGGCTGCCGGCGCTCGCTATTCCTCTGCTTATTCCCCTGCTTCCGATAACGGGCCTTATGCAGTGATGCAGGAGCGGCGGAATGCGCGTTCGGCGCAGCGCTCGGCTCTCGGTGCGGGGTCGATGCCGCATACCCATATTTCCCTGAGCCACGATGGTCCGATTGCCTCCGCGGTGGTGACGATTTCTGCGGAATAGCGCCGGTGGCTCGGCGGGTCTTGGGTTGCGATTGTCGAACCGGCTTGATATAGTGTAATATAAAACGTCAAACGATTGACGCAGGCAACGGATAGAGACAAAGGGGTTTCCGGTGGCTCAAAGCAACCAGTCGGCACAGGCAGTGGAATCGGTCGAGAAGACCGAGGTGGCGAAGAAGGCTGCCAAGACAGCATCAACCCGAGCGGCCAAAACCGCTACGACTTCCAAGACAACCGCAACCAAGGCGTCGGCAACCAAGCGCACGACGACTCGCACGGCCAAAACCGCAGCGACTAAGGCAACGACCGCCGTTCGTGCGGCCCGTACCTTCAAGACGGCGGCGGCCAAGTCCGCAACCGCCAAGCGTCCCGCTTCGAGCGCTGTGTTCAACGCTCGCCTTGCTGCTCATCAAGACGAACTCGAACAGCTCTTCATGAGCCTGTACAACGATCATGATGCCTTCGACGCACTCGTCGCAAGCATGGCTGCAGCCTACACCGACCGTCCCGCCGACCTGAAGCGTCTCGACAAAACCCGCGAGCAGGACCCGGACTGGTACAAGCGCGGCGATATGTTCGGCATGACCATGTACACCGACCTGTTCGCCGGCGACCTCAAGAAACTTGCCGACAAGATCCCGTACTTGAAGGAGCAGAAGCTCACCTACCTGCACTTGATGCCGCTGCTTGACATGCCGCACCCGAACAACGACGGTGGCTATGCGGTCCAGGACTTCGACACCGTGGACCCGAAGCTCGGCACCAACGAAGGCCTCGCCGCGCTGGCCAAGAAGCTGCGCCGCGCCGGCATCAGTCTGTGCGTCGACTTCGTGATGAACCACACCGCCTCCACCCACCGCTGGGCCAAGGCAGCCGAAGCCGGCGATCCCGAGTATCAGGACTATTACTTCTGCTACCCGGACCGCACCATCCCCGACCGGTACGACCGGGATGTGCCGCAGGTCTTCCCGAACACCGCGCCCGGCAACTTCACCTGGAATGAGAAGATGAACAAGTGGGTGATGACCCAGTTCTACCCGTTCCAGTGGGACCTCAACTACCGCAACCCGAAGGTGCTCGTAGCCATGATGGGCAGCGTGATGCACCTGGCCAACCTCGGTGTCGAGGTGTTCCGCATCGACGCCGTGCCGTACATCTGGAAGCAGCTTGGCACCAATTGCCGCAACCTGTCGCAGGTCCACACCATCGTGCGCATGCTGCGCATCATTTTGGAATGCGTCTGCCCGGCCGTGGTGCTTAAGGGCGAGGTGGTCATGGCCCCCAAGGAGCTCGCCGCCTACTTCGGCACGCCCGAAGCCCCCGAGTGCCACATGCTGTACAACGTCTCCATCATGGTCAACCTGTGGAGCGCGCTCGCCAGCCGCGACGTGCGTCTGCTCAAGAACCAGATCGACAAGCTCAACTCGCTGCCCGAAAACTGCTGGTTCGTGAATTATTTGCGCTGCCATGACGACATCGGCTGGGGCTTGGACGAAGACGTGGAGCGTTACCTCGACATCGACCCGCTCAAGCACAAGGAATTCCTGTACCACTTCTACGAGGGCGCAACCCCCGGCAGCTGGTCGATGGGCGAACTCTACAACTACGACGAAGCCACGCGCGACGCCCGCAGTTGCGGCACCACCGCCAGCCTGTGCGGCATCGAAAAGGCCATCATCACGCACGACAAGCCACTGCTAGAGACCTCGGTGGATCGCGACCTCATGATGCACCACGCCATGAGCTTCCTGCGCGGCTTCCCGATGCTCAACTGCGGCGACGAAATCGCCCAGCTCAACGGCTGGGATTACAAGGAAGACCCGGATCGCGTGGAAGACAGCCGCAACCTGCACCGCAGTAAGTTCGACTGGACCAAGGCCGCTCTACGCAAGAAGCTCGGCACGCTGCAGAACCAGCTGTGGAAGGGTATGGGGGATCTGCGCGAGATGCGCAACGATCCCTGCTTCGCGCCTGACGCTTGGGTGTCCACGTGGGATACGTTCAACGATTCGGTGCTCGCTGTGATTCGTCAGCACGAAGGCAAGACGCTGGTCGGCCTGTTCAACTTCTCACCCGACCCGCAGCACGCCCACCTCAACGCCTGCAACGGCATTCTGAACGCGATGGACGCCGATCTCCAGCCGTACGAGTCCCAGCTCATCCATTTGTGATTTCGACGGTTTCTAGCTCCCCTCTTTGAGGGGAGCTAGAAACCGTAGGCGACTGAGGGGAGTCCTCGGCAAAGCCGTAATCCATCAACTAGATTGGCTGGTCCTGCTGCAGCCACACGCGTTTGCCATCCCTAAAGAAATATGTATAATAGCTCAAGTCGCCAAAAGCGGCGCTTAACGCGGATGTAGCTCAATGGTAGAGCCTCAGTCTTCCAAACTGATTACGCGGGTTCGATTCCCGTCATCCGCTCCACTGTGAACCTCGCCGCTACGGCGAGGTTTTTGTATTGTTGCATAAGAAGTTCATCTTTGGTGAAGGTGGGCGGAGGGGACGCCCATGAAGAGCATGAGCTCCCTCTGATGAGGGAGCTGGGTCGGCAACGCCGGGACCGAGGGAGAGCCCAGACTCCTGTGGCCCTTAACTAACCCCGCTATCAGGTGTTCTGCAATTCGTTGTAACGATGCTCAAGGCCCTTACGCAACACTTGGCTGTAGTTAATTCCCTCGCGTTCGCCAAACGTGTCGAGCCAGGCTGGGATGGTTACATTTCTTGCGTACGCTCTTCTTGCCGTACTTCTCGGCATATGCGTCCATATCCAGACTTATAAGAGTGACGATGCCGCCCGGCTCCTCTGGTTTCACGTTGGCGATGTTGGTGGCGTGAGGCGGACAAGTCGCCGGATACAGACGGGCGGTAGCAGTAGCCTGTCTGTATCCAATCAGCGCGCGAAACCGCAGGGAACATCAGGTACTTGCCCAACACGCGCGCTAAGATAGGCATCGCAATAATCGGCATGGCAATACATGGCAATAAGCAGGTAATCGGCGAGGCGGTGCATGGAGCAAGAACCCAACGAGCAGGAACCTAACGAAGCGCTGGAAATTGTGGGCGGCAAGGTGGAAACCGTCGAGGTTTCCAAGCACCCCGAGGCTTCCATACCCGAGACCGATTTGTCTCTGGCGGATATCGAGCGCCGTCGCTCCCATCCGTTGCGTTGGGTGTTGATTATTCTTGCCGCACTGTGCGCCATCGTCGCGCCATACTGGTTCGGCCGTTCGTTGGCGGTGAATAATACGGACTCCATCGTGGCAGTGTTCGGGGGAGTGTCCCCGCAAGGTATCGCACTGGTCGGTTGGGTGGCCGTGGTGATCACGTACGTCGGATTGGCGATGGCGGTGGTCGTCTCGCCGTCCTGGCCGTGGCTGATTGTATTTGTGATCGGGTTGGCCTGCGAGCAGTTCATCGCGGGGCTCAGTATGCTCAATCTCAATTTCTGGTATTCCACGTATGTGGTCTACGGCAAGCAGGCCGGCCTGGCGAATGCCGCGAACCTCGGCATTATGGGGGCGGCGATCGGCATCGCCGTATATGCCTTGGTGTTTGTTGGTCTGCTGGTGATTATCCGGAAGACCTCGCCGCTGAACGTGCTGACCAAAAGCTGGGCGAGCTTCATTCTGTACTTCGTGATTGAAACCATCGCCCTGCTCGTGGTGCTGTTTGGCGGATTGCTCACCACTGTGTGAGCGCACGTGAGTCGCCGTACATCGCTCAATACTCACCACTCACTGCTCACCACCGCGCAAACCGTGTGCCCCTTCCTTCAGTACTTATATGATGTGTTATATTCGTTATACATTTCTGAAGAACGTATCAGTACGATGATTACCGTTAATTCCACCTTCAGCAGGATTGTTGGATTCGCCGCTCTGGGTATCAGCGGACTGTTGATACCAGAAATCAAGTTAAAAACAGTTCTAGTCACCAATTTTGAAATGGCAGTCATCGCATCGTTGATACTTATTGATGTATTTGTCCGTAGGAGCAGAGCAGATCAAGATTCTTCGTCATCCATAAGATGACAATTATGCTCATAATAAGCCGCTTACTGAAGTTAAGTCATATATTTGATATGACTCTAAATGAATTTAGAGTTCAATGGAAAGGAAATATCATGAACAAAGTAGTTATCTCAACTAAGGCGATTTCTATTCAGAAGACTACTGAACGAGAAGATACTGCAGTTCGTATTGGGACTGTCTCTTTAAGTGTGTGACTGGTGTTTTTGTTATTGGTTCGCGCTGGTGGGCCAGCGGTCGGCGGAGGTGATAGCGAACGCGTTCAACGCGGGTTTCCATCGTGCCGCCCATTTTATCCTTCCTCTGCCGGTCGGGTCCAGTGAACGCACGGTCAGGTAGAGGCATTTGAGCGCGGCCCGCTCGTCGGGGAAGTGACCCCGCGCCCTGACCGAGCGGCGGAAACGCGCGTTGAGGCTCTCGATCGCGTTGGTCGAGCAGATGACCCTTCGGATCTCGACGTCGTAGTCGAGGAACGGTATGAACCGGTCCCGCGCGCCCATCCACAGGCCGTGGATCGCCGGGTATTTGTCGGCCCATCTGCCCAGCATCTCGTCCCGCGCCGCCTCGGCGGCCCGCTCGCCGACGGCGGTGTAGATCGGTTGGATTGGCAACGGTGTGTTGGATTGTTTCTAGAGGGTTTTTCCTTGTTGTGTGAACTCCACGGGGCTCAGGTACCCGAGGGTCGAGTGGAGCCGTCGGTGGTTGTACCACCACACGTACCTGTTCAGGTCCGAGCGCAGCCGTTCCACGCTCGTGTATGTGTTGGCGTATATGAGTTCCTTCTTGACGAGCCGGTCGGTGGATTCGACCACCGCGTTGTCGTATGGGCTGCCGGGTCCGGAAAGGGAACGCGTGATGCCGAACACGTCGAGCATGCGTTCGATGCGTTCCC
>NZ_JBHEEA010000001.1:0-145706 GCF_041900695.1 Bifidobacterium sp. 2450
GAGATTTTGCGCACTTTGGTTTGGGCTTGAGATAGGGGCATGGCCCGTGTCCTGTGTACGATTTTCAGTCGCCAGACATTAGAAAACCGCGATTGGAAACGAGGGCACGAAGCCATGTCACAGCAGATTCTACAGGTCGACCAGGCCATGTTGGAAACCACCCTGGACCGGATGGTCCGCAAAAGCGTCGAGGAGACCCTGAACGCGATGCTCGACGCCGAGGCCGACGAGATCACCGGCGCCGCGCGCTACGAGCGCAGCGGGGACCGCAAGGCGTACCGGGCCGGCCACTACGAGCGCGACCTGACCGTCAAGGCCGGCAAAATGAGCCTGAAAGTGCCGAAACTCAAGGGCGCGGTGTTCGAGTCGGCCGTGATCGAACGATACCGTCGGCGTGAGGAGAGCGTCGAGGAGGCCTTGATCGACATGTACCTGGCCGGCGTCTCCACCCGCCAGGTCGATGATGTCAGCCGGCTCCTGTGGGGCGACCGCATGCCCTCGCAGACCCTGAGCGACAAGCTCAAGCGCGTCTATGCGGATATCGACGCATGGCGGGGCAGGCCCCTCGAACAGGATTACCCGTACCTGTTCATGGACGGCGTGTGGCACAAAAGGTGCTGGGGCGGGTCCGTGGAGAACGTGAGCATCCTGGTGGCCATCGGCGTCGGCATGGACGGGCGGCGCGAGGTGCTTTCGGTGGCCGAGGGCATGAAGGAGGACGCGGAAAGCTGGCGCGAATTCATCAAAGGCATGCTCGCACGAGGCCTCAAGGGCGTGAGACTGGTGACGGGAGATCGGTGCGCGGGGCTGGTCGCCGCCGCGGGCGAGCTGCTGCCCGATGCCCGCTACCAGCGGTGCATGGTGCATTTCGAGCGCAACATACTCGCCAGGGTCAACCCCGGGAACCGCGACTGGGCGGCCGACGCACTGAAGGCCGTGTTCTCCATGGAATCACGCGACAAGGCGTTGGAGAAGGCCGAATCCGTCGCCCGGGACATGGAATCCAGGAAACTCAAGGAGGCCGCCAAATGCCTGCGCGAGGGCATCGGCGAGACCACGACCTACCTGCTCGACGACTACCCGCGCGAGCATAGGCGTCGGATCCGCACCAACAACATGATCGAACGGCTCAACCGCGAGATCAGGCGCAGGACCCGCGTGGTCGGCTCGTTCCCCGACGGACGCAGCGCGTTGATGCTCGTCTGCGCGAGGGTCCGCTACGTGACATCCGACGAGTGGTCGACGCGCCGCTACCTCGACATGTCAAGGCTCGGTGAGACCGTACCAGCAGCGAACTGATCACCGCCACAGGGACGGGCGAAGACCAAAGTGCGCAAGAGTTCGGGCACTACCAAGGCGAATGCGGAAGCAAGATAGTTTGATGATATTTTTTTGCAAAAAATTTGAATTTCTGCATATGTTATTTTTGGCATTTCTATCCTATCGTAATGGAGTGGTTTCTGTGATATCGTAAACATCATTCAAATAGCCGTAACGACCTTGATGGCGATTTTTGGTAAAGCGAATGAGGTTGACGTTACTGTCAAAATCCAGCTCATCGATATGATCTGTGTTCTCTAAGATGATGATTTGCTGGTCTTTGGCTTGTCCTTTTAATGCGTCGAACAGTCCAGCGCGCATGGATGTGCTGATGGCATGGACTCCTTCGTCAAATCCCAGCAAAGGGGTGTCAATGAGCAGCCATTGGAGGGCATGTGATGATCGTCTGTTCAGATAGTCGTGAAAAGCAAGCAATAACACGGTGTTGAGGAGTGCACAGTAACCTTTGCCTTGTTCAGCTGCTTTTGAATAACCGTCTATTGTGATATCGAAAGTTTGTCGATCGAAATCTGCTTTGCCGGCATTGGGCATATGGATTAGGTAAAGGATGTCTTGTAGCTTAGATCGCATCGAATAATAGAAATCTTCATGGAACCAGTTTCGTGGTTTGTATTTTTCGAAATCAGGATGATCCTGATCTTTTTCATCAAGTGCTGCGAGATAATGGTTTCGCATAGCAAGTAGCTCGGTCTGTTCCGCGCTGATTCGTGCTGCTGCGGCAAGATTATCGAGACGTTCCTGCGTCGTCTTCACTTCAGGTTGTATTTCGTGCTTGAGCTCATCCATAAGAATGTCCAGACATCGGTAGAAGTCCTTTGCTTTCCAACTCGGCAGCTTCCTGCTCCCGTTAAAAAACTTGACCAGGTCTGTTTCGTTGATACCTGTCCATGGTCCGGCTTGCATCATGTGTTTGCCTATTTTGTTTCCCGATCGAGGTCTGCGCTTTGCCATTTCCTCAAAAGAGTGATCAGGCACTAGTACTTGATCGAAGAAGTCCTTCATAAACCCGATTTTGCTGTGGGACACTCCAATCACATACAAGTGGACAATGGCGCAAAAATCCCCTAGCGCGTACACGTTACCTGGCTGAGCCAGAGTCAAGTTCGTCTTCATCTCGCCTCGCCTCGCTTCGCCTTGCCTTGCCTTCAGCGTCTAAGGGTGGTTTTCCTACGATAAGAACAGGTTTGGAACTTAGGTCCGATATTCGCTGGACAACAAAATCCAGTATATGACAGTTAGGTTATTGAACCCTATTGTGTGCGCAGACTTTTCACGAAAGGAGGGCGATGGACTGAACTGATAAGTGTAACGACTATGCCTTTTATTGAACTGGCCATTCATTAGGTGTATCGATCATTCGCTGCAGCGAAGCTGGCTGTGGACGTTCATATTCAAAGCAAAGAGACCTGCCTGCAGAATTGTGGTGCGGGGCCATCAACGGAATTCTGTTGTTTTACAAATAAGAATGAGTTGATGGCCCCGCACGCTGTTAAGCGGTCTGTATGCTTTGGGTCTTTCTGGTGCGGGTCTCCCATTTCCCGGTATAGACGGGAGGGAGTCGTTGTGAAACTCGTTTTCAAACATGAAGCCAATAGAGCGGGCAATACGTCCGAGTCGGATGTTTATGACCTTACGGAAGAGGAAATGCAATCAATGCTCGAACGAGATCGAATCTTACGGGCCGTCGATGCGCGATGCAGCCCTGAAGAACTAGCATTCAGACATCCGCAAACTATATTGCAGGATGTCTGGAATATCGAAGAACGGAATGCTCATGCTTACCATCGGTCTGATCGTGCGTCAGGTGCCTTGATCTCTTATGATGAACTTGTTGCCGTGGATTGTGATTGTATTTCAGCAGCTACGGACCCTGAAAGCATTATCATCGAGCGCGAGAGCGAAGCTGAGCGGAAGCGAATTCTCCAGTGTGTGAATAATGCGCTATCAAGATTGCCCGTAAAACAGCGGGATGTCATTGTCGGCATATTTTTGCAAGGTCAATCACAAGCGGATATGGCTCGAAGCATCGGTGTATCACGGGCTGCCATCTCTAAACAGGTTGCGTCAGCTATGGGGAATCTTCGCAAAGCTCTTGCGAGGCTGGACAGTGAATGTGCCGTGAAAGGTTCTTAGATATGACGATACTCATTAGATATACTAGAAATGCCAGAAATGGACGAAAGCCCCAGTCTTATGTTGCTTGCGATGACGATATGACTGCTATGGCTGAAATTGCAGGAGTGTTGAAGTTGAAGGACACTCAGAATGAGGATGCCGATAATCGATTCGCTGAATCGTCTACGAGCTTTGGCGTGTTGGGAGGGAAAAAGAAGCAGCCAGAGAACTTCAAAGAAACGTCTCTTCTAGTGGATGTTCGTATCGGCCGAGTGAAGAGGGGACGGGGACGGCATGCGCGCAAGGAATAGCGCATAGTCCTCTGGCGGTTGACGCCGGTGCGGGCTAGCATTGAGAACGACTTTCAGTAGGAATCCAATAGGTAGAAAGAACCTCATGATCGAATTGAAGACCCCTCGTGAAATCGAGGAGATGAAGCCTGCCGGCCGTTTCGTCGGCGGCATTCTGAAGGAACTGCAGGAGACCACCAAGGTGGGCACCAATCTGCTCGAAATCGACGAGTTCGTCCACAAGAAGATCGTGGACCGCAAGGGCGCCGAATCCTGCTATGTTGACTACGCTCCTGACTTCGGCACCGGCCCGTTCGCCCACTACATCTGCACCTCCGTCAACGACGCCGTGCTGCACGGTGTGCCGTACGACTACAGCCTGAAGGACGGCGACCTCGTCTCCCTCGATCTCGCCATCTCCGTGGACGGCTGGGTGGCCGATTCCGCCGTCAGCTTCGTGGTCGGCAATGATCCGGATCCCGAAGACCTGCGCATCATCAAGTGCACTGAGGAAGCGCTCGCCGCCGCCATCGACGTGGCCAAGCCCGGCAACCGTCTCGGCGACATCTCCAACACCATCGGCGACATCGCGCGCGAATACGGCTACCCGATCAA
Organism: Bifidobacterium sp. 2450; assembly: GCF_041900695.1. Classification (NCBI taxonomy): domain Bacteria; kingdom Bacillati; phylum Actinomycetota; class Actinomycetes; order Bifidobacteriales; family Bifidobacteriaceae; genus Bifidobacterium; species Bifidobacterium sp. 2450. The sequence continues at coordinate 4,362 of NZ_JBHEEA010000001.1, forward strand.
CCTCGAGTTCGGCGGTCACGGCGTGGGCCACATCATGCACGGCGACCCGCACGTGCCGAACGACGGCCGCGCCCACCACGGCTACAAGCTGCGCGAAGGCCTGGTCATCGCCATCGAACCATGGTTCCTCAAGACCACCGACGAGATCTTCCAGGATCCGAAGGACGGCTGGACCCTGCGTGCCTCCGACGGCTCGCGCGGCGCCCACTCCGAGCACACCATCGCCGTCACCGAGAACGGCCCGATCGTCTTCACCGATCGCACCAACCTCTGATTGGCGTGTGGCGTATGGCGGGTGTCTGATTGGCCTGTGATGGGCGATCGGCATCTCATCAACCGTCTATATGTTCGCGGTTTTCCCGTGAATTCGAGACGTAACAAGCCGAAGTGCGTTTGCTTTGATAGCATGAGCGCACTTCGGCTTTCGTGTATCGACCGGTGTCTGCCGGCGGTAACACAGAAGACATAGAGTACCGAACACTAGTGTTTGCGAACGCGTGAACGTTAATGTTTGGGGTAAGTGGTTCATGAAGAGGAAGGTGCGCGAATGGCAACGGCACAACTTGATGTCGATTCGAACAAGTTCAACCTGCCCGTGGTGAAGGCTAGTGCAGGGCCGGATGGCATCGTCGTTTCCAAGCTGCGCAATGACGGCTGGGTAACGCTCGACCCCGGATTCCTCACCACCGCACAGTGCGAATCGAAAATCACCTACATCGACGGCAAGCATTCGATCCTGCGCTACCGTGGCTACCCCATCGAGCAGTTGTGCGAGAACTCCGATTTTCTGGAGGTGGCGTGGCTGCTGCGCCACGGCGAGCTGCCGAGCAGGGCCGAGTATGAGCAGTTCTGCGCGGACATCAACCACAAGACGATGGTTGGCGAAGACTTCCGTACCTTCATGGGTTCGTTCCCGCGCTCCGCTCACCCGATGAGCGTGCTTGCCTCCGCCATCAATGCGCTGGCCACGTTCTACCCGGACACCACCGATATCTCCGACACCGACCAGCTCGATGAGGCCGCCAAGATCATCATGGCCAAGGCCCGCACGATTGTGTCGTACATCTTCCGCCGTCGTCGCGATGAGCCGATGCTGTACCCCGATTACGCGCGCGGCTATGTGGACGACTTCCTGCGCATGTGCTTCGCTGTGCCGTACGAGCCGTTTGAATCCGACCCGCTGTATGTGCATGCTTTGGGTCGTTTGTTGATTATTCATGCCGACCATGAGCAGAACTGCTCGACCTCGGTGGTGCGTATCGCCGGTTCCGCCCACGCTAACCTGTATTCGGCGGTGGCCGCTGGCATCAATGCGCTGTCCGGTCCGTTGCATGGTGGTGCGAATGAGGCCGTACTGCGCCAATTGAAGGCGATTCGTGATTCCGGCAAGTCTGTGGCCGAGTTCGTGCGTGATGCCAAGGAGAATGGCCAGAAGATTTCCGGCCTTGGCCACCGTGTGTATAAGTCGTATGATCCGCGCGCGGCGATTGCCAGGAAGTATCTGGAAAAGATCATGGAGCGCGAGGATACGCAGAAGCTGCCGTCTGACGAGCGCGCGCTGTTCGCCGTGGCCACCGAGCTTGAGGATATTGCGCTGAATGACGAATATTTCGTATCGCGCAACCTGTATCCGAACGTCGACTTCTACACGGGCTTGATTTATCGGGCGATCGGCTTCGATCCCGCCATGTTCACCACGCTGTTCGCGCTGGGCCGCATTCCCGGTTGGATTGCGCAGTACCGTGAGATGTTGGCCGACCCGAATACCAAGATCGGCCGCCCACGCCAGGTCTACACCGGTCTGGTCGAGCGCGATTTCGTGCCGATGGACGAGCGGTGATTGTTGGTTTGAGAAAGCGCTTCGCTGGAGATTCCAGTGAGGCGCTTTCTATATGTACAGCGCAAACCAGCTATGCTGCGACGGCTGCATAAGAACTAGCAGAGCTAGTTCTGAAATTGAAATAATGTGTGCGGTATCGAGGCGCACCGAGGGAAGGCGTACGAAAGTACGTCGACCGGGGGCAACGAAGATAACGCTCCATTATTTCAATTTCAGTTTTTATGCAGCTTGGCGTTGAGCTCTATTCCCACCTTGCGGTAGCGGGCTTCGATGCGGCCGTTCACCGAGTTGCGGATAAACAGAATGTTGTCTTTGCCGGAGAGCTCAGCACCCTTGACCACTTCCAGCGGTTCGCCAGCGGCGGCCTTGGCCTTGTCCCAGATGGTGATCTTGGTGCCGGCGGTGATGTACAGACCGGCTTCGACGGTGCAGTTATCGCCGAGGGAGATGCCGATACCGGCGTTGGCGCCGAGCAGCGAGTGCTCGCCGATGGAGTTGCGCAGCTTGCCACCGCCGGAGAGGGTGCCCATGATGGAGGCACCGCCGCCGATGTCGGAACCGTCACCCACGACCACGCCTTGCGAAACGCGGCCTTCGACCATGGAGACGCCGAGCGTGCCGGCATTGAAGTTCACGAATCCGGCGTGCATCACGGTGGTGCCGGAAGACAGGTAAGCGCCGAGGCGCACGCGGTCGGCGTCGCCGATACGCACGCCGGTGGGCACTACGTAATCGATCATGCGCGGGAACTTATCCACACCGAACACGTTGACAGTGGTGGCAGGAGCTGCGGCAGGCAGTCCGGCCTGAGCAGCGAAAGCGAGAGCGGCTTCGGTGGAGGCGCGTTCGACATCGGCCTTGCGTAGTGTGAAGTCCTCAACGGCGAAAGGACCGTAGTTGGTCCACACCACATTGGCGAGTTGGGCGAAGATGCCGTCAAGGTTCAGCGTGTTCGGCTTGGCCATGCGCATGCTCATCAGATGGAGCTTCAGGTAAGCGTCCGCGGCATTACTGATCGGCTCGTCCAACTGGCTGACGACGAATACCGGCACGCGGCGAATGCCACGGGCGTCGGCCTCATCGTGAGCCAGAGTGCCGAAATTGTGGTTTGGACGATCGGCCTCGGCCGGTGCCTCACCGAGATTCAGTTCGGGGTACCAGACGTCCAGGGTGGTGCCGGCGGCGTCTACGCTGGCCAGACCCCATCCCCATGCGGTACGCTCTTCGCTCATAGTTGCTCCTTATTGTTGTACGCGCTGGTGCACGCTTGTGGACGTGCGATGCGATTAATGATTCCCACCTTAGCCTTATGTGCGCCTAGGTGAGGGTCGATGCTCGCGAAATGGCTTGAAATCGTATTTCCCGGTAAAAAATTACCGAGTGTGATTGGCGATGGGATGATAGGTTCTCCGGTGAAATTCACTGGTGAACAACTCGACAAGGAGGTGTGCGATGTGATGTTGCATCATTCGGGAGCATAGGCTGTGGCCATGCGACGCCCGGCGTCATAGAGTTTGCGCTTGAGCGAATCGGGCTCAAGAATCACTACGCGGCCATCCCAGGAATACTGCAATGCCCACCAGAACACAGCGCGTTCGGGAGCATCGACGATGACTTCGAACTGTGTGCCGTCCGGCGAATGTTTGATTTGAGGGTCGTCGAACCATTCGAACACGTTGTTGAGCATGGATTCGTCTCGTACGGCCATGCGGATGCGAATCGGGGCATCGGCTACGGGGTATGGACGGTGGCGCATGAAGTTCACTGCGTCAAAATCAGCTGGTGCTGGTTTTTCCAGCGGCACTGTGCCGTTCCTGCCTTTGGCGCTGACGTTGGCGATTCGGTTGACCACGAAAATGCGGAGGTTGTCTTCGCCATGCAGGTGGCAGATGAGGTAATAGCGTCCGTTCTTGTACACCATCTGGTACGGGTCGGCGGTGTAGGTAATTCGGCCTGCGTCCGTACGGCTTTTATGTGGTATCAAGGTGCCATCCGGGCCGTAATCACGGTATTGGAAGGTTACGCCATGTCCTTCTTCGATGGCTTGATTCAGCTGGTCGATAGTGGATAGGAACTCGCCGTTGATATGCGTGTAGGTGGCCACATGGTCCAGGTAGCCTACTGCCTGCCCGGCGGCGCCTGCGAGCTCGCGGATTTTACCGATGAGGTCGTCCATGGTGTCGAGGCTGATGCGAGACAAAGTGAGGCTGTCGAGCAGCAGTCGCATTTCGGCGGTGGATAGGAATGCGTCAAGATACCAGCCGGGTCGTGGATTCTTGCATTCGATGCCGGCAAGGTCGCTTTCGGCGAGATGCCCGATATGTCTGCCGAGAAATTCCGTGGCGGTAAGCTTTTTGAGCTGGTTTCGTATGGTTTTCTCGGTCGGCAGCTCGCTTGGATCTTCCAGCTGGTGTTTACGGGCAAGTTCATCGAGTATTTGCCGCACGGTCAGGCCATGTCCAAAGTAGCTGTGACGCCACAGCACCTCGAAGATTTCGAGGGTGGTGTTCCCTGCATAGGATTTGCGTTGCGCCGGCTTGTCTGCATCCATACGTTAAGGCTACCGCGCGCTTCGTCTAGGATGGAAACGTTGGGTTGAAATACATTCGCTGGAAAGGAGGCTCGCCCATGAGCAAAGGGCATGGTGTGTTTGGCCATGTTCCCGATGATGCGGATGACGATGGCCTCCCGCCTTATGAGGATGATGATTCCGGCGTTTCCTGGGGCCATGCGTTGCGTCGTCGCAATCCTTGGAAAAGGGGGGACGACGAAGATGCCGATTACGACGACGGTCGGTATGACATAGATGACACTGATGACACTAATGGGGGCAGGGGCATCTATACCGGTAAAAGTGGCGGAGTAGGCGGCATTTCTGGTGAGACGGGTGGAATACTTGGTAGCTCAGGCGCGGCCGGCAGCAGAGACGTAACGTTTGGCGGAACGGACAGTTTGTCCGCCGCCGATGCGGTGATGCCCTATCGTTTCAGGCAAGGACGTTCCGTATGGTTCGACGATGAGGACGAAGGCCATTTCGCCGGGTCTGCGAAGCGTGCCGAAGCCCATGCCGTCCCTATCCTTGCGTTACGCAACGATGTGGAATCGTCATCGTCGAATGCCGTGCTCGCTCGTGCCCGTAGCATTGCGCGCAAAGCGGCCACCATGGTTATCAATCCGGTATACAGCGAAAATCATCGAACCGGATATGCCGAGCTTGACGGTATTCTACGTGGCACCACCAGCCCATCGAGTAAGTATCGTACCAGCGTGCAATTCGACCTCGATACGGGAGAAGCCGTCGGTGGCAAGTGCTCATGCCCGGCTTACGGCCGTGGCTATGGCATGTGCAAGCACATGATTGCGCTCGCCTTCATATTCTGCGATGATCCGCAGCGTTTTGAAGGGTACCGTGCCGGGGCCGTACGACCGTCTCGAACGCTGATTGACTATATGGAGCACGTCGATCGGCAAGATGCTCAAGCCAAAGCGCGTCGCCGCAATGCGGTTATGCGTCGGTTTGATGCCACGCAAGGGGAAAACGGTGCAAATGCTCGGCGTACAAAAAGCGGATACGGCTCTCGTGCCGGCACCCGAGGAGGCGGGTATCAGGGCGATAGTGAGACTGTGGGCTTGGGGCAGGTGCAGCTTGTCCCGATATTGAGTTTCATCGACGGCGTGTGGAGCGTGGAGTTCAAGATCGGATCGACTTCCAATGGGTCCAGCTATGTACTGAAATCGATTCCGCAATTTGTGCTTACCATGGCGAACGGCGACTATACGGATTATGGGCAGAAGCTTGCCTTTACCCATACGCCGGATATGTTCGACGATGATTCGCGCCCACTGCTGGGCTTCCTTGACGACGCGATGGCCGTGCGTCGTGCGGCCGAGCAGCAGGACCGGTATTACGGGCATATCGCCATCGACCGTCACCTGACGCTTTCAGCATCGGAAGTGGTCCGGTTGCTGTCCGTACGTGAGGGCAGAGGCGTACAGCTCGTGCTGAACACATGGTTCTCCGGGCAGCCTGCATCGGTGCCAGTTGATGGTGGCGAGACAGATTTTCTCATGCGTATTGCGCGGCGTGATTTCAATACGTATGGTTCGGATGCCGGGTACCTGCTTACCGGAGTGCCGGCGGTGGAAACCGTGATTGACGGCGGCAAGAATGTATGGCTGTTGCTCGCCTCCACTAATCCGGCCGGTGCGGTATCCGCCATGATGGCGGGTTCTCAACGTAAAAGCGCAGCAGGATGCCGATTCGTCCGTTGCCCGAAACGATTGATTCCGTTGCGGGGATTACTGGGAGATTTGTTTGAGCCCGATGGCGAGGGGCAGGTCATCGCCGGCGATGACATCGCCCTGTTCGCACGCACGCTATTGCCTCAGCTCGTTGGCGCCGGATTGTTGGAAGCCAGTGAGATTCCTCGCGAGTTGGCTGAATTAAGCCCTACGGAATGCAGCCTCCAGTTTTATCTGGATCGTGATGAGCATGGTGTGCAATGCGAGGTCAAGGCACGCTACGGCGATGCCATTGTCCCGTTGCTACCCGATGGCCCGACGGTGCATGCTAGGGATGAGCGTTCCATTCCTCTGTCGCGGGGCGTGATCGGACGAGATTTCGACGCAGAGCATCTTGCGATTGATGTAGTGCGTGAATTCTTTACCATGCCTGACCAGCGCAAGCGCGTTGCGGCCGCCACTCATCAGACGGTGAATGGGTTCCGAACGCCGGCCGCGCGAAAGGCCACCAAAAAATTCGTGTCTGATGCGGCCACTATCGATCGCGATGACACCACGCAGATCGTTCGTCTCTTTGACGAGGGATTGCCGGCACTAAAGGAAGTAGGGGAGGTCTTCACCACACCGGCTTTTGACCGGCTGATCGCGCCCAAGCCACCAAGCGTCAAAGTCGGATTGTCCATCAAAGGCAACTTGGTGGAGATATCACCCCTCGCTGATGAAGTGCCGCCGGACGAAGTGGGTGCCTTGCTATCTTCGTACCGTCGGCGTCAACGATTCCATCAGTTGAAGGACGGCACGCTTGTCAAACTCAGCGGCGCGAATCTCAGCACGTTGGACCGATTGGCCAGCGACCTCGATCTGAGCGAGCAGCAGCTCAACTCCGGACTGATCGAGTTGCCGGGTGGTCGAGCATTCCTACTGGATGGTGAGCTGCCGGATGACGGCTCCGATGTGGTCAAGGACGCTTCGTTCACCGAATACATCGACGATCTCAAGATCATCGACCCTAAGTCGTATGAAGTGCCGGATAGTCTCAAGCATATTCTGCGCCCTTATCAGGTCGAAGGCTTCCAATGGCTGAACACGTTGTGCGACAAGGGTTTTGGCGGCATTCTGGCCGATGAGATGGGCTTGGGTAAATCTGTGCAGCTTATCGCGTTGCTCCTGTCTCGATATCAGCGGAATACCGGCGAGATGGGCAACGGCAGCCTTGGCCCATCGCTGATCGTGTGCCCGGCGTCCTTGGTGTACAACTGGGGTGCCGAATTCACCAAGTTTGCCCCGAGCTTCAATGCCGTGGTGGTGGCCGGTACCAAAGCCGAGCGCCGTACCGCCATCGGCCGTGCGTTCCGGGCGGATGAACCCACCGTGCTCATCACCTCATACGACCTGTTGCGCCGAGATGTCGATGATTACACCGCCAATGAGCAACGTTTCAATGTCATGGCATTGGACGAAGCCCAGTACATCAAGAATCACACCACGAAAATAGCCAAAGCGGTCAAGGCCGTGGCCGCCGACCATCGTTTCGCCTTGACCGGCACGCCGATCGAAAACCGACTCTCCGAACTGTGGAGCATTTTCGACTTCCTGATGCCAGGGCTGCTCGGCTCATACAAGCGATTCCATGAGCGTTATGAGTTGCCCATCTCCAATGCCCGGGCCGCGGATGGCAGCACGGCTGAAGGTCGGGCCGCCGCACAAGTCAATCCTGAGGCCGCTCGGGTATCTCGCCAATTGCAGTCGTTGGTGGGCGTGTTCATCAAGCGCAGGCTGAAGTCCCAGGTGTTGACCGATTTGCCGGACAAGCTAGAGACCACGCTGACCGTGCGGCTTGCCGGCGAACAGCGCAAACTGTATGCGGCTCACGAGCAGCGGCTCAGAATGCAGCTCGAACACAGCGAAGAAGCCGATTTCAACACGTCGAAGATTCGCATCCTCGCCGAGTTGACCAAGTTGCGCCAGATCTGCTGCGACCCGAGGCTGCTGTACGCCGATGCCAAGGATCAATCGGCCAAGCTTGCCGCCATCACCGAACTGGTGGAAACCTGTGTGAACGAAGACAAGAAGGCGCTGATCTTCTCCCAGTTCACCAGCTTCCTTGATCTGATCGCCGAACGTTTCGACGCGCAAGGCCTGCGCTACTACACCATCACCGGCTCCACGCCCAAGAAGAAGCGTCTCGAACTCGTCGACCAGTTCAATGCGGACGATACGCCTGCCTTCCTGATTTCCCTGAAGGCCGGCAACACCGGACTGAACCTGACCGGTGCCAGCGTGGTCATCCACGCCGATCCATGGTGGAACGCCGCCGCGCAGGATCAGGCCACCGACCGAGCACATCGTATCGGCCAGACCGAAGACGTCAACGTGTATCAGGTGGTGGCCAAGGACACCATCGAAGAACGCATCTTGGAGCTTCAGCATACCAAGAGCGAGCTCGCCCGCCAGTTCACCGATGCTTCCTTGCTTGCCGACGAAGCCGGCACCGGCGCCAGCGCCCTCACCGAAGCTCCCGCCTCCATCGCCACCCTCACCAAGGACGATCTCCTCAATCTGCTGGGATGACAGAGCTTCTTTGTGCACTCCCCATCCCGATTAAGAACATGTGTATTCATGGGTTTGCGGATGTGTGTGGGTGAATGGTGAAAGTGTTTTTCGATATTCTTATATCGATATTCGATATATTATGATGGTGGCATACGGTGCAGTGCAGGTTCATCCATTGATATTGATATTGGATTAAGGAGCATAGCCATGAACGCTGGTATCGCATTCATTTCTCGTAAATCTCGCAAAACAGACGTCGCTTGACGCTATGCCATTGCACTTGGTCGGCGGCGGGGGAGTCGGCGTTATGTTCGGCGTCAGTGCCGTCATTGGCAGATGGCGCAACCGCCACGAACACAGGGGTCTGATCGTTGGCCAGAATCGCCTTCAATTCCTCGTCCGTGTATTTCTTGACACCGCCTTTGAACAGATCCGGTCGGCCGGCATGATGCACTTCGAGCACCTGCCGCAGCAGTTCGTCGATTTGGGGAATATCGGCCGCCGTGGCCCTACGAATCGTCATGTCATCCATTGAACTCAGTCTAATCGGGCAGTCTCGACCGACGGATGATCATTGCCCGCGATAAGAGACACGGACGGGCAAGATGGGTGATCGTTCGTTCAGGGTCTCATCCTCGCCGCAACGTCACGGTAGTCTGGAGTGCGTGAATCGCAAGAAACAGCCAGTGGAGAAGTATGAGCAGGGTACCCGCTCGTACACGATGTCGCACATTCGTGGCAAAGACACCAAAATTGAGGTACTGGTACGCAGCTACCTGTTTCGCAAGGGGTTGCGATTCCGCAAGAACGACAAGCGTTACCCCGGCCACCCGGATGTAGTACTGCCGAAATACCACACCATCGTGTTTGTCAACGGCTGTTTCTGGCACATGCATGAAGGCTGTTCCAAACATTCGATGCCGAAATCGAACGTGGAATTCTGGCAGGCGAAACTACTACGCAATCACAATCGAGACATCGCGCAGCGAGCCGAACTGGAGGCCGCTGGCTGGCGTGTAATTACCGTATGGGAGTGCGAATTAACGAAAGCCGTGCGCGACGAACGCCTCGCACGGCTGTATGAGCAGATTGTTGAAGGAGATGCAGATTCAGCGGAATAATTCCAGCTCCCCTCTGGAGGGGAGCTGGAATCAGGATTCAAACGGGAACTTCAGGCCCCAGCGGTCACGAATCGCATCCATCAGCTCCATGATGCGGATGGTGTCGGCGTGCGGCATCGCCTCGCATTCGATCTTGCCGTCCAGCAGCGCGTTGGCCGCATCGGCCACCTCATACTCATAACCGGTCAACTGCGGCGGCACCGCAATGCTGCGCACGGGCTTGTGGGCGTTGTCATAGATGTCGATGGACTCGGGATTGTTGATATTGGTGACCACCAGATAACCCTCGGTGCCCCACACATAGCCGCCGCGGTCGGAGGAAACCAGCATTGAACTGGTGGACACGGCCATCGTGCCGTCGTTGTAATACAACGTGGTGGAATTCTGCGCATCCACACCGGTTTCGGCGGGCACCATCGACGTATCGAAATGATCAAGTGTACGGCCATGGCCGGCGCCGACCGCCATATCCAGGAAGTTCAGCGGATACACGCCCACATCGAGCAGCGCGCCACCGGCACAGGCCGGATCGGTCATACGTGCCTTGCCGGACACCGGATAGCACAGGTTGGCGCTCGCCGCTTTCACCTCGCCGATCTCGCCGGACTCGATAGCTTCGTTGATGAGCTTGCGGCTGGGCATGTAGCGCGTCCAGATGGCCTCCGTGCACAGCATGCCGGTTTCCTCGGCCACGGCCAGCGCCTCACGTGCCTGCCCGGCGTTCGCGGTGAACGACTTCTCCACCAACACGTTCTTGCCGGCTTTCATACACAGGATCGCCTGTTCGGCGTGCAGACTGTGCGGGGTGGCGATATACACCAGATCCACATCCGGGTCCGCCACCAACTCCTCATACGATCCATAAGCCTTGTCAAAATGCCATTGGTCGGCAAAAGCCTGCGCGCGCGTAATATCACGGGCCGCTACCGCATACGGGTGAATCCATGAGGAATACAGTGAATCTTCAGCCATCTGGGTCAGGGTGTCGGCCATGGTGCGAGCTATGCGGCCCGCACCCAGAATCGCGACGTTGATTTTTTCGCCGCTGGCCTCGAACTCGGCGCGCTTGCCATTGAATCGACTCATTATTCCTCCTTGAATACGGGTTGGTGCACTCAATCGACCTACAGTGATTATAGAAGAAGAAACCTTGTCCCGTGAGGCGGATAGAACCGAAATATGGAAAACGAAGCAGCGCAGCAGCCCCAATCTCCGGCCGCGTCTCCAGTCATGTCCCGCCGAGCGCGTGAGGCCAATCCCTTCCGTGCCATGGTATTCGGCGAACAAGCAGACAAGATGATCGCCCAAGGTATCAGCGTCATCAAATTAAGCCTTGGCGAGCCCGATTTCGGCGCGCCGCCCGCCGTACGCGACGCCATGCGCGAACAGTACGACGGCCGGGCCCTGCCGTACACCGCCGCCATGGGCCTACCTGAACTGCGTCAGGCCATCGCCGACTTCTACCGCGAGCGTCATGACCTTGACATCGACCCCAAGCGTATCTGCGTGACCGCCGGCGGTTCGGCCGCCCTGCTGTTGGCCACCGCGCTGACCGTGGACCCCGGTGACGATGTGATTGTGGCCGACCCCTCCTACCCGTGCAACCGCGAACTTGTGCGGTCGTTTGAAGGCCGGGTCATCGATGTGCCGACCTCGGCCGCCACCCGCTTCCACCTGACCGACGACCTGTGCAGCCAGTACTGGACGAGCAAGACCAAGGCCGTAATGATCACGTCGCCGTCCAACCCCACCGGCACCACCACCGACTTCAACGTATTGGACGAGGTGTGCAAGTTGGCCGCCAGCCGCGGCGCATGGCGCATCGTGGACGAAACCTACCTCGACTTGGCTGACCGGGAGCCGGACGGTACCGAAGTCAAATCCGTGCTGGCCTGCGACCCCGATGCCATCGTATGCAACAGCTTCTCCAAGTTCTTCGGCATGACCGGCTGGCGCCTCGGCTGGGCGATTCTGCCGGACGACCCCACCGTGCTGGAAGCGGTTGACGATCTGGCCACCAACTACTACCTGTGCGCCCACACGCCCACGCAACATGCGGCGCTCGCCTGCTTCACGCCGGAAAGCTTGGCGGAATGCGAAGCTCGTCGTCAGGAATTGCTGGCCCGTCGCCGCATTGTGATTGACGGGCTCAAGCGCATCGGTTTGCCGGTTGAGGTGGAGCCGAATGGCGCGTTCTACGCCTACTTCAACATCTCCCGCACTGGTCTGGATGCCTGGACGTTCTGCGAACGCGCGCTGAATGAAGCCCATGTGGCTCTGACTCCTGGCCGCGACTTCGGTGCGGCCACGGCGGATACGCATGTGCGCCTGAGCTATGCCGCCTCACGTGAGGCCCTGACCGAGGGGCTGGAACGTCTCGGAACGTTCGTCGAATCGCTGTGAACGGCGCGGCAGCTGGTGTGATTGTTGTACAGTAGTCGAGTTTGTGTGATGTTCGGCTGGCCTCACGGTGTTGGTTGCCGGCCGAACGACTCGCCATGGTGGCGCACGGCTGGCTGATTGCGATGGTCGGCCCGTTGTTCGGCCATCACGGGTTAGGTAAGGTCAGGAATAGGAATCATGGTCAATCTGCGTTCGCTCACCACGCGACTTGGTGTGCTTGATATCGGTTCGAACACTATCCACATGCTTATCGTCGACGCCGCCCCCGGCGCTCGCCCTGACCCCGAGGCCAGCACCAAATCCACAGTGCGCCTGATGAAGTATTTAAAGGACGACGGCTCAATCAAGAAGTCCGGCATCGAGGCGATTCTGGAAGCCGTGTCCCAGTGCATGCGGCTGGCCGAGGAATACGAAATCACCCAGCTGCTGGTTATGGCCACCTCCGCCCTGCGTGAGGCGCCGAACGGCAACAAAGTGATTCACAAGATCGAGGAACTGATCGGTCAGGGCGTCACTGTGCTGTCTGGCACGGATGAGGCTCGCCTGACCTTCCTGGCCGCCCGCCGTTGGTACGGTTGGGATGCCGGCCGACTGCTGGTGCTGGACATCGGCGGCGGTTCGCTCGAAGTGGCGATGGGCTCCGACGAAGAGCCGACCGTAGCGCTTTCCGCCCCGGCTGGCGCGGGCCGCGTCACCACTGAATTTCTGCCTTCCGGCATGGCCACGCCCGACGAGTTGGAAGACGTGCGTAAGAACGTGCGCAAGATTCTGGAGCCGATGGTCAAGGTTTTCCCGCAATCCAAGCACCCGAATCATGCAGTTGGCACCTCCAAGACCTTCCGCTCGCTGGCTCGCCTGTGCGGTGCGGTGATGCGTGCGCCGGGCCGCGAAGATTCATGGATTATGACTCGTGAGCAGTTGGAAGACTGGATTCCTCGTTTGGCGGCGATCGCGCCTGAGCAGCGCGTGGCTTTGCCCGGCATCACGCCTGAACGCACGATGCAGATTGTGGGTGGCGGCGTTGTGGCCGATGAGATCATGAAGGCTTTGAATATTCAGGAAGTCGAGATCTGTCCGTGGGCCCTGCGTGAAGGCGCGATTTTGCGCTGGCTCGACCAATTCGGCCGCACCCGCCTCGGTTTCTAGTCCTATTGAGGGGAATCACCCAACCGCCACAGTCACCAGCAACGCCGCATGATCAGAGCCCTCGACTTTGACCACCTTGCATTGTCCGGCCTTCATGCCCTGATCAAGCACCACGTGGTCAATACCGGCGAACATTGGCACAGCCGCACGGTTCGTGGGCCATGAGAACGTAAACCCATGCCCAGATTCACGTGCGGCATCCACGAACCGGTCGCCAAGAAAATCACGGAATGGTGTGTGATCGTAAGTGGCGTTGAAATCGCCCATAAAAATGTATCGCGTATCCGGATGCCCGCGCATCAGCCCCAGCTCATCCAGCGAGCGTTTCCACTGCTGCCAATAGCCCGGCACAGGTGCAGTGGTGTGCACGGATATGAATCGAATCTGCTGGCCACCCATATCCACCGTGCCGCCGGGCATGAATGAGGCGCTGGAATTCACGTCATCGTCGGCCGGATCGGCAAGTGGCGTGGCCGACCAGAGGCCGTTACCGAATACGCCGTCAGACGATGAGACCTGCGCATACGGCAGATAATGCTCAATACCAGCCTCGTTGAGTTTTTTGACGAAATCCTCGGTGGTCTCCTGCAAAGCAAGCACTTCGACGCGCTGATCGCGGACCAGCTCGACGATGGCTTGCGGATCGGCCTGCCCCTTATATACGTTGAAGGTCATGACGCGCGCATAGGTGTCGCTGGTGTTGGGGGAGGCTACGGCCACGGCGTTCTGCGCGGCTTGGGGAAGCGGATCGGTCGAGTAGAAGAACGGATATTGCCAATAGCCATTGCATGCGATTGCGGCAGCGGCAATCAATGCGGCAAGGATACGTCGTGACACGATGGCCAACAGCAAGGCGACCAAACCAAGCAACATGAACCAGGGCGTTGCCGATACCACAATCGGCACAAACGGCAGTTCCTGCAAATCGGCAGGTAGCGCGCGGGCGGCAGTACCGGCAAGGGCAAGAAGGGCGAATATCGCGGCAAGAAAACCAAGCAGATGGTGCCGTTTACGTGGCTTTACTGCAGACTTGGATACTGGGCGCGCCGGGGCTTTGGCAGAGCGTGGCTTGGAAGTGGCGCGGGCTCGTACGCTTGCGCCTGTGGTTGTGCTCCGTGCCTTTGCCATACTGCCCTTTCTTTTGGCTCGCCTGTTGTTACCTTGCTTTTCATGCGATTTGCCACTGTACCGTGTGCGGCTTGTCTTTCGGTGTCTTTTCGCCATGCGCAAGAGCAGCTCGCACCAAACCGGCACGAAAACCGGCCATGCCTTGGTGCCGGGTTCTGCCAGGTGGCTTACATAGACTGCCATGCGGCTTACGCAGGCTGCCACGCGAACATGATGCGACTGGGCGTGCGGCCGTGTACAATAAAACGTCGTTGCCCGAGTAGCTCAGTGGATAGAGCACCGCTCTCCTAAAGCGGGTGTCGTCGGTTCGAATCCGATCTCGGGCACTTGTCTTTGGAAGTGTGACGGTACCTCAATCTCTATTTATCGGTGATGAGGCGCAACGTATAAGTGCACCATCATCCCGTCATACGAAACTGCGCGAAGCCATGCGAGACTTCACGGTTATCATAGAGGCCCATGAGTATCGAATACACGGAAGAGAAGCGGTTTACTGTTGAGCAGGTTGAGGCGCTGTTCAAGTCGGTAGGTTGGGAATCGGCGCAGTGGCCGGAACGGTTGTTCAAGGCATTGCAGCATTCGGATACGGTGATCAGCGCATGGGATGGCGGCCATTTGGTCGGCTTGGTTCGCGTGCTCGACGATACCGAAATGGTGGCCTATATGCATTGGGTGCTGGTAGATCCGGCATATCACGGGCAGCATATCGGCAGCCATCTCGTTGAACTGGTCAAGGCTAAGTATCGCGACTACTTCTTGCTGGAAGTCATGCCTGAGGAAAGCAAAAACGCACCGTTCTACCAGAAGCATGGCTTCCACCTGATGGACGATGGCCGCGCCATGCAAATCGTCAATCGCGGCTGACGGGCTGGCAGTGCGGGCGGGAGTGAAAGTGGCGGAGTGCGCCAATTAGGGGGCAACGTACGTAGTCGTTGACGGTTATCCCGTAGCAATGTTCACAATACGACCCCTTGTCCATACAGTGAAAATAACGGCTGGCGTTCGACGTTGCTGCGCTATGACTAGAGACCATGAGTGAAGACAAGCAGTATGACTTCTATGTGGCCGGTCCGTTCTTCGATCCTGAGCAAACGGCAAGTATGGAACGTTTGGAAAAGATACTGGAAGATCATGGCAAGGTATTGTTCAAGCCGCGGTTTGTCAGCCAGATCGAAGAAGTCGGCCCTGAAGGATGCTTTGCGGACGATATCTGTGGCATTAATGCTGCTAAGGCCGTGGTCGCCAATCTTATGGACGAGGATCCCGGTACGATGTTCGAAATCGGATATGCGCATGCGCTGGGAATCCCGGTGTACGGCTATTTCGAGAACCTTACACCAATGGATCGTGTCAATCTGATGATTGCGCAAGCGGTCGAACTGGTTTTCGCCGGTCCTGATGATGTGGCGAAATACTTGGAAACCGGCGAACATACGGAAGTCGATTACATTCAGTTCTAAACAGCTCTAACAGGTTCTCAGCAAACAGAGGTGGCGGCGTTCTCGTACATAGTCATGTACGAGAACGCCGCAGTGGTATAGGGATATTCCAACAAGCGGCATAATGGAGTCGTGGAAAAACCAGTCGGACACAAGTGGAGTGTCTGAATTTCGTAAGGAGTGCCATTATGAGTAGCCACAATCCCATGAATATTGCCGCCGACTTTGCCAAGGCCACGGGAGGAACCGCTCGCAAAGTTGTTGCTTTGACCGATAAAGGCCCGTTGAATGGCTTTAAGAAATTCCTGTCGCGCGGATCAATGATTGATATGGCGGTAGGTGTGGTGATGGGCTCTGCCGTTACCGCTGTGGTCAATTCCATCGTAGACAATCTCATCAGCCCATTAATTGGCATGATCGGCGGCGTACCGGATCTTTCCGGACTACTGACCATCACGTTCAACAACTCGACTGTTTCATTTGGTGCGATTCTTAACGCGCTGATTAACTTCCTGCTTGTTGGCGTGGCGGTGTATTTCTGCGTGATTTTGCCGATTAATAAGCTTCGTGATCTCACTGCTATCCAGGATGAGGCTGACGCCGAGGAAAAGGGGCCTAGTGTTGAAGAGCAGACTCTCGCCACGTTGCAGGAGATTCGCGACGAGCTGAAAAAGGCCAATAACTCCGCCGAGTAATCTGCTGAATGTACGGTGCGACAGATTTACCTGGTTTGCCCGAAATAACGGATTGCCGGGGCCATTTGGCCTGGACAATCCGTTGTTTCGCGCGTGTTTTGTAGCATCCGTGGAGTTACATGGGGAGCATGACTGAAAACATCGCTGATAAGGCCATAAACGATACCCGTATCGTCAAGCAGTTCACCAATCCCGTCAAGGAGCCGATTGACAGCGACATCAACCTGTTCGATCTGCTCGATAACCGCGCCAAGCGCGATCCCGAAGGTGCCATGATCGAATACAAGGGCGATGATGGCACTTGGCACCCGTACAGTGCCCAAGTATTCCGTGACATGGTCATCGACTTGGCCAAGGGCCTGATCGGACTTGGTGTCAATAAGGGCGATTCAGTCGCCATCGTCTCACGCACCCGCTGGGAATGGACCGCGCTGGATATGGCGATTATGTCCATCGGCGCACTCACCGTGCCGGTGTATGAGACCAACTCCGCCAGCCAGGTCAGCTGGATTTTCAACGATTCCAAAGTCACGCTCGCCATCGCCGAAGATGACGGACAGCGCGACAAGATCGAATCCGTGCGCAGCGAGGTACCCACCCTGCGCAACGTGTTCGTGATTGAAGCCGGCGGTTTGAACGCCATCAAGACCTACGGCGAAAGCGTCACCGACGCCGAATTCTGGGAGTACAAGGAAGCCTCCCACGGCGACGACCGCGCCACCATCGTCTACACGTCCGGCTCCACTGGCACCCCGAAGGGCGTGGAACTGACCCACCGCAACTTCGCCTTCCTGGTGCTTTCCGCGCTGCAGTACATGCCGCGCGCCGGCGCATGGCCCAACCGCCGCCTGCTGCTGTTCCTGCCGTTGAGCCACGTGTTCGCCCGATTCATGGAATTTTTCAGCTTCGGCGGCACGATTTCGCTGGCCCTGAGCTCCAATATGAAGACGATGGTCAAGGACTTCGAGACCTTCGGTCCCACGCTGCTGCTCGCCGTGCCGCGTGTGTACGAGAAGGTCTACAACGCCGCCTCCCAGCGCGCCGGCACCGGATTCGCTGGCAAGATGTTCATGCGAGCCGCCGAAAACGCACGCGAATGGTCCAAGGCCGAGCAGAAGGGCGAACAGCTGCCGATTGCCGGACGTATCGCCCACGCCTTCTATGAGCAGGTGGTGTACAAGAAGATTCGCACGATTTTCGGTCCGAACGCCGACTTCGCCATCACCGGCGGCGCTCCGATGGACTCCGAGCTTTCCCACTTCTTCAACGGCATCGGCATGCCGGTGCTTGAGGGCTATGGCATGACCGAAACCTGCGGCCCGGTGTGTGTGAGCTTGCCGGAAGACAACCGCATCGGCACCATCGGCATGCCGATGTGCGGTATCACTGCGGGCATCGCTGAGGATGGCGAGCTGGTGGTCAAGGGACCGCTGGTGTGCAAGGGCTACCACAACAACCCCGAAGTCACCACCCAGCAGATCACTGATGGCTGGCTGCACACCGGCGATTTGGGCGATATCTCCGAAGACGGCTTCATCTCCATCACCGGCCGTAAGAAAGACCTCATCATCACCGCCGGCGGAAAGAATGTTTCGCCGGGTCTGCTGGAGGCTTCCGTAATGACCTCGCCTGTGGTCAACCAGTGCTTGGTTATTGGCGATAAGAAGCCGTTCGTGGCCGCTCTGGTCACGCTGGATCTGGCGGATGCCAACAATTGGCTGGAATCCCAGGGTGCCAAGCCGGAACCCGATCTGGCCTCGCTGGCCAAGAACGCCATCGTTCACGCTGAGGTGGAGCGTACGGTGAACGCCGCCAACGAGGGCGTTTCCCGCGCCGAGTCGATTCGTAAGTTCGAGATTCTGCCCGACGAATTCACCGAGGCCAACGGCATGCTGACCCCGAGTCTGAAGACCCGTCGCGCGCAAATCGTTGAGCACTATCGCGAGCTCATTGACAACGTGATCTACGTCCCGCTGAAGAAGTAACCGTCAACTCCCTCTGATCCAAAAAACAAGCTCTCTCTGACGAGGGAGCTGTCAGCGAAGCTGACTGAGGGAGAGACCCCGCGGCTTGCCCGCGAAAAAACAACAGGGTCGGGTGCGACTTGCACCCGGCCTCAGCTTATTCAGTCCAAAATCGCCGAAACATAATCGGCGGCGGCCTGATTCAGCTCCGCATCGCCGATGGCGGCGGTGCCCTGCACCAGGAACGGCTCAGCATAGTTCATGCCAACTTTGTACGCCACGACCTCAAACGGGCTTAGCAGCTCCTCCATGGTGTGGCTGTACTCGCCATCCTTGCGGTACTTGGCGGCGTCGGAACCAGTGGTGACCACCAGTTTGAGCTCCTTGCCCTTCAACGCATGGGCTCCGGCGTAGGCCCAGCCGGCGGTGATGACCTCGTCTTCCCATTCCTTGAGTAGCGCGGGGGAGGAGTACCAATAGAACGGGAACTGAAGGATTACGCGGTCGGCAGCCTCCAGCAGCTCGTGCTCCGTGTCGGCGTTGACGGAGAAGTTCGGGTATTCGGCGTATTCGTCGCGCACGATGATGTTGTCCTCGCCCTGTGCGGCGAGTTCGGCGAGCAGGCGGGCGTTCACGCGCGAGCCGTCCTTAAGATGCGGATGGAATACAAGAATCAACGTTGACATGGGATTTCCCTTCTATAAACTGCTGCCAATGTGGCCTAATCACCACTATCGTATGCCGGGAAGCAGAACTCAGTCCAGTCCGGACTCAGGTGCGAGCCGCGGGGTGCCGCGCCGGGAGGCAACTCAGTCGAGGTTGGACTGCGTGCCTGCGGTGGCTTCGTTAGCGGCTTGCTCGGCTTGTGCTTGGTCGAGCTTGGCACGGACGTCGTTGAGCAGACCCTGGGCGCGCTTAGCCAAGGCCTCGCCGATTTCCCATTGACGCATCGACTGGTCAAGATTGAGGCCGCCGGTTTCCAGTGCCTGGACAGCCTGAATCAGCTTGTCGCGCGCCTCCTCATATGGCATCTGGGCGATGAGCTCGCGTTCCTTGTCCGCCAGGGACGAGGCGGGGGTGTTCTTGTCGGTGGATGTGGCGTTTTCGGTCATGATGTTCTCCTTATATATACGGTATATATGCGTGGCTGCGTATGGCGTGTCACGCGGTTGCGGATGTGGTGGTTGCGGTAATGACACCCTTCTTCAGGGTGACGGTGATGTCATCCCCAGGGCTTACCTGCGAAGCATCGTCTAGTACGTGGCCATCGGCGGACTGCACCACCGCATAGCCTCGGTTCAACGTGGATTGCGGGCTGAGTGCGGTCAGTGAGGCGTGAGCTCGCTCGACGGTGAGCTGGGCATCGTCCACGATGCGTCGCAGCCCGATATCGAGCCGTTGCAACGAGTCGTCAATTAAGCGCTGATGAGGCTCAAGCATGGTGTGCGGCTGTGTCAGGCTCGGGCGGTTCGCATATCCCTCGATAAGTCGAATCTCGTTCTCCACGCGCGAACGGACCCGCAGTCGCATACGGTCGATGGCACCTTCGATGAGCTGCGACTGCTCACGCACATCCGGCACCACGCGCTTGGCCGCATCGGTGGGGGTGGAGGCGCGCAGATCGGCGACCAGATCCAGCAATGTCCAGTCATCCTCATGCCCGATGGAGGAGATTAATGGTGTGGTGCAGGCATACGCCGCACGAACCACACGCTCATCCGAGAAACCGATGAGATCTTCAAACGAGCCGCCGCCACGGGCCACGATGATCACATCCACGCTCGGGTCGGCATCGAGTTGCGCAATGGCCTGAACCACTTCGGCCGGGCATTGCTCGCCCTGAACATGCACGTGGACCACCTTGAAGGTTACGGAAGGCCAACGAAGGTTCACATTGGTGATCACATCGCCTTCCGCACGTGCCTGAGGTGCGCAAATCAGGCCAATAGTCTTCGGAAACTCCGGGAGAGGCAGTTTGTGATCGGCGTCGAACAGGCCCTCGCCCTTAAGCTGCTTGCGCAATTCGTCGATCATGGCCTTGAGGCTGCCACCGGTTCCGACCTTGAGAATCGTGTCCCCGCGCAACGACAGCGAAGTGCGCTTCATCCACAGGTTCGGTTTGCCATGAATCACCACGCGGTCGCCCTGAACGAACTGGCTGGCCGCGGCCGCGAACCTGCCGAAGCCATTGACTTCCATGGCGATATCCTCGAAGTCGTCGCGCAGCGTGATGTAGGCCGAGCCGGCGCGACGGGTATTGATCTGCGTGATCTGGCCCGTGACCCACGCGGACGGCCATCGTTCCACGGCACCGTAGAACTTCTGGCTCAGCACACTTACCGGCCACGGATTTTGCGCGGTGGTTTCAGCGGCGCGTGCAGGCAGCTGATCGATAGGGCGAGGCTCATTCGGCAGATTGATGGTGCCCTGATCAGGCGCGAAAGTGCCTTGACCCGGCTCAAAGCCAGCCGAGGTCAGTGAAGCGGCGGTCGGTGGACGGCCGGTAGATGAGTAGCCCATTGCAGTAGTCATGCACTCCACTATAAGTGCGTTGGTTGATGACGGTAAAAATTTACCGTCGCCTGAAAACGGTGTGATGATGAATGCAAGAACCGTACGAAGCGATGTATCAGCCGATGATGGAGATGGTCTGGTGCATCAGAAGAAAGGAGTCATTATGGGGAAGAAACGGGTGCTATGAAGAGGAGTGAGAGATATGCGTTGCGCTGACGATTGAGAGTCGTCGGTGAGCTCGCTGTGCGACACGCGAGCGGAAAACAGTTACGCTAATCACATACTTGTAGTTTTGGCGGAAAATAGCCGAAAACCCCTATAAATAGTTCGACACACCACTGTTGAGCACTAGATATAGGGGTGGGGATGCCGTATTCTTCTAGAGGTTCAAGAAAACGACATCAATATAATTTCGTGTGGCCCACGTCGAGTGCGGCCAAAATGCGGAACTCAGGAGAGTGTTCGCCTTACAGGAAAGGGGTGCCCGATGGGCGCACAGGTGCTGGAAGAAACCGTTACCTATAACGAGACCAAGGTGGCCGCCAAGGCCTCCACCGTGCTCGTTGAGAAGCGTGATGGTCGTGTGGTCGACTTCGACCCCATCAACATCATCTCTGCGGTCAAGTCTGCTTTCGGCGACCTGAACAAGGAAGTCGGCCCCGAAGAAGATGCCATGATCCGTGGTTTCGCCAACCAAGTCGAAGGCGAAATCAAGGAGCGTTACGCCGGCCCCGCCAAGATCGAGGACATCCAGAATCTCGTGGAGCACGCCCTCATTGACGCCCACCTGTACGATGTGGCTCGCGCCTACACCAATTACCGTCTCGACAAAGACATTCAGCGTGCCAAGGCCACTGATGTCAACGAGGCCGTTGCTCGCTTCATCAACCACGACCCGACCCTGATTCACGAGAACGCGAACAAGGATTCCAACGTCTACTCCACCCAGCGTGATCTGCTGGCCGGTGCCGTGTCCAAGGCCGCCGCGTTCAACATGCTGCCGCCGGCGGTGTCCAACGCCCACATGAAGGGCGACATTCACTTCCACGATGCCGACTACTCGCCGTTCACTGCCCAGTCCAACTGCTCCTTGCCGAACTTCTGGGACATGTTGGCCAATGGCTTCACTCTTGGCAACGCTCCGATGGCTTCCCCGAAGTCCATCGCCATTGCGGCCACCCAGATTACCCAGATCATGAAGGACGTGGCCTCCAGCCAGTATGGTGGCCAGACCGCCAACCGTGCCGACGAGCATCTTGCCCAGTATGCCAAGAAGGATTACGAGAAGTTCCTTGAGGAAGCTCGTGAGACCATCCCCGACGGCATGCCGGTTGAATTCGCCCGTCGTCAGGTCGAGAGCGCCAAGAAGAACGAGCCCGCCAAGCTGCATTTCGGTTCCCGCGAACCGCTGCCGATGGACACCCCGTTCCACACCGACGTTGACGAACTTGAGCAGGAGCGTGAAATCCTCGCCAAGATTCGTACCCGCAAGGCCATCTATGATGCCATGCAGACCATGGAATACCAGATCAACTCCAACCGTGTGTCCAACGGCCAGACCCCGTTCGTGACTGTCGGCTTTGGTCTCGGCACCGACTGGTTCTCTCGTGAAGTGCAGCGCGCAATCCTGCTGAACCGTATTCGAGGCCTCGGCAAGGAACACCACACCGCCATCTTCCCGAAGCTTGTCTTTACTGTGAAGCACGGCGTGAACGCCGACCCGGGTGACCCGAACTACGATCTGAAGCAGCTCGCCCTCGAGTCCGCCACCAAGCGCATGTACCCGGATGTGGTGTTCTACGAGAACATCGTCAAGATCACAGGCTCCTTCAAGGCTCCGATGGGTTGCCGCTCCTTCCTGCAGGGTTGGATCAACTCGGAGACCGGCAAGGATGAAGAAGACGGCCGTATGAACCTCGGCGTGGTCACCGTCAACGTGCCGCGTATCGCCATCGAATCCCACGGTGACAAGGCTCGCTTCTGGAAGCTGTTCGACGAGCGTATGGAAGTCGCCCATCAGGCCCTCCAGTTCCGCATCATGCGCTGCAAGGAAGCCACCCCGGTCAACGCCCCGACCCTGTTCCGCTTCGGTGCGTTTGGTCGTCTTGGTGCCAACGACAACGTGGACCAGCTGTTCAAGAACGAGCGTGCCACCGTGTCGCTCGGCTACATCGGCCTTGCCGAGACCACCGCGGTCTTCTACGGCAAGAACTGGATTCGCGACCACGGCTGGGATCCGGAAGGCAAGGAGTTCGCGCTGTCCATCGTCAAGCGCATGAACGAGCTGTGCAAGCAGTGGAGCAAAGCGGAGGGTTACCACTATTCCGTGTACTCCACTCCGGCTGAATCCCTGACCGACCGCTTCAACCGCATGGACCGTGAAAAGTTCGGTCGTATCGAAGGCGTGACTGACCACGACTTCTACACCAACTCCTTCCACTACCCGGTGTGGTTGCAGCCCACTCCGATGGAGAAGCTCAGCTACGAGAAGGACTTCCCGTACTACGCTTCCGGCGGCTTCATCAACTACTGCGAGTACCCGTGCCTGCAGGACAACCCGAAGGCGCTCGAAGCCGTGTGGGATTACGCCTACAACATCGGCATCGGCTACCTGGGCACCAACACCCCGATCGACCACTGCTTCGTGTGCGGCTTCCAGGGCGACTTCGAGCCGACCGAGGAAGGCTTCAAGTGCCCGGAGTGCGGTAACTCCAACCCGGACAAGTGCAACGTCACCAAGCGCACCTGCGGCTATCTCGGCAGCCCGGTCCAGCGCCCGATGGTGCACGGCCGTCACGAGGAGATTGCCCACCGAGTCAAGCACATGAGCGGCGAAACCGGTCGTGTGACGCTGGATGACGGCACCACTCGCGAGTGGTTCGAAGAGGCCAAGTAGGGTCTATACTTGCTCCCGCTGGCGGGAGCTGTCGAGCGTAAGCGAGATTGAGGGTGGTCATCCTTTATGGTGTTGACCACCCTCAGTCCGTCTGATGACGGACAGCTCCCGTCAGCGGGAGCTAATGCTTTCCACAAGGAGGGAATCATGCCGGAGCTGCATACGACCAAGCCCGAACCCAAGCGCCATGACTTTGCGGCCGGCGAGACCGGGCGTGGCCCCTCCGTACCCTCCAACGGTCTTGCCAACGATCCGAAAGCCGGTCAATGGGATGGCCGGCGCATGTCCAAGCGGATGATTGCCGACTACAAAACCTTCATTGTCACCGACGGAGAAGGCGTGCGCAACTCCCTTTACGTCTCCGGGTGCCCCTTCCACTGCGTCGACTGCTTCAACGCCTCCATCTGGGATTTCCAAGCCGGCCACGAATACACGCAAAAACTTGAAGACAAAATCATTGAAGATCTGAAAGCCCCATGGGTGCAAGGCATTACGTTCCTTGGCGGCGAGCCATTCCTCAACACTCCCGTGCTGGTGCCGCTCGCACAACGTATCCGCCAGGAATTCGGTCATACCAAAGATATCTGGTCGTGGACCGGCTACACATGGGAAGAACTCATGCGCCCCGGAGAAACCCCAGACAAGCTTGAATTGCTACATCTCATCGACATTCTCGTCGACGGCCGCTACCTCAGAGACCAGAAGGACTCGCTGCTGCAATTCCGCGGCTCCAGAAACCAGCGCATCCTCGATGTGCCCAAGTCTCTGGAAGCCGGCGAACCGGTCATCTGGGCCAAGCTCCACGATCAAGAACGAGATGTCCCCGAAATCTATTTGAAAGACCGCGAAGCCGGCGAAGGCCAACAGGCCTCGTAGTAGCAGTTCTGGAATGCCGCACTCAGCAATATCGTTGGAACTGTTGGGAAAAGGCCTTCCCGTGAGCGAAATCACCTCGCCTCGTGCCATGTTGGGCAGGTGGTCGGACTAATATTCCAGAAGAAGTAGCCGGGCGAAGCCGTCCGCAGGTATCTGCCAGCCGTCCCGAAACGGTTCATGATGCCTCAAGGCGCACATACCCGGAAATCGGAATTAAGAGGAATACATGGTTGACATCGTCGCTGACGCGAGCGTAACGCCCGCCTCACAACTGAAGCCGCTGCGCGTGGGATTGGATATCGGCTCCACCACCGTCAAGGCCGTGGTGCTTGATCAGTCCGATTCCCTGAAAGACACCCTCTTCTCCGATTACCGACGCCACCACGCCAACGTGCGTGCCACCGTGGCCGGCCTGTTGGTCGACATCCACAAGAAGCTTGTGGACCTCGGACGCGGCGACGAACCGATTCGCCTATCCATCACCGGTTCCGGTGGTCTGGCGCTCGCTGACAACCTGCATGTGCCCTTCATTCAGGAAGTCATCGCCGAAACCGAGGCAATCGACAAGGAATACCCGCAGGCCGACGTCATCATCGAGCTCGGCGGCGAGGACGCCAAAATCACCTACCTGAAGCCCACGCCCGAACAACGCATGAACGGTTCGTGCGCAGGTGGTACCGGTGCGTTCATCGACCAGATGTCCACACTGCTCGACACCGACGCCGCTGGCCTCAACGAGATGGCCAAGAGCTACGAGAACCTGTATCCAATCGCCTCGCGTTGTGGCGTGTTCGCCAAAACCGATTTGCAGCCGCTCATCAACGATGGTGCGGCCAAGCCCGATTTGGCCGCCTCCATCTTCACCGCAGTGGCCACGCAGACCATTGCCGGCCTGGCTTCCGGACGCCCGATTCACGGCACCGTCATCTTCCTCGGCGGTCCGTTGTTCTTCATGTCCGAGCTGCGCGCCGCATTCCAGCGCGCGCTTGAGGGCAAGGTCGACGAATTCATTGTGCCGACCGACGCCCACTTGTATGTGGCATACGGTTCTGCATTGCAGGCCGACATGGACTCCGACGATCAGGGCCATTATTTCGAAGCCCACACGTGCGGCGATATCCTGAAGCGTCTGGACGAGCTGAAGAACCTGCCTTCCAACACGCCTACCATGCCGCCGCTGTTTCCCACCGAGGCCGATCGCGAGGACTTCAACAAGCGCCACCACAAGGAACACATCCACATCGGTACCCTTGAAGGTGCGCACGGACCGCACTTCTTGGGCATTGACGCTGGTTCCACCACTATTAAGGCCACACTGGTTAACGATGATCGTGAAATCGTCTGGTCCAGCTATGCCAACAACGAAGGCAGCCCGCTGACCGCCGCCATCAACATCGTCAAGAAGATTCAGGCAGAGCTTCCTGAAGGTGCGTGGATTGCGCGCTCCTGCGCCACCGGTTACGGCGAAGGTTTGATTACCACCGGTTTGCATCTGGATGAGGGCGTGGTGGAGACCATGGCCCACTATCGCGGCGCCGAAATGGTCAGCCCCGGCGTCACCGCCGTCATCGACATCGGCGGCCAGGATATGAAGTACTTGGCCATCACCGATGGCGTTATCGATTCAATCGCCGTCAACGAGGCCTGCTCGTCCGGCTGTGGTTCGTTCCTGCAGACCTTCGCCATGTCTATGGGGCTGACGATTCAGGAATTCACGCAAAAGGCTTTGGCATCCACCCATCCGGTGGACCTTGGCTCGCGTTGCACTGTGTTCATGAACTCCTCGGTCAAGCAGGCGCAGAAGGAAGGCGCGTCCATCGAGGACATCGCCGCAGGGCTGTGCTACTCCGTGGTGCGTAACGCCTTGTACAAGGTCATCAAGCTGCGCGATTCCGGCGAACTTGGCGACACCGTGGTAGTCCAGGGCGGCACGTTCCTCAACGACGCCGTGCTGCGCGCCTTCGAACTGCTCACCGAGCGTCAGGTCACCCGCCCGAACATCGCCGGCCTGATGGGCGCGTTCGGTGCCGCTCTGACCGCCCGCATGCACTATCAGGACGAAGCCGACCACTTGGATGTGGTGGTTAAGGCCGATGGGTCTGAGGAACAGTCCGAGGCCGAGCCCGCACCCAAGTCCGAGCCCAAGGCCTCAGCCTTCAAGAAGGCCGAGCCGGCCAAGCCTGAGGTCCATGTCGTTGTCGTGGACGGCGTGGCCCACACCGCCAGCTCCATCCTGACCGGCGAAGCGCTCGACAACATGAGCATGACCACCGAGCGTGACGTGTGCAAGCTGTGCCAGAACCACTGCAAGCTCACCATCACCACGTTCTCTGATGGTTCGCGCTTCGTGACCGGTAACCGTTGCGAACGCGGTGGCGACGCCAAGAAGAAGCGTTCCGACCGTCCGAACCTGTACGATTACAAGTACAAGCGTTGCTTCGCCTACCGCCGTTTGACCGACAAGAAGGCCACTCGTGGCGAGATCGGCATTCCGCGCGCCCTCAATATGTACGAGAACTACCCGTTCTGGTTCACGCTGCTCACCTCGCTGGGCTTCAAGGTGATGATTTCCGGCCGTAGCTCCCATGAACTGTTCGAGACTGGCATCGAATCCATCGCTTCCGAAAACATCTGCTACCCGGCCAAGCTGGTCCACGGCCATATCAAGTGGCTGATCGACAAGGGCATCAAGACCATCTTCTACCCGTGCGTGAGCTACGAGGAGAACCTCGTGCCCAACACGGACAATCATTACAACTGCCCGGTTGTGGCCAACTATCCGCTCGTCGTCGGCGCCAACATGCCCGAACTGCGCGAGGACGGCGTGCGCTACATGCACCCGTACTTCAATCTCGCCAACCACGAGCTCATGGTCGACCGCATTCTCGAAGAGTTCGCCTGGGCCAACGTGACCCGCGAAGAGGCCGAAACCGCAGTCAAGGCCGCGTACGCCGAAGACAAGGTCTTCAAGCACGACGTGCAGCAGGAAGGCCTGACCGCGCTCGCCTACATGAAGGAGCACAACTGCCGAGGCATCGTGCTCGCCGGCCGTCCCTACCACATCGACCCCGAAATCAACCACGGCATTCCCGAAACCATCTGCTCGCTGGGCATGGTGGTACTCTCCGAGGATTCCATCTGCGAACTGCAGCCGGGGGAGAAGCTCAACCTCACCGAATTCCTCTCGGAAGGCGAAGCCGACCCGCGTTCCAAGAACGTCGCCGGATTCCGCCACGTGGGCGACCGCACAGTCACCAAGATGCCGTTGCGCGTCACCAACCAGTGGGCCTACCACTCCCGTCTGTACGCGGCCGCGCACTTCGTGGCCTCCTACCCGGGCCTCGAACTCGTGCAGCTCAACTCCTTCGGCTGCGGTCTCGACGCCATCACCACCGATCAGGTGGCCGAGATCCTGGCAGACAAGGCGGACGTGTACACGCTGCTGAAGATTGACGAGGTCTCCAACCTGGGCGCTGCCAAGATTCGACTGCGCTCGCTCAAGGCCGCCGTCGAGGAACGCGAAGCCAATAGGGCTCGCGAAGCCGCCGCAGCCAAGGCATCCCAGGCCAGCGTGGCGAAGGCCGTGCAAGGCCCCAAGTCCACCGGCTTCCGCAAGACCGGCTCCACCGCGCCGACTCCAGGCCGCCAGATTCTGCTTGACAGCACCATGGCCGCCAACCCGAAGCTCACCAAGGCCATGCGTGCCGCCTCCAAGCGCGCCGCCGAACGCGACCTGCAAGCCGCAGTGGACAGCAAAAACGGCGTTTCAGATGGCACTACTGGTGTGACGGACACCAAGAACGCCAAGAAGTCCGGTCACAACAACGCCACCATGTCCCGATACGCGCATCGCGAGAAGTTCGTCAAGGACATGAAGAAGAACTATACGATTGTTGGCCCTCAGATGAGCCCGATTCATATGTCCTTGGTCGAAGCGGTGATTCGTTCCGGTGGGTACAAGTTCGACATCCTGAAGCATGCGAGCCGTGGCGATGTGGAAACCGGCCTCAAATACGTGAACAATGACGCCTGCTACCCGGCCATCATGGTCGTCGGCCAGCTCATCGACGCGATTCTGGAAGGCAAATACGATCCCGACCATGTAGCGCTCGCCATCACCCAGACCGGCGGCATGTGCCGTGCGACCAACTACTTCGGCCTGATCCGCAAGGCTTTGGTCGATGCCGGCTGCCCGCAGATTCCGGTCATCGCCATTTCTACCCAGGGCCTCGAAGACAACCCCGGCTTCAAGGCCACCCTGCCCCTGCTGCACCGTGCCATCAAGGCGCTGATTCTGGGCGACTTGCTTATGAAGTGCCTCTACCGCGTACGCCCATATGAGGTGGAGGAAGGTTCGGCCAACAAGCTGTACGAGCTGTGGGACACCATCGTGCGTGAGACCATCGAGCATCACGGCTATTCCAAGACCGCCGCCAAGACGCCGAGCATCAAGAAGGGTTATCTGCCGTATAACGTGCTGGCCAAGGAGATCGTGAAGTCCTTCGACAACCTGCCGCTGCGTGACATCCCGCGCAAGGTGCGTGTCGGCGTGGTCGGCGAGATCCTCGTCAAGTACCAGCCGGACGCGAACAACCATGTGGTCGACGTCATCGAATCCCAGGATTGCGAGGCCGTAGTGCCCGGCATCATGGAATTCATGACCACCCGCCCCTACATCACCGACTGGAACGAGAAGAACCTCGGCATGGGTGGCAACAAGACGCTCTACGCCTTGATGCGCAAGGGTCTTGACCTGTACGACGCGCCTATCAAGGCCGCACTGGCCACCTCGCACGGCAAGTTCAAGCAGGACGAGCCGATGCCCGAACTGGTCAAGAAGGCCGCCGAGGTCACTTCTATCGGCGTGCAGGCCGGTGAAGGCTGGCTGCTGACGGCTGAGATTCTGGAGCTTATCGAACAGGGTTGCCCGAACGTGATCTGTGCGCAGCCGTTCGCCTGCCTGCCCAACCATGTGACTGGCCGCGGCATGTTCGGCAAGATTCGCCGCCTGCATCCGGAAGCCAACATTGTCTCCATTGATTACGATCCGGGCGCTTCGGAAGCGAACCAGCTCAACCGTATCAAGCTGATGATCGCCGCCGCTAAGAAGGCTCACAACGCCAAGTTCGCCGAGGCCGGCGAGCCGCAGGGCTTCACCTCCGCGGATTGAACGCGCATACACTTAAGCTCCCCTCTATGAGGGGAGCTGTCGCGCAGCGACTGAGGGGAGTCTCTAGAGCGAGAAACCGGGCCGGAGCCTGCTATCGGTTTTTCGTATAGCGTATTGCGGGCTTTCGGGCACGCGCGCCGGCCGGCTCGAATACGATACAAAGCATGGTTACTCCCAGAATCAGTTACGCGCATCTGCTCGCCAAGCCGAACCCCAAGCACGTCGAGAGTCTGCTCAAGTTCTTTGAGAACGGCCGCTCCCAGCGTGGCACCGGTGGTTTCGGCGTGGAGATCGAGCACCTGCCCGTGCACAACAGCGACGACACCGCCGTGACCTACTACGAGCCGAACGGCATGGAAGAGCTGCTCAAACGCCTCGCCCCCTACTATGACGAGGACAAGGAATACTGGGAGAACGGCCATCTGGTGGGTCTCGGCCGTCCCGGCGTCGCCGTTTCTCTCGAGCCCGGCGGCCAGGTGGAGACTTCAATCGGCATTCTGAAGAAGCCGTCCGACCTGAATACGTTGTATTCCAAGTTCCGTCGCGAGCTCGACCCGATTCTTGACGATCTCGACTTCCGACTGGTCAACTACGGTTACCAGCCCAAATCCAGTTTTGCGGACGTTCCCGTTAACCCCAAGGATCGTTACGATGCGATGACCGACTATCTCGGTCGCGTCGGCCAGTTCGGCCCCTGCATGATGCGCTGCTCCGCCTCCACCCAGGTCAGTATCGACTACGTGGACGAGCGCGACTCCATCGAAAAGTTGCGTCTGGGAACCGTCATCGGTCCGATTCTGGCGTACTCCTTCCGCAACACCCCGTATTTCGAAGGTGAGACGAACCCATGGCCGTTGCTGCGCCAGCGCATGTGGGATTATCTCGACTTCCAGCGCACGAATGTGCTGCCGGGCCTGTTCGACCCGCGCTATGGGTGGGAGGATTACGCCATTGACGTGCTTTCCACGCCGCTCATGTTCGCTGATTTGACGCATACGCCTGAGGCTGTGGCCTCCGGGGCGAGCGCTAAGGAACTGCATCGCCCGGCCTTCCGCGAGAACGCGGGGGAGGTGTACCCGGACCGCGAGCTCAACCCGTATGAGATCAACCACATCATTTCCACGCACTTCAACGACGTGCGCCTGAAGAACTTCATCGAACTGCGCCACTGGGACTCCCTGCCCATCGAGCGCGCCGAGCGCCTGACCGAAATCGTCTCCTCCTTGTTCTACGTGCCCGAGCACCGCGACCGCTTGGAAAGCTACTTCGAGGGCATCAGCGAAGAAGAGGTGTTCGAGGCCAAGGCCAACATTCAGGCCCACGGCCGCGAAGCCACGCCGTACGGGCAGCCACTGGACTTCTGGAAGGAATTCCTAGGGCTGGAGGGCCTTCTGTCCGACATCCCCGGCGACCCGAAGCACCCCGACGTGTTCCAGGAGTAAGCGAAGAAGCATATACAGAAAAATCTATTGCGCGATATCGGTGTCGAAGGCATGACAGAATGTTATGTTTTGGCACCGTTTTGCATATCCGGCCAAGGATATTGGATGTGGTTGCGCATGGGAGTGGGGAGAATGCGGATAGACTGGCGGATATGACATCTGAGAATTCATTGCAGCATAAGCGTGTTCGCAAGTCGCCGGGGGAACGCCGGCAGGAAATTCTCGATGCCGCCGTGCGACTGATTTCCGAGTGTGGCTACAACGGTACTTCTGTGCAGGATGTGGCCGATGCGGTCGGTGTTACCAAGCAGGGAGTTTTGCGATATTTTCCTAGCAAAGATAACCTGCTTGCCGCGGTGTATCACGAGAATTACAATACGTTTGGCAGTGTGGAAGACTTCATGGCCTCCGGCCTGCCTGGTTCAGTGCCCGATGATTTCAGATTGCCCGCGTATCTGAGGTTCTTGGTACATTGCAATTCCACGCGCTCCATGCTTGTTCAGCTGTTCTCGATATTGCAGGTCGAATCGTTCAATCCTGCGCATCCGTTACATGACGAGTTTGCCAATCGTCGGGATTCGATATGGCAATACTATTCGACATACAACTGGAACCTGCCTTCCGAATTCACCTCGTTTGAGGAGGTCCGGCCCACGTTGCGCCATGCTCTGGAGATCATGGATGGTGTGCAACTGAGGTGGTTACGGGGGCCGGCCATTGACTTATGCGATGAATGGGCCGATCTGGAGCCGGCGATATTTCCTTCGCCGATATGGGACGGGTATCGCTGATTCGCTGTGCGCCTTGAACCGAGGCTTGTGCTGGATAGCGGCAGTAAGTATGCGGGCGAACGAAGGGGTCGCATGCATACGGTCGTTTTGGCGTATGTGATGCGCGCGGCATAAGCGTGTTGCATGCTGTCAATAGATAAACTACCAATTGGTAATTAAAAAGCCGTTCGATTTCACTGAGGAAAGCGATTTCGTATGACCGACAACACTACGCCTGTCGCAACTGCTGAAACCTTACCGTACAAGAATCCTGATTTGCCCGCTGGTGAGCGAATCGCCGACTTGCTCTCTCGTATGACTCTTGAGGAGAAGGTCGGCCAGATGATGCAGCTTGACGCCCGCGGCGGCGATCTTGAGGATCTCATCGTGAATAAGCATGTCGGATCCATTCTTCATACCAGCCCCGAGGATTTATCTCGTGCCGCCAAGACCGTCAATGAGAAGACGCGTCTGGGCATCCCGTTGGTCATCGGCGACGACTGCATCCACGGCTATTCCTTCTGGCCCGGTGCCACGATCTTTCCCTCCCAGCTCGGCATGGCCGTCAGCTGGGACGCCGCCAAGGTCGAGGCCGCTGGCCGCGCTACCGCCGAAGAGGTTTCCTGCACCGGCGTGCACTGGACGTTCTCTCCGGTGCTGTGCATCGCCCGCGACACCCGCTGGGGCCGCGTGGACGAGACCTTTGGCGAGGACCCGATGCTGATCGGCGAACTCGCCTCCGCCATGGTCAAGGGTTACCAAGGCGGTGCCAAGGCCGGCGAGGCATTGCCGAAGAACGCGATCTTGGCCTGCGCCAAGCATTTCGCCGGTTACTCCGAAACCCAGGGCGGCCGCGACGCATCCGAAGCCGACCTCTCCCACCGCAAGCTCGAATCCTGGTTCCTGCCGCCGTTCGAACGCGTGGCCAAGGAAGGCTGCGGCACGTTCATGCTCGGCTACGAGTCCATCGAAGGCGTGCCGGTCACGTTCAACAAATGGCTGCTGACCGACAAGCTGCGCGGCGCATGGCAATACAATGGCACGCTGATCACCGACTGGGACAACGTCGGCCGCTCGGTATGGGAGCAGCACGTCAAGCCCGATTACGTGCACGCCGCAGCGGACGCGGTCAAGGCCGGCAACGACCTGGTCATGACCACCCCGCAGTTCTACGAGGGAGCCATCGAAGCCGTAAAAACCGGTCTGCTCGACGAATCCCTGATTGACGATGCGGTAGCCCGCATCCTGGCCCTGAAATTCCGCCTCGGCCTGTTCGAAGACCCGCGCCTGCCGGATGCCGAACGCATCAAGGCGGTCATCGGCTCCGCCGAACACCAGCAGACCAACCTGGAACTCGCCCGCGAATCCGTCGCCCTGCTGCGCAACGACGGCGCCCTGCCGTTCGCCGCAAACAAGGCCAAGCGCATCGCTGTGGTAGGCCCGCTTGCCGACGACGCCCAGAACCAGCTCGGCGACTGGACCGGCAACTCCGGTCAGGTTTCTTGGATGCCAGACGGACAGCCTCGAGACATGATTACCACCGTGCTCGACGGCCTGACCCAGCTCACCGCCGACGATTGCGAAGTGGTCTACTCGCGCGGTGCGAACGTCATCGACCTCGTGCCTGACCCTGCCGGCGAGTTCTACCCGGACGGCCAGCCTCGCCCGAAAATCGGCGTTTCCGCCGCCGTCGATCAAGCAATGATCGACGAAGCCGTGGCCAACGCTCGCCAGTCCGATCTGATCGTGGCCGTGGTCGGCGACGTGGTCCAGCTGGTCGGCGAAACCTGCTCCACCGCCACGCTCGAACTGCTCGGTGGCCAGAACGCCCTGCTCGACGCGCTCGCCGCTGTGTCTGAAGAAACCGGCAAGCCGATGGTTACCGTGCTCATCAGCTCCAAGCCGCAGGTGTTGCCCGCCTCCATCGTGGGCGAGTCCAGTGTATTCGCCAAGCGCGTCAACGACCCCGAAACTGGCACCGGTTCCATCCTGTGGGCAGCAAATCCTGGAATGCAGGGCGGTCGGGCCATCGCCGAAATCATCCTGGGCCTGACCAACCCGTCGGGCCGACTGCCGATCACCTTCCCGCGCCACGCGGGCCAGCTGCCGGTCTACTACAACCAGATCCGCGGCCAGCATGGCGACCGGTACGCTGACCTCACCCAGGATCCGGCGTTCGCGTTCGGCGAAGGCCTGAGCTACACGACGTTCGCATACGGCGAACCGACCATTACGGGCGGCGCAAGCAACGCCGACGGCACATTCGCCGAAACCGACACCGTACGCGCCGAAATCACCCTCACCAACACCGGCGAGCGCGCCGGCGTGGAGATCGTGCAGGCCTACATCGGCGACATCGTGACCTCCTACAGCTGGACCGACCGCGAATTGAAGGCGTTCCAGCGCGTCGCACTGGAACCCGGCGAGACCAAGACCGTCACCTTCGAGATCCCGGTGGCGAACTGCACGATCGTGGACCCGGACGCCAACCGCATCGTCGAGCCCGGTGAATTCGAACTGCTCATCGGCCATTCGAGTCGTCGCGAGGACCTCAAGCGCACCACGTTCACCGTGGCGTAAGTGAGTCTGACAATCGCCGGGTAATGACAAAGTGGGATGAGGCTCGATGCCTCATCCCACTTGTTGGCTTGTTGTACTGTTGCGATGTTGCTGGTCAGCGTCAGTCGGACATTTCAGTCGGGCGTGGTGATGTGCTCCACATCCCAGCGCACGCCGAGCACTTCGGGCGCGTAACTGGCGTTCGAGCCCTATCAGCGCGCCCAATGCCGTGCCGAGCACGATGCGTACGGTGCAGTCGAGAATGATGGCCAGAGAAAACGTGGTGAACATGAGGATTCACCTCCTGAAAAATAGGCGTCAGGAACTTCCCGCACACCCTACAGCGCCAGCCCGCCTCCCGCAGCTACGTCGCCGCGTTCGGGTGGTTCGGGCTCCGTGCGGTGAGTGGGCCGCGGCCGTATGATGGAAGCGCGGGTGGCCCGGGATTGGTCCGGGACTGTTGGATGCGGCGGGAGGTGTCATGGTTCCTATCGAGCACGTGTACGACCAGATTCGCGCGTTCGCCGCTGATGCCGGCGCTCGCAAGGTCGTGCTGTTCGGTTCTCGCGCACAGGGCGTGAACCGGCCTAAAAGCGATATCGATCTTGCCGTGGCCGGTTGCCCCGATTTCAATCGCTTGGAGCAGAACCTTCAGGACAATCTGTGGTCACTGCTTAAAGTTGATGTCATCAATCTGGATGAGCCGATTTCTTCATCGCTGAGGGCGGAGATTGAGCGTAGCGGAAAGGTGCTGTATGAAAAAGTATGAGAATTACGTTTCCGCATTGAATTCGCTGCGCAAGGCTCCCGAACAGGATCTCGGCAATGATTTCATCCAGAGCGGCATCATTGACAAGTTCGAGTTGCAGTTCGAGCTTGGTTGGAAACTGTTCAAGGCGCTGCTGGCTTATGAGGGAGACCCTGTTTCCGCTTCCGGCTCTCCGCGAGATGTGCTCAAAACCGCTTTTCAATACTATGATTTCATGGACGAATCGTTGTGGCTGCGCATGCTGCGCGATCGCAATGATTCTGCTCATATCTATGATGAAGAACGAGCTCGGCGTCTTGTGGACGCCATCATCGCTGATTACATCCCCGAGTTTGAGCGTGCAAATCAGGGGTTGGTTGCTCGCTACGGCGAAGCATTGAACGATTAGCGTGACAGGTATGGCATCGGGCGCGCTGGGTATTGGCGAACGAATTAATGGGGTGAATCTCGGCAATTGGCTGGTGCTGGAGCGGTGGATGAAGCCGGGGATTTTTGCCGCCAGCGGCGAGGCGGACGAGATCTGGCTGCACCGGGCTACGGAGTCTGCTGAGCTTGAGACCTTGCTGACGCGGCATCGCGACACGTATATTACCGAGGCCGATTTCCGGAACATTGCCGCGCATGGCTATCTGGTCATGGCCGAGCAATTCCCGCTGTTCCGTCTGATCCCGGATCGGTGGCTGATGGGCTGGTATCGGTTCTTCGTGCGCTGGAACGAACGCCGCATCCGCCGGGTCGCGCGCTATACGTTGGTGATCGTAGGGGAGTGGTGTGTGACCAATAATCTGGCGAACCGCAACCCCTCGTCGAGGGACGCCGTCTACCGCGAGGTCGCCGCCATGCAGCGCAAAGCGTGGAACGCGTCCGCCGGACAGATCTACTGGAGCTACCAGCTGCGCGGCAATCGCGCTTTCCTACCTACCGTCGACCCGCAATCCGACACATCGCGGCTCGACCCATGGGACCTCGACCACGTCTGGCACGCCGGCTGGATGGCGTGCAACCGCACCAATTAGCGATATCCCTCCCAAAGGGGCAAAGGCATCAGAACATCCTCGCAGTCGGCCCACATGGTGTTGAGGTCCTGGCCGGGGGCGCGCAGCCAGCGCAGCTGGAGGCCGTCCATCATCGAGAATCCGGCCTGCAGCACATGTCCGACATTGACGCCTTCCGGCACGGACCAGTTGATGTTGAGCGTCATGGTGACCGTGCGGCGCTCGCGGTCGGCGAAATAATCGTGCGCGGGGTGGGCCGGGTCGAGCGCCTCGGCGCTGAGCGTGGAGAACATATGCACCAACGCGGGCCTCTTGTTGTTCACAGCCACCACCTGACGCCACATATCCGCGATAAGCGGGCGCTCCTGGGCGACCATCGCGGCATTGATCGATTCGGTGACCCGGTCGTATTCCTCGGTCAGCGCCAGCTTGAGCAGTCCCTCCTTGCTGCCCACGTAATGCAGCACGCCGGCCTTGGTGAGCCCCACTTCGGTGGCGATGCGTTGCAGAGACGTGCCGTAATAGCCGAGTTTGCCAAACGATTCGACGGCGGCGGCGAGAATCGCGGTACGGCGATTGGTGTCGGTGGGGGAGGGGTCGTTCATACAGGCAACCTTACGGTCGGTTAGTAGTGATTCCAAATGATTTCGGCGTGTTGTGCCGTAGATTTTGATAATCTGCCTACCAACCGGTTGGTCGAGAGAAAACGGCAGTCGAGATTCGTGGAGGAACCTCGAACAACAGCCAGACAGCCCGGCCGAATCAGGACCAACGCATATCGGACAACCGCACAACTCAAGAAACTCAAGGAAAGAGGCAACATGAGCGAGTCCACCTACCCGTCCGTCAAGGATCTG
Source organism: Bifidobacterium sp. 2450 (assembly GCF_041900695.1). Classification (NCBI taxonomy): domain Bacteria; kingdom Bacillati; phylum Actinomycetota; class Actinomycetes; order Bifidobacteriales; family Bifidobacteriaceae; genus Bifidobacterium; species Bifidobacterium sp. 2450. The sequence goes on from NZ_JBHEEA010000001.1 coordinate 41,741, forward strand.
ACCCTGGAAGAGAAGGCGTCCCTCACCTCCGGCGGCGACGCCTGGCACCTGCAAGGCGTGGAAGCCAAGGGCATCCCCGGCTACATGATCACCGACGGCCCCCACGGCTTGCGCAAGTCCCTGGCCTCCAGCACCGGCGAGACCGATCTCGACAACTCCGTGCCCGCCACCTGCTTCCCGCCGGCGGCCGGCCTGTCCAGCTCCTGGAACCCGGAACTCATCCACAAGGTCGGCGAGGCGATGGCCGAGGAGTGCATCCAGGAGAAGGTGGCCGTGATCCTGGGCCCCGGCGTCAACATCAAGCGCAACCCGCTCGGCGGCCGCTGCTTCGAATATTGGTCCGAAGACCCGTACCTGGCCGGCCATGAGGCGGTCGGCATCGTCGCCGGTGTGCAGTCCAAGGGCGTGGGCACCTCGCTCAAGCACTTCGCCGCCAACAACCAGGAGACCGACCGTCTGCGCGTCGACGCCCGCATCAGCCAGCGCGCCCTGCGCGAGATCTACCTGCCGGCCTTCGAACACATCGTCAAGACCGCCCAGCCGTGGACCATCATGTGCTCCTACAACCGTATCAACGGCGTGCACTCCGCCCAGAACCACTGGCTGCTGACCGACGTGCTGCGTGACGAGTGGGGCTTCGAGGGCATCGTCATGTCCGACTGGGGCGCCGACCACGACCGCGTGGCCTCCCTGAACGCCGGCCTCAACCTCGAAATGCCGCCGAGCTACACCGACGACCAGATCGTCTACGCCGCCCGCGACGGCCGCATCGCCCCCGCCCAGCTCGACCGCATGGCCCAAGGCATGATCGACCTCATCAACAAGGCCCGCGCCGCGATGAGCATCGACGGCTACCGTTTCGACGTGGACGCGCACGACGAAGTGGCCCACCAGGCCGCCATCGAATCCATCGTCCTGCTCAAGAACGACGATGCGATCCTGCCGCTGAACGCCGACCCTGCCGCGGCCCGGAAGATCGCCGTCATCGGTGAATTCGCCCGCACCCCGCGCTACCAGGGCGGCGGCTCCTCCCACATCACCCCCACCAAGATGACCAGCTTCCTCGACACGCTCGCCGAGCGCGGCATCAAGGCCGACTTCGCCCCCGGCTTCACGCTCGATCTGGAACCGGCCGACCCGGCCCTCGAATCCGAAGCCGTGGAAACCGCCAAGAACGCCGACGTGGTCCTCATGTTCCTGGGCCTGCCGGAAGCCGCGGAATCCGAGGGCTTCGACCGCGACACCCTCGACATGCCCGCCAAGCAGATCGCCCTGCTCGAACAGGTCGCCGCCGCGAACCAGAACGTCGTGGTCGTGCTGTCCAACGGCTCCGTGGTCTCCGTGGCCCCGTGGGCCAAGAACGCCAAGGGCATCCTCGAATCCTGGCTGCTCGGCCAGTCCGGTGGCCCGGCGCTCGCCGATGTGATCTTCGGCAAGGTCAGCCCGTCCGGCAAGCTCGCCCAGTCGATTCCGCTGGACATCAACGACGACCCGAGCATGCTGAACTGGCCGGGCGAGGAAGGCCACGTCGACTACGGCGAGGGCGTGTTCGTCGGCTACCGCTACTACGACACCTACGGCAAGGTTGTGGACTACCCGTTCGGCTATGGCCTGAGCTACGCCACGTTCGAGATCGCCGACGTCACCGCCGCCAAGACCGGCGCGAACACCGCCACCGTGACCGCCACCGTGACCAACACCTCCGATGTGGACGCCGCCGAAACCGTGCAGGTGTATGTGGCTCCGGGCAAGGCCGACGTGGCCCGCCCGAAGCACGAGCTCAAGGGCTTCACCAAGGTGTTCCTCAAGGCCGGCGAATCCAAGACCGTGACCATCGACCTCGACGAGCGCGCGTTCGCCTACTGGTCCGAAAAGTACAACGACTGGCACGTGGAGGCCGGCGAATATGCCATCGAAGTGGGCGTGAGCTCCCGCGACATCGCCGACACCGTTGCCGTGGCCCTCGATGGCGACGGCAAGACCCAGCCGCTGACCGAATGGTCCACCTACGGCGAATGGGAGGCCGATCCGGCCGGCGCCGGGATCGTGGCCGCCGTGGCCGCCGCCGGCGAGGCCGGCGAGCTGCCGAAGCTGCCCGACAACGCCATGATGCGCATGTTCCTCAACTCCATGCCCGTCAACTCGCTGCCCACCCTGCTGGGCGAAGGCGGCAAGAAGATCGCCCAGTTCATGGTTGACGAGTACGCCAAGCTGACCAAGTAATACTACGCAAACTGCCAGCTCCCTTTTCTGAGATTCAGAGAAGGGAGCCAGTCTGTGTATAGGGCATATGTGGGATTCGTTGTCTAGGCAACACGCCATTGTTGTATATGCAACTGTTGTATATAGGTCTCTTTATCATGAATTGTTGCGTATACAACAATGTGGGGTGAAGGCGCATACGCGCACGGCCTCGCATGGTACGGAGGACAATGGATCAGCATATTCTCAGCATTGAGATGCGTGCGGTGACCAAAGCTGTCGACCGCTATCTCGGTGAGAGCATGCCGCTTTCCGCTAAGGAGACCACTGGCGGCAACGCGCATATCATCATGTTCCTGGCTCGTAACCGGAATAGTGAAATCTATCAGCACACCATCGAACAGAAGTTCTGTATCACCCGCTCCACCGCTTCGCGCGTGCTGGCGCTTATGGAAAAGAAAGGGCTGATTGCCCGCGAATCGGTGGCGCATGATGCCCGTTGCAAGCGTATCGTCCTGACCGATAAGGCGGGCGCCATCGTCGCCGATCTCAAAGCGAACGGCGAGCGGGTCGAACGGCTGCTGGTGGAGGGTTTCTCCGAAAGCGAGAAAGCAGCCCTACGTGACTACGTCAGTCGCATGCGCGCGAATATCGACCGCGCACAACATGAATTTGAACATCAAACACTCCCTCAGTCACCTGTGGTGATGGCTCCCGATCAAGACGGAGCGGAGGTTGCTAACACGAAGGAGGAGAACGAATGAGCGATACCGCAGAGGCAATCGCGCAGGTGCGCAAAGCCGTCGAGCCGGACAAGCCCAAACATGTACTGCGCACGCTGGGTCATTCGATTCGTGAATACAAGAAAGCCAGCATCCTGGCTCCGGTGTTCGTGGCGGTCGAAGGTATTCTGGAAATCCTGATTCCAACAATCATGGCCTCGCTGATTGATGAAGGCATCACCGGCGGCAGCATGCCGGCCACCGTCAAGTTCGGCGTGATTCTGCTGATTTGCGCCATGGTTTCGCTGGGTGCCGGCTTCCTGTCCGGAAAGTACGCGGCCGTGGCCGGCGCGGGCTTCGCCAAGAACCTGCGCAAGGACCAGTTCGAGAAGGTGCAGGGCTTCAGCTTCACCAATATCGACCGGTTCTCCACCGGTTCGATCGTGACCCGACTGACCACCGACGTGACGAACCTGCAGAACGCCTACATGATGATCATTCGTCTGGGCGTGCGTGCCCCGATTATGGTGGTCGTAGCCTGGCTGTTCTCGTTCCGTATCTCCCCGTCGATTTCCATGGTGTTCCTGGCCTGCATCCCGATTCTGGCCATCGGCCTGTGCGGTCTGGTCGTGCTCGTGCATCCGGTGTTCGAGCGTGTGTTCCACACCTACGATGCGTTGAACAACGTGGTCGACGAGAACCTGCAGGGCATCCGCGTGGTCAAGTCCTATAACCGCGAATCCTTCGAGGTCTCCAAGTTCGGCCGCATCTCCCAGCGCATCTTCAAGGACTTCACCAAGGCCGAGCGCATCATGAGCTTCAACATGCCGATCATGATGGTGTGCGTCTACGCCTCGATGATTCTCATCGCATGGATGGGCGCGCAGCAGATCGTCGCTTCCGGCAACAATGCGGCGTTGGGCCTGTCCACCGGCGAGCTGACCTCGCTGGTCACCTATGCCATGCAGATTCTTATGGCCATGATGATGCTGTCCATGATTTTCGTCATGGTGATTATTTCTCAGGCTTCTGCCGAGCGTATCTGCCAGGTGCTGCAGGAGGAAAGCACGGTGCAGAACCCGGCACAGCCGGTGACCGATATGGCTGATGGCTCCATCGAGTTCGACCACGTCAGTTTCCGCTACTCCGACAGTTCCGAAAAGCCCGTGTTGGACGATATCAACCTGAAGATTCGCTCCGGCATGACCATCGGCATCGTCGGCGGCACTGGTTCGGCAAAGTCGTCTTTGGTGCAGCTGGTGCCGCGACTCTACGACGTAAGCTCTGGCTCGCTCAAGGTCGGCGGCGTGGACGTGCGCGACTACGACATCGAGGCGTTGCGCGACCAGGTGGCCATGGTATTGCAGAAGAACGTGCTGTTCTCCGGCACCATCGCCGAGAACCTGCGCTGGGGCAACCCGGATGCCACCGACGAGGAGATTCGTCACGCCGCGCAGCTCGCGCAGGCTGACGGATTCGTTCAGGAATTCCCCGATAAGTACGACACGTACATCGAACAGGGCGGCACTAACGTTTCCGGTGGCCAGCGTCAGCGCCTGTGCATCGCCCGTGCGCTGCTGAAGAAGCCGAAGATTCTGATTCTCGACGATTCGACCAGTGCCGTCGATACCAAAACGGACAAGCTGATTCGCGCCGCATTCCACAACGAGATACCGGATACCACGAAGATCATCATCGCCCAGCGTGTGGCCTCCGTGCAGGAATCCGACATGATTCTGGTGATGGATTCCGGTCGCATCATGGCATCCGGCACGCACGACGAGCTGCTCGCCACCTGTGACGAATACCGTTCCATCTACGAATCCCAGACCAAGAACCAGGCCAAGCCCGAAGAACTGGCCGCTGCGGAACAGGCTGCTGAGTCATCTACCGTTGAGCCGTCCGAAACCGTGGCGGTGACAGTGACCATGCCCACGGCCGATACCAGCGCAGCTGATACCAATGCAGCCGATACCAAGGAAGGAGAAGCACGATGAGCAATGACCAGAGTTTCAAGAATCGCAAGCCTGACATGGGCAAAGCCGACCCCGGAACCATCAAGCGCATCTTCAGCTACATCTTCCAGTACAAGTGGCGCGTCGTCGCCATCGTAGTGTGCATTTTGGTCGGTGCCGCCGCGCAGGCCGGATCCGCGCTGTTTCTCCAATCGCTGATTGACACCTACATCCTGCCGATGGTGGGGGAGTCGAACCCCGACTGGGCGCCGCTGCTACGCGCCATCACTTTGATGGGCTGCCTGTATGTGGCCGGCATCGTGGCATCCTGGGCTTGGCAGTGGCTGATCGTCACCGTCGAGCAGGGCACGCTCAAGAAGATTCGTGACGATATGTTCGCCCACCAGCAGAAGCTGCCGATCCGCTACTTCGACAGCCACGAGCACGGCGACATCATGAGCCACTACACCAACGACACCGATACGCTGCGCCAGGCCATCTCGCAGTCGTTCCCGCAGATGTTCTCATCGATTATCTCCGCGGTCGCGGCGCTGCTGTCCATGCTGTGGCTGTCCATTCCATTCACTGCGTTCGTAATCGTGTTCACCGTTCTGCTCTACTTCATCGTGCGCAAGATCGTGAGCCGCTCCGGCCGCTACTTTGTCAAGCAGCAGCAGTGGATCGGCGACGTGAACGCCTTCGTGGAGGAATCCGTCAACGGCCAGAAGGTCATCAAGGTCTTCAACCATGAAGACGCCATCCAGAAGACCTTCGACGAGAAGAACGAGGAACTCTTCGAGGCGTCCGCCGAAGCGAACACCTGGGGCAACGTGACCATGCCGGTCGTCGGCAACATGGGCTACCTGCTCCACATCCTGCTTGCCATCGTCGGTGCCGCCGTCTCGCTGGCCGGCGTCAACGACATCGGTCTGACCGGTGTCAAGCCGCTCACCCTCGGCACGCTCGTCTCCCTGCTGACCCTGTCCCGCTCGTTCATCAACCCGATCGGCCAGGTCTCCCAGCAGCTGACCATGGTAATGATGGCGCTCGCCGGCGCCTCCCGTATCTTCAAGCTGATGGATGAGCCCATCGAGGAAGACAAGGGTACTGTGACGCTCGTCAACGTGGAACTGGGCGAGGACGGACGCACCATGACCGAGGTGGACCATGAGACCGGCCACTGGGCATGGAAGCGTGAGATCGGCGACGATGGTACGAGGTCTCTGAAGGCCGCCGAAAAGCTGCGCGGTTCCGCCTGCGAGGTGGCGATGAAGGCCAAGGAGCAGGCGATCACCTCGCCTGATGGGCGTTATACGCTGCTGCGCGGCGACGTGCGCTTCACCAACGTGACCTTCGGCTACAACCCGGACAAGCCGGTGCTGCACGACATCACCTGGTTCGCCAAGCCCGGCCAGAAGATCGCGCTCGTCGGCGCCACCGGTGCCGGCAAGACCACCGTGACCAACCTCATCAACCGGTTCTACGATATCCAGCACGGCCAGATTCTGTATGATGGCATCTCCGTGGCCGGCATCAAGAAGCCTGATTTGCGCAGGTCTTTGGGCATCGTGCTGCAGGACGTGAACCTGTTCACCGGTACCGTGATGGACAACATTCGTTATGGCCGTCTGAACGCCACTGATGAGGAATGCATTGAGGCCGCGCGTCTGGTCAATGCGGACAGCTTCATCCGTATGCTGCCCGAGGGATACAACACGGTGCTTGAGGGTGATGGATCCGGCCTGTCCCAAGGTCAGCGCCAGCTGATTTCCATCGCCCGCGCCGCGGTGGCCGATCCGCCCGCGCTGATTCTCGATGAGGCCACGTCTTCCATCGATACCCGTACCGAGGAAGTCGTGCAGGCCGGCATGGATAACCTGATGAAGGGCCGTACGGTCTTCGTCATCGCCCATCGTCTGTCCACCGTACGCAACTCCGACGTGATCATGGTGCTCGACCACGGCAACATCATCGAGCGTGGCTCGCATGACGAGCTGATCGCGCAAAAGGGCGAGTACTATCAGCTCTACACCGGCGCGGTGGAGCTGGAGTAGTCGGTACGCCTGCAAAAACCGCACCTCGATTATCGGGTTGAAGTAATTCTTATCCGGTAGTTGGGGGCGCGGTTTTCTATGTTGAGAGCCGTGTGTTGGCGCAGGATTGCGAATATTGGCGGTGAAAAGGGTACATTTGAATTGTTGTTTTGACGATGTATCGGCCGCAAGGAGGGGACTATGGCGTTCGTGACGTTGAAGGATGTCGCTCAACGTGCCGGTGTGTCGGCTGCTGCCGTCTCCCAAATACTTCACAATAAAGGCCGCTTTTCTATCGATACGCGACAGTTGGTGCTGAAAACTGTTGAGGAAATGGGGTATGTGCCCGATCAACGTGCTCGCTCCATGCGCTCGTCGGATACTAAGACTGTTGGTTTGCTGGTTCCTGATTTGCGCAATCCGTATTTCGCCGATTTGGTCTCGTCAATGGAGGATGAGTTGTATGCCCGGGGCTATTCCACGCTGATTGGTACTTCAGCAGAAACAGTGGAACGCCAGGATGCGTTTATTGGCAATCTGCTCGGGCAGCGTATTGATGGTGCGATCGTGGTGCCGCAAGGTGTGGAGTCACCCGGGGTGCAGTCGTTGATTAAACGTAATTTGCCATTGGTGTTCGTGGATCGGCGTGTGCCGGGCGTCGAATCGGTGCCGTTTGTGGTTTCCAATCCGTATACGGGCATTCGCGAGGCGGTAGAGGAATTGGTACGTTTGGGACACCGTTGCGTGGGATATGTGTCGCATCCCTCATTAGGGTCGTTCAGCGTCAACGAACGAGAGACTGCATTCCGTGCGGTTGCGTCGGATATGCTTATCGAGGGTAACGGCGTGGTAGTCGCTTGCGACTCCACTTATGAATCGCGTACGGCAGCGGTTGAGTCGTTGCTTGATGCCGGCGTAAGCGCGATGCTGTGCGCATACTCGCCGGATGCGCTCACGATGATTGGTGTGCTGCACGACCGTGGGGTTTCGATAGGTGAGGATATGTCGCTGGTGTCGTTCGATGACATTGCGGCGTTCACCTTGATGACACCGCGTATCGCGGTGGTTTCCCAACAGGCCGAGCTGATGGGGCGGCAGGGCGTGGATTTGCTGCTGTGCCGTATTCGCTCTGGTGCTTCGGATGAGGGCGTCACCCATTCCGTGCCCACGATGTTCATCAACCGCGGGTCTGTGAAGCAGGGCCCCTCCGCAGCCGTCGCCGGCTGATTGTTTCAGTATTTTCCTGCTTCTACTACTTCTTTGTCCGTATGCGTGACACGCAGAAGACTATATTTTGACAACGATGATTTAACGTTTTATCATTACTCCCATCACTTGATAAAACGTTAAATCTTGTGACGGCGACAAGGCCTCGGCTTGGTCGTGAGGAGACGGTCATGGAAGACGTCTCCGATTTTTCGGCAAGGAAGCTGATGGAAAGGAACATCATGAAGAAGATCATTCTCGATTTGGATACCGGCATTGACGACACCTTGGCATTGTCATACATCCTTGGATCCGAAGACGCGGAACTGATTGGTATTACCGGTACCTATGGCAATGTGTTGTTGGAAACGGGTATCCGTAATGATTTGGATTTGCTGGAAATGTACGGACGACCAGATATCCCGGTGTTTAAGGGTGTGCCGCATCCCAGTGATGCGGATTCTTTCGAGGTGCCTGACAGTTCAGGCATTTTTCACGGTCGCAATGGCACCGGCAATGTTGAGGTGCCTGCAACGGCAACACGTCAGGTGTCTGATAAGTCGGCAGTCGATTTCATTATCGAATCCGCTCGCAAGTACAGCAAAGAAGAGCTTGTCTATGTGCCAACTGGTCCCTCGACCAATATTGACGCCGCATTCGTCAAAGCACCCGATATTGTTGACAAGCTCACCATCGTCATGATGGGAGGGGCGCTGACGCAGCCGGGCAACTGCAACCCCTACATGGAAGCTAATATTTCCATGGATCCCAAGGCCTCTAATCGCATGTTCTCCACTTCGGCCGACATCACGATGATTGGTCTTGATGTGACCATGCAGGCATTGATGACCAAGAAAGATACGCAGGCTCTACGCGATGTCGGCACTAAGGCCGGTGCATTTCTTGCCGACATGACTGATTACTACATCGATATCAGTGAGGAAACTGATCCTGCATTCCAGGGCGGATGCAACCTGCATGACCCATTGGCTGCTGCTGTGGCCCTTGATCCGACACTAGTTACGACTTTCCCGATTGACCTTATGGTCGAGACTGAAGGCCCGAGCATTGGGCGTACCATCGGCGATCCGACAAGATTATTGAGCCAGCCGAAGAACACCAAAGTAGCTCTTGGCGTAGATGCTGAACGATTTACTTCGCAATTCATGGAACGACTGCTGAAGCTTGCCGCCACCGTCGATTGAATCACTAAGGAAAATAAGGAGAATTGTAATGACGGAACAAATACAGTCGGTTGCTTCCATTGATGATTTTGAAGCCAACCGAGCAAAGACCAAAAAAGCACTGCCTGCACTGCTGATTGTTTTCACTTTGGGAACACTGATGATTCAGGCATTCAATCTGGTGTTCCAAAACATTGGTGATTCGCTCGGCATGTCATCAAGTGCCTCACTGATCAGCACACTACCAGGCATCGTTCTTGGTGTGGTGTGCATGCTGTATGGCACATTGTGCGACTTCATATCCCCGAAGCGTATGACGCTATTTGGCGTAGTTGCATTAGTTGCCGGTAGCTTTTTGGGGTTCTTTGGCTCGTTCAACTTCTGGGTCGTGCTCATCGCACGTATGATTCAGGTTGCTGGTGCACAAGTTGCTGGTTCTGTGTTCCTGGTGATGACAGTCAAATATCTGAATGACAAGGAAAAGGCCATCTACATTGGCATTTACAATGCTGTGTATTATTTGGCCGCTGCTATCGGTGTGTTTGCGGGAGGCTTCATCACCTCTTTCGATTGGAAGTACCTGTTCCTTGTGCCGGCGTTATCTGTGTTCTTTATTCCTCTGCTGATTAAGAACACTCCAGACATCAGTGCCAAGGGCGAGAAGATAGATTCCATTGGCGTTCTGTTGTTTGCGGTATTTGCTGCGCTCATTGCCATTTACTTCTCGTTCCCCGGAGTCGGCATGATTATTGCCTCGATTGTATTCGCTGTACTGTTTGTGCTGTGGATTTGGAAAGGCAAGAATCCGTTCCTGGGTCGTTCTTTCGTGACCAATGGTGCGTATATGTCCATTCTGTTGCTGCAATTTGTGCTGTACTTCTTCAACTTTGCTTGTGTGCCGATTTACAACGTGATTGGTGAGCAAATCTACAACGTGCCGTTGACCACGGTTTCGCTGTGTCTAACATTGGTCTACATTGTGGCCACAATTGTTGGATGCGTTTCTGGTCCAGTAATCAACAGACTCGGACGCATGCGCACACTGGTTATCGCTATCGTGCTCATGATTGTCGGCTTCGCAGGATCTGCCATATTCATTAAGAGTGGGTTCGGAGTGCTGACTTTTCTTGCCTGCTTGTTCATTGCTGGTGTTACCGCTGTATATACGCCAATCTACGACGCTGCGTCAGATGCGTTGCCGGTCGAGGAGAATGGTCGTGGCGTAGGAATTCTCGATCTGATGATGAACACTTCGGCCTCTATCGGAGTCGGCGTATACTCCAGTCTCATGGCCAGTGACACCATGGGCAAGGGTGGTCTGTTCGGTGTTGGCAGTGGTGTGGAAGCGCAGACCTCCAACATGTTCTGGATTATGTGTGCGGTTTCGGTGTTGTCGATGATTGTACTGTTCGTATTTCGCAAGAGTTTTACGGCAAAACGCAATGTCTGATTGCGCCTGCTGGTGCGGAGCATGTTGATCGAACAGACTACCGCACCAGCAGCATCTATCATTCAGAAAGGGAATATCATGCCTGCTATGGATGAAACGCTTGTTTCTCTTGATTGCATTCATGGGGCCGTGTCCGTCGTTGGCTCGATGAATGCCGATTATACCGTCACCACCGAGCGTCTGCCCAAACCGGGGGAGACAGTGCTAGGAGGGCCGTTGCGGGTGCTTCCTGGTGGCAAGTCGGGGAATCAGGCTGTTTCGGCCGCTCGTCTTGGAGCCAAAGTCCGATTGTTTGGTGTGCTCGGTTCCGACGCTAATGCGGATTTTTTGCTTGAAGCATTGAACGATACCGGTGTGGACACCAGTTATATTCGGCACGTGGATGGGGCCAGCGGGACCACGGTCATCACCGTAGACGCGGCAGGAGAGAACACGATTGTTTATTCTCCCGGCTCTAACGCTTACGTCAGTGTTGAGTATATTCAATCGATGCGGGATAATCTGACCTCAGCCGATGTACTGGGACTGTGTTTGGAAAGTCCGATGGAAACGGTCACGGCATGCGCTCGCCTCTGTCATGATGCCGGGCTCAAGGTATTGCTCAACGATTCGCCATTCGTTGCTGAACTGCCCGCTGAGCTTATCGAGGCTTCGGACATTCTGTTGGTCAATGAACATGAAATGGCACAGCTGCTGGGCATTGCCGAGCCGGACGATGACGATTGGGATGGACTGGACTGGTCTGATGTGGCGCGGCAGATGCATGACTTCGGCTTTAATCAGGCGGTAATTACGCTTGGCGGGGATGGTTCGGTAGTCATCGATGGTGATGATATCTATCGTATTGCGCCAGTTGCGGTTGAGGCCATCGACACTACCGGGTGCGGAGATGCCTTTATGGGCACGGTTCTGGCCGGACTTGCCTCGGGTCATGCGTTGGCGGACAGTGCGCAGTTGGCCTCATACGTTTCCGCGTACGCCGCGACTGGGTTCGGTGCGCAAGCCTCTTATGGTACTGCTGCTCAGATTCGTGAGCGGTTTGGTGCGAATTGATTACTGAGAAGTGTGGAGTATTGCCGACCGTGAATTGGTGCAGACCTAACGCGTTCATTTAGGCGCTATGCAGTGTCGAATGTTCTCGGCGCGGATTTTACAAAGTATTGTCAGCAAATGCATCAAGGCAATGGCGGCGGTCTGGGCGGGACTACGGCCACGCATAACAGTATCGAGTACTCGATGAGTCCTATGACGCGAAAACTCGGACCGTGATGATGCATGCCGTTATCGGCTGGAGTGATCCATACCGATTCGGGGATTCGACCAGCAGTTTTACTGAGCCGGACATCACCGTTGTCTTTGACAAGTCCGGGAAAATCCAGCGCATTGACTCCACGGTCTGGGGATTCCCGCCTGCCCGATAATTATCGGAGGGCCATGAAACATGCATGTGCACATCAGTGCTGCGGGTATGACGATGCTGCAACCATACGGCGTCATACCCGCATGACGTGAGTTACACTATGTAGTAAAGTTATTTACTGAAATACTATGTAGTATTGCGTATTGGGGCGGGGGAGGCTCAACTATGGTCACGATGAAGGAGATCGCGCAGAAATCAGGCTTCTCGCAGGCCACGGTATCCCGGCTGCTCAATGGGGACCCGACATTGTCCGTCAAAGAGGAGACGCGACGTCGTATCATCGAGGTCAGCGAGCAGCTTGGCTACGCTACCGGATCACGCCGTATCGCATTGCCACGCCGTGTGGCCGTACTCGACAACGCCACCCGCGAGGAAGAACTGGCGGACGCCTATTTCGATGAACTGCGGTCCGTGCTCGGCGACAATGCCAGAGCCCAGCACATGGAACTCACGTCGTTTTCCCATATCGATGATCTGACTGCCAACGCCGGTGATTTCGACGGTTTCATTTCCATCGGACCGTCCGTACTTTCTTCGGATGAACTGTTGAAACTCCATCGGGTATTGCCCTATGGCGTATTCATCGACATCAATCCTGCGCCCGGCCTGTTCGATTCGGTACAACCGGATTTAAGCCAAACCATTTTGGACGCATTGGATGTGTTGGTGCCTTCGGGCAAACGACGCATCGGCTATATCGGCGGTACTGGCTTCACGATGGGTTTGCACGAATACCCGGAAGACAGCCGATTAACCGCATTCCGCAATTGGACCGAGCGTTTGGGGCTGGATGCGGAAGGCCTGATTTACGCGCAAGGCGCGTTCACTGTGGACACCGGGCGCACTCTAGGGGAGAAAGCGGCTAACGATCATCGAGATGACATGCCGGATGCGTTCATCGTGGCTGCGGACTCGATTGCAGTCGGCGTACTGCAGGCGTTTACTGCTGCGGGAGTGCTGGTGCCTCGCGATACCAGTGTGATCAGTATCAATAACCAGGCCATCGCCCAGTACACTTCGCCGGCATTGACCAGTTACGATATTGACCAGAATGAGCTGGCCGATACTGCGATTACGATGCTTGCCGAGGCCATCTCCAGTCGGCGCACGCTGCACCACCACACCTTTATCTCCACCACCCTAGTGGTGCGTGACAGTTTCGTACCAGCACGATAAAGAAGCTCCCTCTGTGTGATAAAGAAGCTCCCCCGTCAGAGGGAGCTTCTTTATCGCTGCTAGAACAGTTCCAGATTCACGTCGAGCGTGTAGGCGCGATCGGCGGGCAGCTGGTACTGCTCATGGACGGGCGCGCCCCATGAATCGTCGCCGCCCACGCCCATTTGCGCGGCCAACAGGCGCAGGAACGTGTGACGGACCGGCGGCAACTCGTTCTGGTGGGTCGCCTCTTCCAGCATGAGCGAGCTGTACGGCAACAGGCTCGCCGCGAAATGTTCGCTGCCGGCCTGGCTGATACGCATGCCGTGTCCTTGGGCGTCAAGCACTTCGGCCCAACGCACGTCTTCATGGTTGCCGGTCTCCTGCGGCACCAGATACGGTGCATTGTCTTCGGCCGCGGTGCGCTCGAAAATGCCGAGCTTGCCACCGTGCAGACGGTCGCGATAGGTCTCCTCGGGGCCAAGGCCGTAGAAGCGCAGGTTCTCGTACTGCTTGGGAAGTGTCCATTCCAATCCGAATGCCGGCAGCGTCGGCGCATCGGTGGCACCGGCATATCGGGCGGTCAGATGTACACGTCCGCTGGCGGCATCCACCTCATAGCGCACGGCAACTTGGGTTTCGCCCGGTTCGGCCAACGTATATGTGTATTCGGCGATGACACCAGTCTCGGTTTGCGAGAACTGCTGATTCGCCATACGTGCATAACGGCCGGCACCGAACCAGCGCACGCGGTCGAAGCCGCTGCCATTGCCGCGATCGTTGTCGGTCAGCGGGCGGAAGCAGGTGATCGCCGGACGGCGCAACACCATTTCGCGACCGTCACGCTTGAATGACACCATGCCGCCCTGCGTGCGTGAAAGCAACGCTTCGGTACGTCCGTCACCGCTGACCACGCCGATGTTCCAGCGGCCAACCGTTACTGTACCGGTATCGGAAGTATCGGAATCAGCCGTGGAGGGAACCGCGCCGGATGCGGTCGAATCGGTTCCGGCGGAAGCCGGCGCGACTGACTGAACGGTGTATTGGCCGAACGCCAGTTCATAGCCGGCTGGTGCCCACGGTGTTGCCGTTGCCAGCGACTGATCGACCTCATAGGTGATTTCGCCAGCGGCGTCCACTGACGGGAAGTCAATCGGGAAGGTGCGGGTCTCGCCGGCGGGCACATCAAAGCGGTAGTCGGCCTGCCAGATGGCATTGCCGTCCGCCAGCAGTTTCGCCGTGAACGCGAAATCAATGGTGGAGACGAACAGATTGCGGTTTTCGATGGTCACATCGTGGTCGCTTGCGGTCAGTACCACGGGAGCGTACAGACGCTTGACCTCTTGCAGCTTCGGTGAGGGAGAGTGGTCGGCGAAGACTAGGCCGTCGCCGGCGAACTCATAGTCGCAGGGACGATCGTCCCAGTCGCCACCGTGGGTCAGGTGTTCGGTGCCGTCGTCCAGCTGCTGCCACAGGGCCTGATCGATGAAGTCCCAGATAAAGCCGCCCTGATAATGCGGGTAACGCTCCAGCTCGGTGTACAGATGCATTCCGCCGACCGAATTGCCCATGGCGTGCATATATTCGCAGGAGATATAGGGCTTCTTCGAATCATTGGTCAGATATTCCTCGATTTCCGCGGGCTTGGCATACATGCGAGTCTCGATGTCGGTCACGTCGTCAAAGGGGCGGTCGTGCACCACGCCTTCGTAATGCACGGGTCGCGTGGAGTCGGCCGCGTGAGCGAAGCGGTACATCGCGCGGAACACCTCGCCTGCGTACGATTCGTTACCCAGAGACCAGATCAGTACGCTCGGATGATTGCGGTCGCGCCCGATCATGCTGGCGATACGGTCCACGCAAGGGCCTTCCCAGATGGGATTGCTGCCCGGAATGGCGGTTTCAGGGGTCTCCACATCACCGGGAATGGTCCAGCTGCCGTGGGTCTCAAGGTTCGTCTCGTCGATCAGGTACAGGCCGTATTCATCGCACAGTTCGTAGAATCGCGTCTGATTCGGGTAGTGGGAGGTGCGAATAGCGTTGATATTGTTGCGCTTGCAGGTGATGATGTCGGTGAGCATCTCCTGCTCGGTGATGGCACGGCCCAAACGCGCGTCGAACTCGTGGCGGTTGGCGCCGCGGAAGATGATGCGCTTGCCGTTGAGTCGCATAATGCCGTCAACGATTTCGAAATGGCGGAAGCCGAGACGTTGCGGCACCACTTCGATGATGCTGTTGTCTGCTGTGCGCACGGTGAGCGTCAGCGTGTACAGGTAGGGCTTTTCGGCGCTCCATGGGCGAATGTTGGTCAGATTCGCGCGGAATTGCACGGCGGTGCTGTCGATCGCGGTGTCTGCGGTGCCGCAGCAGGGTGCGCCGGAGGGGTCGACGATGTCGGACATGGCATAGGAATCCTGCCAGACCGGCGTGCCGTTGGCATCCATGAGTACGGCGCTGAGCTGCTTGGCGTCGGCGATGTTGCGGATCACGGCATGGGCGTCGATGGTGCCGGCATGGGTGGCCGTCTCGAAATCGGCGGTGATGTGCAGGTCTTCGATGTGCACCGTGGGTTGCGCGGTGAGTTCAACGGAGCGGAATAAGCCGTGCATGCGCCAGAAGTCCTGATCTTCCAGCCAACTTGCGGTGGCGTATTCATAGCAGGCCACGGCCAGTGTATTGGTTCCGGAAATCAGTGCCTCGGTGACGTCGAATTCGCTGGGTGTGTAGGAGTCCTCGGCGTAGCCAACGAAGGAGCCGTTGAGCCAGACGTAGATGGCGGTGGAGGCGCCGTGGAAGGTCAGCGTGATGCGGCGCTTGTTTTCGATAGCGGCGGCGACGGGGGCGCTTGTCTCGAAAGTGCGGCGGTAGATGGCTACGTGACCATCGGTGGGGATGTTGGGAGCCTTGGGGTCGCTGTGGCCATCCCAGGGGTATTGCACATTGACGTACTTATGGTTCAGCAGACCTTTGG
The DNA here is from genome assembly GCF_041900695.1 of Bifidobacterium sp. 2450. Lineage (NCBI taxonomy): Bacteria > Bacillati > Actinomycetota > Actinomycetes > Bifidobacteriales > Bifidobacteriaceae > Bifidobacterium > Bifidobacterium sp. 2450. The sequence continues at coordinate 58,039 of NZ_JBHEEA010000001.1, forward strand.
TTTCCAGTGTTGAGGGAACGGCGATGCGGCTGAAACCGGTGTCGTCATAATCGGTTGCGGTGAAATCCGGAGATCCAGCGTTGCCGGAATCGTTCATGGGGAAGCCGAAAACCGGGGCGGTCGTCACGGCGACATTCCACAAGCCGTCAAGGTTTTGCTTGAGGCTCATCGTTTCGTTCGGCTGCGGTACGTGATCGTAGAAGCGATGGTCGGAATGGGCTGGTTCGCGGTTGACGGCGAATACGGTCGGATCGGTGAGCCAATCAGATGATGCGATGGTGGTGGGGATGGGATGCTGCATAACCGCTTTCCTTGAGTTGATAACCACGTTGTCGATTCAGAGAGTAAAACTCTTTACTGATTATGGTAAAACCTGATGGTGCAAATCGCAAGTTACTGGAGGTATTTTCTGTGGCGGTGTGTCGCGCTGTCGATAATTCATATGGTGATAGAGGTGTGTATTCGTTGGAATTCTGCGATTTTTGCGAGTGCTGTGACATTGGTTTTGAGGTTGGTTCTATTGACAATAATTAGTGAAAAAAATTATTAAATCTTGGTAATGATGTACACTCTCTAACGAGGTCGGAGAAGACCTCACCGAGAATGACTCCAAGGAGGAGATGTCAATGTCCGTTTCACAGTCGCCGGAGAGCGAATCCCAATCACCGAATCCGGCCGGAGATGAATCCGGCCAGATAAATCGTCCTACCAAAGCAGAGGCTCTGAGGCGCCGTGCCGCCTATGCTTTCGGTAATCTAGGCCAGTCGGCGTTCTATAACGCGCTGAGCACCTATTTCGTCGTTTACGTGACCAGCGTGCTGTTCGTCAATGTCGAGAAAGCCTTGGCCACCAAACTCATCGCACTGATCACAAGCCTTATCGTGATAATCCGTATCGCAGAGATCTTCCTGGACCCGTTACTGGGTAACTTGGTGGACAACACCAACACCCGCTTCGGCCGGTTCCGCCCGTGGCAGTTCATCGGCGGCTTGGTCTCCGCCGTGCTGCTCGTCATGGTCTACACCGGTCTGTTCGGGCTGGTCAACGTGAACCAGACCTGGTTCATCGTGCTGTTCGTCGTGGTGTTCATCGTCCTCGACGTGTTCTATTCGATGCGTGACATCTCCTACTGGGGCATGATTCCCGCCATCTCCTCCGACTCGCACGAACGCAGCGTATATACTGCGCTCGGTACGTTCACCGGTTCGATTGGCTATAACGGCAGCACCATTGTCGTGGTACCAATCGTGACCACTTTCAGTTTCATGTTCACTGGTGCTCGCGCCGAAAGTCAGTCGGGCTGGACGGCATTCGGCATCATCACCGCATTGCTCGGCATCCTGACCGCATGGACCGTGGCGTTCGGCACCAAAGAAAACGAAAGCGCCCTGCGTTCCAAGGCAGATCAGAGCGGCAACCCGCTGCAGGCGTTCGCCGCTATCGCAAAAAATGACCAGCTGCTGTGGGTGGCGTTGAGCTACCTGCTGTATGCAGTGGCGAATGTGGCCACCAACGGCGTGATGTTCTATCTGTTCAAGTTCGTGCTTAACCTGCCGGATGCCTTCGCGATCACTGGCGTGGTCCCCGTGATCGCGGGCTTGGTCATGGCGCCGCTCTACCCGGCTCTGAACCGCCGCATACCGCGCCGATACCTGTTCTGCGGCGGCATGATACTTATGGTAATCGGCTATGTGCTGTTCATTCTCGATTCGACCAGCCTGCCCGTGGTGATCGTGGCGTTGATTCTGTTCTACCTGCCTGGCACGTTCATCCAGATGACCGCGATCCTCTCCCTGACCGATTCCATCGAATACGGCCAGTTCAAGACCGGCAAGCGCAACGAGGCCGTAACCCTCTCCGTGCGTCCGATGCTCGACAAGATCGCGGGCGCGCTGTCCAACGGCATCGTCGGCTTCGTGGCCGTTGCCGCCGGTATGGTCGGCTCCGCCACCGCCGCCGACATGACCGCCGCCAACGTGCGCACCTTCGAGACCTTCGCGCTCTACATCCCGCTTGCCTTCATCGTGTTGAGTCTTCTCGTCTTCATGTTCACGGTGAAGATCGACGAAAAGATGCACGAACGCATTGTCATCGAGCTGGAAGAGAAGCTCGGCGTGGACAGCCTCGACGATTAGTCGTGCATGAGTAACGCATTCCGTCGCTATCCCAAATCCTACGGTTCCCAATGAAAATACGTCGGAGCATCATTCGTTAGCTACACATATGCCGATGCTACTGAAGAACCTGCCCGACAAGCAGGGCAACGGTGAGAAGGTAGATTGGCTCGGCTTCACTATGACGAATGCCGCCAACGGGCACCAACCTCGTTGGCGGCATTCGTCTTTCCAGGACACCGCAATCGCGGATGCATGCCGTTTACGCGTTGAATACGTATTGGTCAAGGCGGCGCATGGCTTCCTTGATGCGGCTTAAGGGCAACGCAAGGTTGACACGGATGCTGTAGGGAACCTGGAACATGCTGCCGTCCTGCCAATCGACGCCCACATCCCAGCCGCGCTTCTCCAATTCCGCCAAAGTCAAACCATGGGCCTTACACCACTGCTCGCAGTCGAGCAGCAGCATGTAGGTACCCTCTGGCTTGGCCAAACTCACCCCTTGGAAATGCTTGGTGATGTAGTCATAGGCGTAGTCGACATTGCCGGTGAGCACCTCTTTGAGTTCGTCGAGCCACTCATGCCCCTCAGGCTTGTAGGCACCGATAAGCGCATGCATGGAAAGCACGTTCATCTCGTTATAGTGGGACTTCGAGCCCTTGGCCACGATCCGGTCGCGCAGCATGGGGTTATAGATAATGTGGTAGCTGCCCACGAGCCCGGCGAGGTTGAAGGTCTTGCTGGGCGCGTAGAACGCCGCGGTTCTATTGCGTGCGTCCTCGCTGACCGACTGGGTGGGGATGTGCTGGTGATTCCCCAGAGTCAAATCGGACCAAATCTCGTCGGAAATGACCACGCAATCGTTGGCCTTGTACACTTCCATGGCCTTCTCGATTTCCCAACGCTCCCACACGCGCCCGCAAGGATTGTGAGGGCTGCAGAACACGGCCACATGGATGTGATGCTCCTTGAGTTTCTTATCCATATCCTCGTAATCCATGCGCCATACGCCGTGCTCGTCCAACTTGAACGGGCTGTGGACGATGCGATAGCCGTTGTTCTCGATGCACATGGTGAACCCGATGTAAGTCGGGCTGTGCAGGAGCACGCTGTCGCCAGGAGCGGCGAACGCGGTCAGCGTACTGATCACGCCACCCAAGACCCCGTTCTCATAGCCGATCGCCTCGCTGGTCAATCCGGTAACCCCATTGCGCGTGGATTGCCAGTCGATAATGGAGTTGTAATAGTCGTCGGTGGGGGAGAAGTACCCGTAGGCGGGATGCTTCGCCCGTTCGATGATGGCCTGCGGAATGGTGGGCACGGTCGGGAAGTTCATGTCCGCCACCCACATCGGAATCACGTCAAATCCGTCCTTCGGCGGGTCGGGAGCGAAACCTAGGTCGGTTCCCAACCCATCGACCGCAATCGCATCCTTGCCGTGCCTGTTCATAATCGACGTGAAATCGTACGTCATTCCTCAATAATCCTTTCTCCGGCCCATACGGGAGCCGCCCCTGAACCAGATTGCAATATCGCCGGTAAAGGAGCCTAGCGTGTTTGCTGACAATGGTGCACGCGATGAATACAAAAATGAGAAAAAAATGAACATTCCTGATGAACATTCCCATCGATTTGACCGCGTGGCGTGTTACGATATGCACCGTTGTGAGGCGGTGATCCGTTATCAGCGGGGAGTCTTCGGAAGAACGGCGGCAATCGCCCAGTAGAACCGACGGGATCGGCCCGAGACAGCCGAACACAAGCGGTCGCGCAGGCTCGCGGCTCCGAGTGCAACAGTTCGGAGCGGCGCAACTGGTGCGATAAGCGAGGTGGTACCGCGGTGCGGAGCGCATACCAGCGCCCGTCATCGTCCTCGTAGGCAGGAACGGCAAACATGGCTGTTCCGGGCGGAACACAGTCAGTTCCGGCTGCGAGGCGATTGACGCAATCGGCCCCACGGTTCGGTGCGTGACATTCGTGAACCCAGCCGGCACACGTCGGCGCCCGGCAATCGCCATCAATGACGCTCCTGTAGGACCAGTGCACAGTACTAACAGGAGATTTACGGTGAGCGAAAACGTATATCCCAAGGCGAACGAGGGCGGCGAGACCGCGCACGTCGCGCCGAACCCCAGCTTCCCCGACATGGAGGAGACCGTTCTCGACTACTGGGACAAGGACGACACTTTCCAGAAGTCCGTTGAACGCAACCCTTCCGGCGACCACAGCCAGAACGAATTCGTGTTCTTCGATGGCCCGCCTTTTGCGAACGGTCTGCCGCACTACGGCCACCTGCTGACCGGCTACGCCAAGGACGTGATCCCGCGCTACCAGACTATGCAGGGCCGCAAGGTCAACCGCGTGTTCGGCTGGGATACCCACGGCCTGCCCGCCGAGCTTGAGGCGCAGAAGGAGCTCGGCATCGACTCGGTCGACCAGATCGAGAAGATGGGCATCGACAAGTTCAACGACGCCTGCCGCGCCTCCGTGCTGAAGTACACCAACGAATGGCAGAACTACGTGCATCGTCAGGCCCGTTGGGTGGACTTCGAGCACGGCTACAAGACCCTGAACATCCCGTACATGGAGTCCGTGATGTGGGCCTTCAAGCAGCTCTACGACAAGGGCCTGGCCTACCAGGGCTACCGTGTGCTGCCATATTGCCCGAAGGACCGCACACCGCTGAGCGCGCACGAGCTGCGCATGGACGCTGACGTGTACCAGAATCGTCAGGACTCCACCGTGTCCGTGGCCGTGAAGATGCGCGATGAAGACGACGCCTACGCCGTCTTCTGGACCACCACCCCGTGGACCGTTCCCACCAACTTCGCCATCGTGGTCGGTGCTGACATTGATTATGTCGAGGTGCGCCCCACCGAAGGCAGGTTCGCCGGCAAGAAGTTCTACTTCGGCAAGCCGCTGCTGCCGCACTACGAGAAGGAACTCGGCGAGAACTACGAGGTCGTGCGCGAGCTCAAGGGCTCCGAGCTGGCTGGTCGTCGCTACTATCCGGTCTTCCCGTACTTCGCAGGTCAGAAGGCCGAGACCGAAGGCAACGTGCCCGGCCCGAACGGCTACACGATCTTCACCGCCGACTACGTCGACACTGTCGAAGGTACCGGTCTGGTTCACCAGGCTCCCTACGGTGAAGACGATATGAACACGCTGAACGCGCACGGAGTCAAGAGCACGGATGTGCTCGACGCCGGCTGCCGTTTCACCTCCCAGTGCCCCGAGTACGAGGGCATGTACGTGTTCGACGCGAACAAGCCGATCCTGCGCAACCTGCGTGCCGGCGACGGCCCACTCGCCGAGATTCCCGAAGACCAGCGCGCGATCCTCTTTCAGGAGAAGAGCTACGTGCACTCCTACCCGCACTGCTGGCGCTGCGCCACCCCGCTGATTTACAAGCCGGTGTCCTCCTGGTTCGTGTCCGTGACCAAGATCAAGCCGCGTCTACTGGAATTGAACCAGCAGATCAACTGGATCCCGGGCAACGTCAAGGACGGCCAGTTCGGCAAGTGGCTCGCCAACGCGCGCGACTGGTCCATCTCCCGCAACCGTTTCTGGGGTTCCCCGATTCCGGTGTGGGTGAGTGACGATCCGAAGTACCCGCGTGTGGACGTCTACGGTTCTCTCGAAGAACTCAAGGCCGACTTCGGCGACTACCCGCGCGACAGGGACGGCAACATCAACATGCACCGTCCGTGGATTGACAACCTGGTCCGCGTCAACCCGGACGACCCGACCGGCAAGTCGCACATGCACCGTATTTCCGATGTGCTCGACTGCTGGTTCGAGTCCGGTTCCATGTCGTTCGCGCAGTTCCACTACCCGTTCGAGAACAAGGAGAAGTTCGAGCAGCACTTCCCGGCCGACTACATCGTCGAATACATCGGACAGACCCGTGGCTGGTTCTACCTGCTGCACGTCATGGCGACCGCCCTGTTCGACCGCCCGGCGTTCAAGAACGTGATCTGCCACGGCATCGTGCTCGGCTCCGACGGCCAGAAGATGTCCAAGCACCTGCGCAACTACCCGGACGTGAACGGCGTGTTCGACAGGTACGGTTCCGACGCCATGCGCTGGTTCCTCATGTCTTCGCCGATTCTGCGCGGCGGCAACCTGATCGTCACCGCCGAAGGCATTCGCGACACCGTGCGCCAAGTCATGCTGCCGGTGTGGAGCTCCTACTACTTCTTCACGCTGTACGCCAACGCGGCCAACGGTGGCGCTGGATTCGACGCCCGCCAGCTGCGTGCTGATGAGGTCGCTGGTCTGCCGCAGATGGATCGCTATCTGCTGGCTCGCACCCGCCGTCTGGTGGAGCGTGTGGAGAAGTCGCTGAACGAGTTCGCGATTTCCGACGCCTGCGATGCGGTCTCCGACTTCATCGACGTGCTCACCAACTGGTACATCCGCAACACCCGTGACCGCTTCTGGAACGAGGATGCCAACGCGTTCAATACGCTGTACACCGTGCTTGAGGCGTTCATGCGTGTACTTGCACCGCTTGCTCCGATGGAAGCCGAGTCCGTGTGGCGCGGCCTGACCGGTGGCGAGTCCGTGCATCTGGCCGACTGGCCGTATGTGGCGGACGAGAAGACCGGTGCGGATACCGAACTTGGTCGCGTGCTGGTTGACGATTCGGCTTTGGTTGCCGCGATGGAGAAGGTCCGCGAGGTCGTTTCCGGCACTCTGTCCCTGCGCAAGTCCGCCAAGGTCCGCGTGCGTCAGCCGCTTGCCAAGCTCACTGTGGTGGCCGAGGATGTGGACGCCGTCAAGGCCTACGGCGAGTTGCTGAAGTCTGAGCTCAACGTCAAGGACATCGAATTCTGCACGATGGAGGACGCCGGTTCCCAAGGTCTGAAGATCATGCACGAGCTGCGCGTGAACGCTCGCGCTGCCGGCCCGCGTCTGGGCAAGCAGGTGCAGTTCGCCATCAAGGCCTCCAAGTCCGGCGACTGGAGCGTAAACGCTTCCGGCGCTCCGGTGGTTTCCACGCCGTCCGGCGATTTGGAACTGGTCGAAGGCGAGTACGAGCTCATCAACCGCGTGGAAGAGGAGAACGCCACCGAGGCCGCCGCTTCGGTCTCCGCCGCGCTGCCGACCGGTGGTTTCGTGATCCTCGACACCGCGCTGGATGCCGATTTGCTGGCCGAGGGCTACGCCCGCGATGTGATTCGTTCTGTGCAGGACGCACGTAAGGCTGCCGATCTGGACATCGCGGACCGTATCTCGCTGGTGCTGACCGTGCCTGCTGACGACGTGGCCAAGGTCGAGCAGTTCCGCGACCTGATCGCCCACGAGACGCTGGCGACCTCCTTCGAGGTGAAGGAAGGCGCCGAGCTGAGCGTAGAGGTTGTTAAGGCGTGATGCTGATGGGCGGCTGAGCTAAGGTTCTGATTCCGCCTGCTCGCTGAGGGTGGTCTTGCTGCTGATTGAGCAGCGGGGCCACTCTTTTTTGTGCCCCGAGACATACGTCAACTATCCGCTCGAACTAGACAGGAGTCTGTATGAGCGCTCCTATTTTGAAAAAACCTCACTAATGCAGTTTTTTCAAAATAGGAGAGTCAATGAAATGGAAATTTAGTCGACATGCCAGAGTTTCATGTTCGTTAATAGAAGTGGCCTTAACGCCAAGCAGTGAGACCATTCTTTGTACATCGCGGTATGCTTACGTTGTGCATGTGTCGCACCCCACTGGGGTGCGTGGATTGAAATAAGAACAGATTCGTAGGACACTGCGAAAAAACAGATAGGGTGCTTTCCTCCATCAACAGCGGAAAGCACCCTATTCTTATGGTCTATCTGCCCTAATTAGAGCACCTCACTCCGCAGCAATCGCGGCCTTGAGCTCCTCGACCTTGTCGGTCTTCTCCCACGGGAACTCAACGTCTGTGCGGCCGAAATGGCCGTAAGCGGCGGTCTTCAAGTAGATCGGGCGCTTCAGGTCGAGCTCGTCGATGATGGCGGCGGGGCGCAGGTCGAAGACCTTGCGCACGGCGGCGGCGATCTGGCCGCGCGTCACGCCTTGCTCGGTGCCGAAGGTCTCCACGTTGACGGATACCGGGTCGGCAACACCAATAGCGTAGGCGATTTGGATCTCGACCTTGTGGGCCAGGCCGGCAGCCACGATGTTCTTCGCAACCCAACGGGTGGCGTACGCGGCGGAACGATCGACCTTGGACGGGTCCTTGCCGGAGAACGCGCCACCGCCGTGGTGGGCAGCGCCACCGTAGGTGTCGACGATGATCTTGCGGCCGGTCAGACCGGCGTCGGCCGCCGGGCCGCCCAGGATGAACGAACCAGTCGGGTTGACCAGCTGGCGGTAGTTGTCATGCGGCACCTTGGAACCCAGCACCTCATCAAGCACCGGGTCAATCACGTGCTTCTTCAGCTCAACAGCAAGCCAATCCTGCGTAACCTCAGGATCGTGCTGAGTGGAGATCAGCACGGTGTCCAGACGAACGGGCTTATCGTTATCGTCATACTCAATGGTCACCTGGGTCTTGCCGTCCGGGCGCAGGTGCGGCACTTCGCCGGACTTACGAACCTCGGTCAGACGGAAGGCGAGGCGATGTGCCAAGTAGATCGGAAGCGGCATCAGCGTCGGGGTCTCGTCGGTGGCGTAGCCAAACATCACGCCCTGATCGCCGGCACCCTGTGCTTCGTAACGCTCTTCGCGGCTGGCGGCGGTCTCCTGATCGCCAGTCAGACGGGCAACGCCTTGGTTGATTTCGGCGCTCTGCTCGGTGATGGCCACGACCACGCCGCAGGAATCGGCGTCAAGGCCGACTTCGGAGGAGGTGTAGCCGATGTTGCGCAAGGTTTCGCGGACCTTGGACTGCACGTCGCAGTACCCCTTGGACGTGACTTCGCCGAAGACCAGGAACACGCCGGTGGCGGCGGAGGTCTCCACGGCCACATGGCTGGACGAATCCTGGGCCAGCAAATCATCAAGAATGGCGTCGGAGATTTGATCGCAGACCTTGTCAGGGTGGCCTTCGGTCACGGATTCGGCGGAAATAAGCCGATGTTCTTCTGTCATATCATCCCTTTCTTCAGGACTTATCGCCCCGCGGGATGCGAGGCACAATGATACGGTGTCAATTTTTACTTGTCACTGCGGAAGCGGGCATAAATAAAGGCTCGTGCCAACCAGCGCGGTGGCGCGAGCCTTACGTCTTGTTCGCTCCTGATGTTGAGTTATAGCCGATTGCGATAGCTCAGGCAAGCGTGTCGCTCAAAATCAGTTGTGAGAGAACTCTCACACCATCATTCGGCGACGAACTGTCCAAACAATCCAAACGAATTGTCGGAATCGATCAGTTGCCCTCGTTGGCGTCGTCCTCGCCCAAGGTCTCCTCAAGCAGGCCCTCGTCGATTTCGCGGAAGGCGATGGACAGGGGCTTCTCATTGTTCTGGTATTCGACCAGCGGGCCGATGTTTTGCAGCAGGCCCTCGTTGAGCTGCGTGAAGTAGGAGTTGATCTGGCGTGCGCGCTTGGCGGCGAAAATGGCCAGCGCGTACTTGGAATCGGCGTGCTTCATCAGGTCGTCGATCGGCGGGTTCGCAAGACCGTCGGGTGTCGGGTCAGTACCAAAAGCCATTGTTCTTATCTCCAGACATTGGAAAATCTATCTCAACCGAAGCAAGTGTAGCCGTTTGGGGGGACTTCTGCCGGACCTCCGCCAGACTTCCAGTGGAGGAATGTATTCCAAAAATATGTGTGAGAAACGTTACGCTTTTGCAAATTCCATTATTCGACTCTTGACAAGTGGCGTGTCCCTCACAAGGGCTTGAATAGAACCATGACTGAAATGCGATCTGCAAAAATTATGTCAGGGCGTGTCTTTGCAGGCGCCCGAGCCCTCTACCGTGCTGCAGGCGTCAGCGGAGACGACATGGGCAAGAAGCCCATCATCGCCATCGCCAACTCGTTCGATGAGTTCCTGCCCGGCCACGTCCACCTCAACAAGGTCGGCCGCATCGTTTCCGAGGCTATCAAGGAAGCCGGCGGCATTCCGCGCGAGTTCAACACGATGGCCGTGGACGACGGCATCGCCATGGGTCACACCGGCATGCTCTACTCCCTGCCCTCCCGCGACATCATCGCCGACACCGTCGAATACCAGTGCAATGCGCACTGTGCCGACGCCCTGATCTGCATCCCGAACTGCGACAAGGTCGTGCCGGGCATGCTGATGGCCGCCCTGCGCCTCAACATCCCGACCGTGTTCGTCTCCGGTGGCCCGATGGAGGCCGGCACCACGGTGCTCGCCGACGGCACCGTCAAGAGCACCGACCTTATCGACGTGATGTACGCCACCGCCGATGACAGCGTCTCCGATGAGGAACTGCTCAACTATGAGAAGACCGTCTGCCCGACCTGCGGCTCCTGCGCCGGCATGTTCACCGCCAACTCGATGAACTGCCTGACCGAGGCCATCGGCCTGGCCCTGCCCGGCAACGGCACCATCCTCGCCTCACACTCCTACCGCAAGGACCTGTTCGAGCGTGCCGCCAAGCAGGTCGTCAAGATCGCCCACCAGTACTACGACGATTCCGACGATTCCGTGCTGCCGCGCTCCATCGCCACCAAGGAAGCCTTCGAGAACGCCATGACCATGGATGTGGCCATGGGCGGTTCCACCAACACCGTGCTGCACATCCTCGCCATGGCCCAGTCCGCCGACGTGGACTTCACCTTGGACGACATCGAGCGTATTTCCCACACCGTGCCGTGCATCTGCAAGGCCTCGCCGTCCGGCAAGTGGGAGATTTCCGACGTGCACCGCGCCGGCGGCATCACCGGCATCCTCGGCGAGCTCGACCGCGCCGGCAAGCTGCACACCAACGTGCACTCCATCGACTACCCGACGCTGGAAGCCAAGCTGGCCGATTGGGACATCATGCGCCCGACCTGCACCGAGGAAGCCCAGCAGATGTACAAGGCCGCTCCTGGCCACATCATCTCCCCGGAGCCGTGGACGCACACCACCCTGTTCGACTCGCTCGACCGTGACCGCGCCAACGGCGCCATCCACGACATCAACCACCCGGAGATTCACGAAGGCGGCCTCGCCGTGCTGCGTGGCAACCTGGCCCCCGACGGCTGCGTGGTCAAGACCGCCGGTGTTCCGCCGGAGATCTGGAAGTTCCGTGGACCGGCTCTGGTGGTCGACTCCCAGGAGCAGGCCATCGAGGTCATTCTGAACGACACCCTGAAGCCCGGCATGGCGCTTGTGATTCGTTACGAAGGCCCGAAGGGTGGCCCGGGCATGCAGGAAATGCTGTACCCGACCTCCTTCGTCAAGGGCAAGGACATCGGCAAGCAGGTCGCCATGCTCACCGACGGTCGCTACTCCGGCGGTTCCTCCGGTCTGGCCATCGGCCACATGGCGCCTGAGGCTGCCAACAAGGGCCCGGTGGCGCTCATCAAGAACGGTGACATCATCGATATCGATATCGAAGCCCGTTCCGTGAACGTCGAACTGACTGACGAGCAGCTGGACGAGCGTCGTCGCGAGCTTGAGGCTGGCGACGGCTACGTGGCTCACCGCAACCGTCACGTCTCCCAGGCGCTGAAGGCGTACGCCGCCTTCGCCCGCTCGGCCGACAAGGGTGCGACGCGTGACCCGGAGCTGATCAACAAGCTCTCCGGTCTCAACTGATCGCCGATTGCATAGCTGAAAAGCCCGGTATCTTCCTCGCGAAGATGCCGGGCTTTTTGCTGTGCTTCCGGGCGGGAGCGATATTGCTTGTTATCGCACGCAGGCGGCGGGGGAGAGGCGCGCGCCTCGGGCCCAGTCGGCGGCACGCATGGCCTTCTTGCCCTGCGCCTTGACTTGGGTGAGTTCCAGCGGCGTGCTGCCGGTACCAACCCACACGTTCTTCTTGCCCACCTTCAGCTCGCCGGGCTGAAGCTCGGCCGGAGTGTTGGGATTGGACTGGTCGGCCGGTTGCGCGGCGAGGATATGCAGGGTGAGGGGTTTGGCGGCCGGCTCGTCATTATCGGCGATTGGCCCTTCCGCAAACAGTTCGGTCCATGCCCCAGGATGTGGCGTGCAGGCGCGAACCTGACGGTCGATGGCCTCGGCCTCGTCCGTCCAGCTGATACGAGCATCTTCCACCGTGATTTTGTGCGCGTATTCCAGGCCTTCGGCCGGTTGCGCGGTGAATGTGGCAGTGCCCTCACCCACGGCGGCCAAGGCATCCACATACATGGGCGCGCCTTCCTCGGACAGACGGTCGAGGAGTTCGCCGGAGGTCTCACGGCCGGTCAGCTCGATGGTCAGGGAAGCGACGATCGGGCCATCGTCCAAACCCTCGCCGACCTTGAACACGTCGGCGCCGGTGGTCGGGTCGCCCGTCCAAATCGCACGCTGGGCGGGAGCGGCGCCACGCCACTTTGGCAGGTTGGAGAAATGCAGGTTGTACCAGCCCATGGGCACTGCGTCGAGTACGTTCTTAGGCAGGATGTTGCCATAGGCGATGACCGCGGCGATATCCGCGTGCAGGTCGTTCAGCGCTTCCATGAATTCGGGGGAGCGGGGTTTGAGATCGATGACGGGCAACCCGAGCTCCAGAGCCGTCGCCTTGACCGGGCTGGGCGTGAGCTTGCGGCCGCGACCGGTAGGCGCATCGGGGCGGGTAATGACGCCGACCACATCAAAACGTGGGTCGGCGGCAAAGGCCTTGAGCGAGGGCACCGCTACATCGGGGGTGCCGGCGAACACGAGTTTGAGCATGGTCCTCCCTGAAACGTCGATGCTCACTGCACGGCCGGAATGTTCACGCCATTGGCGATGAGCAGTTCACGCAGCTTGACCGGATCCTGGAAACGCACGCCACGGATACCGGCCGCATTCGAACCGACGATGTTCATGGCTTTATCGTCGATGAACAACGCGCCATCGGCCTTGATACCGAACTGATTGAGCGCGGCCTCGTAGATTTCCTTGTGCGGCTTGCGCAGCTTGACGAAACCGGAGACGAGCTTGCCATCAAGCTGCTGCAGAATATCGCACTGTTCCTCGGCCACGTGGAAAAGGCTGGATTCCCAGTTGCTCAGGCCCCACACGCCAATACCGGCGGCCTTCAGATCATTGACCAGCACGCGCGCGCCCGGCACGATGCCGGTCAGAGAGTCGCGGAAGTTCTTGATGTAGTAGTCGAGGATGTCCGCCCACTTATCGCCCTTGTCACGGCGCATGATGGCGATGGCCTCGTCAGTGCTGGTGCCGCCGTCCATCAGGTCGTTGACATCGTAGAAGCCGGAGATGTCGTTGTCGAGGAATTCGTCGATGGTCTTCTGGCTGTAGCGGGGGATGAGCACGGCCGCCGGATCCCAGTAAATCAGCACGTTGCCGAAATCGAAGATCACGTCGGTGATCGGCTTGCAGGCGTTCGCGGCGGCCTCGCCGTCCGCGACCAGCACGTCGTAATCCATATCCGGCTCTCCGGGCCAACCCTTCATGGTGTCCTCCTTATAGCGATGTTCGTTCTGTAATCATCGTTTCACGTGTTGGAGACGATTAGATCAGATCTTTGGGATCTACTCGGAAGCGAAGCTCGCCGGGCTCGCGGGACGCCACATGACGAGCGGTTTCCCGGTGCAGTCGGGCCGCCAGTTCGGCCCGCCGACTCTGTGGCACACGGATTACTGCCTTCACCCGGTCGGCCGTGGCTTCGAGCTCCCTGGCATCAACCGTGTCCGGTTGCGCAATCGGCACCGGGCCCAACATGCCGGGCAGCTCGCCGCAGACCGTCCAATCGCCGCCCAGGGCGCCGATACGCTGCATCAGCGTCATCACCGCATCACGGCGGCCCCACACGCAGGCGGCGGCTACGGCCGGCGGCATACCGGTCTCCACACGCTCCTCGAGATCCTTGGCTGCAAGAATCCTCGAATCCCAGAGCATCAGCGATTGGGCGATGGCCGGGTCGGTTTCGCCGAGAATCAACGCCTGGCCGCCACGGGAACGTGGCGCGCACAATGACACCGCACGCATCCACGCGGTCAATGTATCCAAGCGAGCATCCACGCCTAACGCATACAAGCTGGTCCAAGCGTCGAGCACGGCCACGGCACGATACTCATGACCAGCCGATCCCTGCTCGGCACTGACCGGACGCACGCGCGGTTCGAAACCGGGAGTGGCGATGACAATCATCGGCTGGCAAGCTACATCGCGCACCAGACCCTGCGTCTTGCTGGACAAAACTACTGGCACGCCACGGAACAATCCGGCCAGCTCCGCCGCAGTGCCGGCAGCCCCCACACGCACCACGCGCATACGTTCATGTCCACAGCCCGGGCACTTCCAGTTGATGGCGGCAGCCCCACACCAGCGGCATCGCGGTGTGGAGTCCCGGCGGTCGGCCGGCAGTTGCAACGGTCCGGAACACTTGGCACAACGCACCTGACGATGGCATTTCGCACAGCTCAAGGTCTCACTGACATTGTCTTGCGGAATGGATAGCAGCACGGGGCCACTTTCCAAAGCCTTAGATAGCACGCGGACGGCCGTATGCGGCACGCGCGCCCCGATGGACGGGTCAGCGAGACGCGCAAGCTCATCGCGATTGAGCCAACGCACCCAAGGCGTCGCATCCTTCAGCGGCGAGGCGAGCGGATGAATCGCGGTGGAATAGCCGCTCACCGGAGTTTCCACCGTACCCGGACCGGTGTTTTCCCACTGACTTTGCGGAGTGCGCGCATTGGCCATGGCCACAAACACGCCGCCATGGGACTTGGCGCGCAACCGCATCACGCCGCGAGCCTGTGGATACGGCATCATACCGTCCATGTTCTGATAGGCGGCATCCTCCAGAATGGCGAACAGTGCCGGGCCTTCAACCGGCGCATACATCACCGCGCGGGTGCCGATCACCACCTTCACCTGGCCCAACGCCACAGCCAGATACGTGCGGTACCGGTCGGACGCAGGCATGGTCTCCGCATTGAGCACGGCGACATCGCCCATCCATCCGCCGGTTGGAGCCGGGGCAAATGGTTTGAGTCCATAATTGCGTAGCATAGGCATCAGGTCTTCGACCTCGCGCATGGTGGGCAATTCAACTACGGCAGCCTTACCGGCACTCAACGCAGTGGCCACCATCCATGCCATGTTTCGTTGCCACTCCTGTGCACCGGGCAACGGATCAAACACAAAAGATTGGAAACGTTGACCGGTAAGCGCGTTATGAAGCACATTGACATCGGCGTAATTGGCGGTCAGGCGACGATACCCCTGCGCAGCTCCCTCCGAAACGGTGCTAGCAACGGCAAAGGTAGAGCCAGCAGGTTTGGTCCCATCGGGATTGGTGCCACGCCCGGCAAAACCGCCTTGCGTATTATCCAGCAATGAGCCGCCGACCGGCCGACGGAACGACGCGGCCAACCGCTGCTCGGTTTCCACCTTGGCCACGCGCGGTGGCACGGCGAAACGCAGAATATTGGCCCGTGTGCCGCCATAGGCTTTGACAACCAGACCGATATCCTCGCGCATCGAAGCGGGAACCAGTACATCGGGGCTTAGCACTCGCTCGATATAGCGAATCGAAGAGCGCGGCGTATCACTGGTATCGGTGCGTGCCCAAATCACACCGCTGACCCTCTGACCGCCAAACCGCACGCGCACCAGCACACCCGGTTGTGCGGCCTCGCTGTCTTTTTCATCAATGAAGTAATCGAATGTCTGACCGAGGTGGAGCGCCTGCACATCCAGCACGACTTGCGCTATGGGATGCTGCTCGGCCGGCGTATGCTCCGCAGGCGCACGTTTACGCCGCATGCGGGGAGCCAGCCCCGCAAGCGTCAACTGTTCTGCGCCTGAAGTAGTCATGGCTCAACTATAAGTGCCGGAGCCGAGGTCGGTAAAATTTTACCGGCGCAGGTAATCGAGTACGTGGGTTAGGTCGCGGTCGTTGATGGCTTTGTCGGCGGCGAGCTGGGTCTTTGGCTTGGCACAGAACGCGAGACCCAGACCGGCGGCCTGAATCATCGGAATATCGTTGGCGCCATCGCCCACAGCCACGGTCTGGCTCATCGGAATACCCAAACGGTCCGCCCATGTCTGCAAGGCGTGCAACTTCACAGTCTTGCTCACGATTTCGCCGAGCACCTTGCCGGTCAAGCACCCATCGGCAACCTCAAGCCGGTTGGCGATCCAATAGTCGATATGGCCTTCGGCCGCCAGCATATCGACCACTTCATGGAAGCCGCCGGACACCACGCCGATCTTCCAACCGTGTTCATGCAGCGTGTCGATAAGCTCCAGCGCACCCTTGGTGAAATGCAGCTTGTCATGCACCGTGTCGAACACGGAGATCGGCAGGCCCTCCAACAGGGCCACTCGTGCGCGCAGCGCATCGCAGAACTCCAGTTCACCGCGCATGGCGCGTGCGGTCACTCCGGCAATCTCCTCACCGCAGCCAGCCACCACGCCCAACTCGTCGATAACCTCTTCGTCAATGAGCGTGGAGTCCACATCCATAACCAGCAGGCCGGGCTTGCTCAGCGTCGGCACAGAAACCGCAGAACCAGTCGGGCTCCCAACTTCGCTCTCGGCGGACTTGTCAATAAAATGCACATCTTCTTGCGTCATGCTTCTGATTCTTGGAAAACCTTGGGACAATGCCCTCTATGAGTTTTTCCATGGCAGCCGCCACTATTCTTGCGACCGACCCTACGCCCATCTGCACCACCACCGAACCCGGCCTGATCGGCACCATCACCGACTGGCTGATCATGCTGATGGAAACCATCGGCGGTATCGGCGTGGCCTTGGCCATCGCCCTTGAATCCATCTTCCCGCCCATCCCGTCCGAAGTCATCCTTCCGCTCGCCGGCTTCACCGCCGCACGCGGCACCTTGAGTTTGCCGGGCGCAATCATCTGGGCCACCATCGGCTCCGTACTGGGTGCCTGGACCTTGTACGGCATCTCCCGCTGGGTGGGCCTGCATCGCATCAATCTCGCGGCAGACAAAATCCCCGGCGTCAGCCGCAAAGAAGTGAGCAAAGCCAACGACTGGTTCACCCAATACGGCACATGGTCGGTGCTCATCGGCCGCGTGATTCCCGTGGTACGCTCGCTGATTTCGATTCCCGCCGGATTCAACCGCATGAACTTCCTGCACTTCACCGGCTGGACCCTGCTCGGCTCGGCCGTGTGGAACACCATCCTCGTTTCCGCCGGTTACCTACTCGGCGACCAGTGGTGCTCGATTCAAGGCGCGCTCGGCGTGTTCGAGGACGTGGTCATTGCGGCCGTGATTGTGGTCATCGTATGGTTCGTGGTGCGAAAAGTGCGTACTGTGATACGTAACAGGAAATCCGCCGACGGCAACGAATAGGGTCTGCCGACTGCCTAAGTTGCCGACAATCCCGGATAGAAGGGAAGCGAAGAACCCGCATGAGCGACACCGAAGATCTCGCCGCGCTGAACGATCGCCTGATGGCCAAGAACCATGCGCTCGCCGAAGCGCTGAACCGCGCCGGCAAGGAACTGACCAAGGCGAAATCCCAGCTCGCCCAATTTGCGCAGCCGCCGCTCACCTTCGCCACCATGGTCAAGGTTGATTCCACCCGCACCGATGAAGACGGCATTCAGCACGCGTCGGCCGAAGTCATTTCCGGCACCCGCCGCATGGTGGTGCCTGTGGCCTCCAACGTCAACGCCGCCCGCCTGACCGCCGGGGCCACCGTGATGCTCAACGAGAAGCTCGTGCTGGTCGAGCAGCGCGACGCCGACACCGTGGGCCAGATTCGCAGTGTCAAGCAGGTACTTGACGACGGTCGACTGATCGTTACCGACGCCTCCGGCAATCCCGTGCTCATCCGCCGTTCCGGCGCGCTCGCGTATGCGGGCATCAATCAGGGCGACCGCATTATCGTCGATCCGTCCGTCCGCCTCGCCATCGAAGCGCTGCCCGCCGAGGGCGACAAGGATCTGGTGCTGGAGGAGACCCCGGACGTCACGTTCGCCGACATCGGCGGCTTGGATAGTGAGATTGGTCGTATCAGGGACGCCGTCCAACTGCCGTTCCAGCATCGTGCGCTGTTTGAGCGCTACGATTTGAAGCCGCCGAAGGGCGTGCTGCTGTACGGCCCGCCCGGCAACGGCAAGACGATGATTGCCAAGGCTGTGGCGAACGCCCTGTGCGAGGGTGGTTACGATACGAACGGCGACGGCTCGATCAGTCCGGCCGAAACCCGCGTTAAAGGCGTGTTCCTGTCCGTCAAGGGCCCGGAACTGCTCAACAAATACGTCGGCGAATCCGAACGGCTGATTCGCCTGATCTTCCAGCGCGCCCGCGAACGCGCCGCGGACGGCAATCCGGTGGTCGTTTTCATCGACGAAATGGATTCGCTGCTGCGCACCCGCGGCTCCGGCGTCTCCTCCGACGTGGAGACCACGATCGTGCCCCAGTTCCTCTCCGAACTCGACGGCGTGGAATCACTCGACAATGTGATGGTGATCGGCGCATCCAACCGCGTGGACATGATCGATCCGGCTGTGCTGCGACCGGGGCGTCTCGACGTGAAGATTCGCGTTGTCCGGCCCAAAGCCAATCAGGCCATCGCCATCGTGGACCATTACTTGACCGACGACCTGCCTCTGGAAGATGGCGTCGACGCGCACGCCTTGTCCGCCGTGCTGGTGCATGACATCTACGGAACCTCCGAACGCCGCCATCTATGCGACGTGCAGGAGGAGAACGGCCAGTGGCATGCGCTATTCCTGGCCGATGTGGTCTCCGGCGCGATGCTCAAGAACATCGTGGACCGGGCCAAGACCCGAGCGGTCAAGGAATCCATCGAAACCGGCTCGGACGTGGCACTCACCGTGCCGCTGCTCGCCGCCGCCGTGGAAGACGAATACCGCGAGACCCGCGATTCCATGGCCGACGTGGACCCCGAACAATGGTCGCGCATCAACGGCATGGACCCGATCCGCCGCATCCGCACCGCCGAATAGCTCAAGCTCAAGGAGCACTACATGACCGTCAAACGAGTGATGGGCACCGAAACCGAATACGCGGTATCCCTGAACACCCCGGACCGCTACAATCCGGTGCAACTGTCCTTCGACGTGGTGAACGGCGCCGCGGACAGCCACAGCAAATCCATCCGCTGGGACTACCGGCAGGAGGACCCGGTCAACGACGCGCGCGGCACCCGACTCGAACGTGCCGCCGCCCGCCCGGACATGCTCACCGACTCCCCGCAACTCAACATCACCAACGTGATCGCCCCCAACGGTGGCCGCGTTTACGTGGACCACGCCCATCCCGAATACTCGGCACCGGAAACCACCGACCCGTTCGAAGCGGTCCGCTATGACCGTGCCGGAGACCTCATCATGCAGGCCGCCACCGAACGCGCCCGCACACAAACCGGCACCCCCATCGCCCTGCATCGCAACAATGTGGACGGCAAGGGCTCCTGCTGGGGCACGCACGAGAACTATATGATGGCCCGCTCAGTGCCATTTGACCTAGTCACGCGCCTGATGACCCTCCACTTCGTCACCCGCCAGATCTACGCCGGCTCCGGCCGCGTAGGAATCGGCGAGAACAGCGAGATCCCGGGCTACCAGCTCAGTCAGCGCGCCGACTACATCCACGCCAAAGTCGGCCTGCAAACCACCTTCGAACGCCCGATCATCAACACGCGCGACGAATCCCACTCCACCGACGCATACCGCCGCCTGCACGTCATCGTCGGCGACGCCAACCGCATGGAGGTACCGCAGGCCCTGAAACTCGGCACCACAAGCATGCTGCTGTGGCTGCTCGAACATGCGGACGAAGCCGGATTCGATCTGAACGTCTTCCTCGACGAACTCGAACTGGCTGACCCGGTCGAAGCCATGCACACCGTCTCCCACGACCTGACGCTGGGCGCAAGCCTGCCGCTGGCCAACGGCGGCGAAACCAACGCATGGCTCATCCAGCTCAAACTACGTCAAGCCGTCTACCAGGTCGCCGCACTGGTCGAAGGCACCGACACCGCCGGCGAGCCCGCCTGGCCGGACAAATCCACCACATCCATCATGGCGATGTGGCAGCAGGCGCTCATCGACTGCGCCTCCATCCGTCACACCGCCGACGATGACGAACGTCTGGCCATGACCGGCGAGGCCAGCCGCATCGAATGGCTGCTCAAATGGCAGCTGCTCGAAAAACTGCGCCGCAAAATCACCGCGGCAGCTGCGCCCAGCGTGGCCAATGGCTGGAACGACCCGCGACTGAAGGTCATCGACCTGAAATGGGCGGCGCTCGACCCCGCGGACAGCATCTTCACCAAACTCGAACCCCGTACCGAACGGGTGGTGAGCGCCGCCGACATCGCACGCGCCGCCACCGAACCGCCGGAAGACACCCGCGCTTGGCTCAGGGCGAAACTCGTGGCACGATTCGGTAGCGAGGTGGCCGCCGCCAGCTGGTCCCGACTCACTGTTCGCGACCCGCACGCCGCAGACGAGGGCGAATCTGTCGAATTCTACGGCAATGCCGGCCATATGGCCGCTACCGACCATCACCTGTTCTCCCTCGATATCTCCGATCCGCTCGCCTTCACCAAGGCGCGCTGCAAAACCGAACTCAATTCGGCCGAACACGCCATCGATCTGCTGAAGTCGCTGGCCATCAACGCCGAACGCTAGACTTGGTAGCTATGGAAGAAACACGCGAAGAGACCCCACAGGACCTGCGCAACCTTGCGCTCAAAGTCGCCGGCCTTCTCGAAGAAGCCGGTCAGCATGCCCTCCACGGCCAGCTCAATCCGCGTAACCTCGCCCAGCCGAGCACCGAGAACGCGGATCGTGGTCCCCGCTATAAGCTCGAAGTCGACAGCAAGATTTTGCGCTTTATGAGCGTCAGAATCGCCGACATCGCCCACTTCGACGGCTTCTGGACCACCCGACCCGCCGAAAGCCGCCCCGGCCAGCGTTACTGGTACATCGGCAAAATCGACGGTGTGATCAACTACGTACGCCATATGAGCGAATGGACAGTGACCGCCGCCCTGTTCGAATTCGGCCCGGATAATGAGCCCAAGCCGATCATCGGCATCGTGCACGCCCCGGCCCTCGGCCTGACCTACCTGGCCGCCAGGGGAGCGGGCGCCGTGCGCATCCACAAAACCACGGTCGGCGAAAAGCGCGACAAAGTCGTGCCGTCGATGGCCTCCTCGCTGGATGGTTCCGTGCTGGGCTACGGCATGTCCTTCTTGCCCGGCGAATCGAAGCGTGCGCTCGACGTGGCATCCTCGCTCGCCGGACGCCCGGCCGACATCAAGCGTGTGGGCCCTGCCTCGCTCGACCTGTGCAAAGTGGCCGACGGCACCTATGACGCCTACTTCGAGCCGATGCTGCACGTGTGGGATATCTCCGCCATCGCCGCCGGCACCGTGGTGGTCTGGGAGGTGCAGGGTACGCTGAGCCGTTGGGACGGCGAACGCATCCACTGGCGTCACGATAACGATGTAGTGGCCTCCAACGGACTCATCATTCGCGAACTACAGCATTACCTGCAGTAGTATCCGTGGCCCGACTCCATCAACCAGCGATATTTTTTTGACTCCTCCGGCTCCCCTCGGGTGAGGGGAGCCGTCGGCCGAAGGCTGACTGAGGGGAGTTTGACAACCCAAAAAGAAGACAACATGCCACAACAATTCGAACAACCTCAAGCACAGCAGGCCGCGACCCAGGAAGACGACGCCCTCGCCACCACGCAGGCCGCCGCCCAAACCGAGTCGGCCGACCAGGCCGACGTACTGGACGACATCCTCGACGACATCGAATCCACCTTGGAAACCAACGCCGAGGAATACGTCAACAGCTTCGTGCAAAAAGGCGGCGAGTGATGCCCCAACTGCGTGACAGCGGCACCCGTTCCCTGCACGCCACGGAACCCGTACCATCCGCCGAGATGGACGGGTTCTGCCGTATTTTCGGCGTCGAAACCGAATACGGCGCGGCGGTCACCGGTGCCGAACGCCACGTGGACGCCGGCCAGGTGGCGATGACCATGTTCCAGCCCATCGTCTCCCGTTCCCGCTCCACCAACACGTATCTGGCCAACGGCTCACGTCTGTACCTGGACGTCGGATCCCACCCCGAATACGCCACCGCCGAGGCGCGTGACCCGCGCGAGGCCCTGGCTCAGGATCTCGCCGGCGAACACGTGATGCGCAATCTGGCGCTGAAAGCCCAGCGCAAACTGCGTGAGACCCATGGCGCACACGCCACGATCCATGTGTTCAAAAACAACGTCGACTCCGCCGGCCACGCCTTCGGCTGCCACGAAAACTACCTGGTCCGCCGTTTTGTGCCGTTGGAGACCATCGAACACCAGCTGCTGCCGTTCCTTATCACCCGCCAGCTGTACACCGGTGCCGGCCGCATGACACCGGATGGCTTCCAGATCACCCAGCGCGCGGACTTCCTGGACGAGGCCGTCTCCTCGGCCACCACCCGCTCCCGCCCGATGGTCAACACGCGCGACGAACCGCACGCCGACCCCGACTCCTTCCGCCGGCTGCATGTGATCATCGGCGACTCGAACCGTTCGCAATGGTCCACATGGATGAAGCTCGCCGTCACGCACCTTGTGCTGTGCGTGATCGAAGATGCCTTCCGCAATGAGACGCCTTCCGGTTTCGAGGATTACGCGTTTGCCGACCCTGCAGCAGCCAATCGCGCCGTCAGCCGGTTCCTGGACAATCCGCATGCCGAACTGACGCTCGAATCAGGCGAATCCGTAACCGCACTGGGTCTGCAGCGCCGGTATTATGCGGCGGTCAAGGCCTTCATCGAAACCCATGGCGATGCGCTGGCCAGTTCGCTGCCGGCCACCACGATCGACACGATTATGGGGGAGTGGAGCCGCGTCCTGGACGCGCTGGAGCGTGGTGCATACGATGCGCTCGCCGACCGCGTGGACTGGGCCGCCAAGAAGCGCCTGTTCGACGCACTCAGGAACCGTCGACCGGATGTCACCTTCGCCCAGTTGGAACAGCTTGAGCTCGATTATCACGACATTGCCAATGGCCGCCTGTATGGTTCACTGACCTCCCGCAACCAGCTGCGCGAACTCTTGACGAGCAATGACGTGGCAATCGCCGTGCACAATCCGCCTGCCGACACTCGTGCAGCCCTGCGTGGCCAATTCGTCAGGGCAGCGCTTGCCGCCGGAGCCCAGTTCTCTGCCGACTGGACCCATCTGACCGTGACGGCTCCCGAGCGCCGCGAAGCCGTGCTCCTCGACCCCTTCGAGTCCGAGTCGACCGAAGAATTCACACACCTGATGAGTGCCTTGCAGTAGACACTGACTGTGTGTGCTGTGATATGCCACGATTGTCCACTAAGCTAAAAGCAAGTTCGGCATGAACGGTGAAGGAGTGTGAAACGCATGTTCACGGTGGCGGTGGTCGAAGATGACGAGACAGCGGTGGCGAAGCTGCGTGCTTGTCTGGACCAATACGCCGCGACTCATGCCGGAGTGCAGTTCGATGTCACCGTATTCAATGAGCCGACAAGCTTTCTTGATCCATACAAAACGGTGTGGGATATCGTATTCATGGACATCGAGATGCCGAATATGGATGGCATGGAGGCGGCGCACCGGTTGCGGGCAGCCGATTCGGAGGTCATCCTCATCTTCGTGACCAATATGGCCCAGTTCGCGGCCAAAGGATATGAGGTCGACGCACTCGACTACATCGTTAAACCGTTTGCGTATCCTGACTTTGAACGCAAACTTGGCCGTGCGGTCAAACTCCGCGAGCGGGAATCTGAGGCGATCGTCATCGCACAGCGCGGCGTCACTCATCGCGTATTGCTGCGTGATATCAGCTATATCGAAGTGCGCGGTCACAGCTTGGAATATCACACGGAACACGGCGTCATCGCGGTGACTGGCACGCTCAAAGAGCTGGAACGACAATTGCGCGGGAGAGGATTCCTGCGCTGCGGCAACCCTTACATGGTGAATCAACGGCACATTGCTTCAGTGCAAGGTGCGGAAGTGATACTTGCCGACGATACTCGATTGCCTATCGGCCGGGCATTCCGCAAGCAATTCCTGATTGATTTGGCCGGCGATTTAGGACATGGCCATGCTCTCTGATGTCATGCTCATCGCAGTGATGCCCTTTCTCAACGGGTTCATGGTCGAATTATTGACTTGCACTGCGTTATTCGTGTGGAAATTGCCTCGCCGACCTCATTTTGGGGTTCGCTGTGGTGTGAGTGTGGCAGTGGTGATTCTGATTGGGGAAGTTACCTATATCCTACAATGGCCGAATATCCAAAGTGCATTGGGTAACTATTATTGGTGGGTCTGGTGCATCATTCTCCGATTTTTCCTGCTGTATGTGTTGTGTTATTGGGCCATTCGCCAATGCTATGTAATCGGAAGGCGACAGGGTGTCTTCTACACGGTCGCGGCGATTGCGGCCCAGCACTGCGTATACTGCGGCACGAAAATCATCACCATGAAGTTGCCCGGTGATTATTCCGATATCGATACGTGGCCGGGGGCATTGTGCTTCTTCATCTTGACGGTGATGTTCATGGCAGCGGCATACTGGTTGTTCGCCAAACCGTTGGAAGGACAAATGCCGGAACGCCTGGATAATTCCATTCTGCTGCCATTTCTCGGACTGTTGCTATGCGTCAACGTATTTTCCTGTCTGCTTGAAACCGCAGGCAGCACTACCGGGATGACGGTGACTGCGTATTTGCTGATAATGCTGACCAGATTTGTGACATGCATATTCGTGCTCGCATTATTGCGTGAAATTGTCGGGCGCTCGCATGCCGAACGCGATGGTATCGTGCTGCAAAGCCTATTGAGGCAGCAGCAATCACAGCTTGCCGCTGACAAAGCAACCATCGACCTGATCAATGTGAAAACGCATGATCTGAAGAAACAATTAACGCTGTTGGATGGTCGTATTTCCCGGCAGGAAATTGATGATCTCAATGGGCTGGTCGGTATTTATGATTCTTCTGTTCATACCGGCAATGAAGCTTTGGATGTCGTACTGGCCAATAAATCATTGCTTTGCGAGCAGCAAGGCATCCGTTTTGACCGCATGATTGACGGTGTATTACTGAGTGGAATGAAACCTGCTGACATCTACTCGCTGTTCGGCAATGCCGTTGATAATGCCATGGAGGCTGTTGGCAAAATCGAAGATGGCCGTGAGAAATATATCTCTATGGTAGTGCGTCACAGCAAAGGCATGCTGCTGATTCATGTGGAAAACCCTTACCAAGGCGGCATCACCTTTGAAGATGGGCTGCCGCAAACCACCAAAGCCGACAACCGATACCACGGTTTCGGCATACGTTCCATGCGAATGATTGCAGAACAATATGACGGCGTATTGACCGCAAATGCCGATGATGGCGTGTTCTCTTTGGATGTGTTGCTACCTTTGCCCGCATAACGCAGCACGTCTTACGGCTGGCTGGTGTCAGCGGCCATAACGCGAATCATGCAGTTCATCGCATGAAAAATACCGTTTACGCATTACGCGTTGGATGGTTCCTCGTTCTCTCCAACAATGAACGTATGCCGACATGCTGAAGAGGGTGTGGCATCCGTCAAGGAAGAAGGAACCATGAATACACAAAGGAGCAATACCGGCCCACTGGTCGCACGTATTGTAAAAACCGTAGTATCCGTCGTATTGGCCGCAGTGATTATTGTGGCCATGGTGCTTATCAACCCGCAGTTGAGCGCCAATAAGCTCATCTCCAGTCTGATGGGATACAACCATCAGAGCGTCAACAATAATGGCATTACTGCAGATGGCGTCGACGCGAACTATTACACCGCCGACTACACGAAAGACAATATCCGCGCGGCTGAAGATGACCTTTATAATCGCATCGCGTCCGAAGGCACTGTATTGCTGAAGAACGACGACAATACGCTGCCGATGAGCAAAGGAACCGAATTCAGTTTCTTCAGTGCCAATAGCGTGGATAGCACCTCACTGGGCATGAGCTATTTCGGCTCCTCGGATACGGTGACGTTGAAAAGCGCATTCACCAAGGCGGGATTCAAAGTCAACGAGACCCTATGGAATTACTACGAATCCGGTGCAGGCAAAGATTACGGTCTGGCCTCCGGATCGGTAAGCTACGGCGATGCCGAAGACTTTCGTATTAATGAAGCGCCGCTGAGCGCGCTTGAGGCCGAATCCGGTCTGCTTGACTCCGTCAAGGGCACCGTACCGGTGTATGTACTCAATCGTGTTGTTGGTGAAGGCCGAGATATGCCGCGCTCCATGTACAACCATGCAGACAAGCAGGAAGACAAGGAGAAAAGCTATATCGAGCTTGACTCCACCGAAACCGAGATCATCAAGTATCTGAATGACAACTTTGATGACGTGGTGTTGCTGGTCAAGTCCAGCGCGGCGATGGAACTGGACTGGTTGAGCCAGTACCCCAACATCAAGGCTGTCGTCTATTCACAGAACGTGACCAATGCTTTGGGCGAGGTGTTTTCCGGTGCGGTCAACCCTTCGGGCCGTACTGTCGACACATTCGCGGCGGATGCGCTCGCATCTCCTGCCGCCCAGAACTTCGGTAGCTACCGGTACTACGATGAGAACGGCAATCCGACGAAATACTATTACGTCGACTACGCCGAAGGCATCTATGTGGGCTACAAGTATTACGAAACCCGATACGAGGACAAGGTGCTCGGACAGGGCAACGCCGGCGATTACGACTATGCATCTGAAGTCGTGTACCCATTTGGCTATGGTCTGAGTTACACCGATTTCCAGTGGAGTGATTTTGCGGTACAGGAGTCAGACGATAGCTTCACTGCCACTGTTACCGTGACCAATACCGGTGCTGTGTCCGGCAAGGACGTTGTGGAACTGTATTCGCAGGCTCCGTACACTGACTATGACAAGAAGAACGCGGTGGAAAAGGCCTCGGTGAATCTTGTCGGATATGCCAAAACCAGTGAGCTTGAACCCGGTGACAGCGAAACCGTTACCGTAACCTTCACTCAGGATCAGCTCAAGTCCTATGACTACACCACTGCGAAAACCTACATTCTCGATCCTGGCGAGTACCGTTTCACGGCTGCCGCCAATGCCAATGAGGCCGTCAATAACATCCTTGCCGACAAAGGCAAGACCGTGGCGGATGGCATGACCGAGACGGGCAATGCCGCAATGGTGTCCAGCTGGGCGCCGGACAATAAGGACGTGGACACCACCACATTTGCCACCGATGCCGAAACCGGCAAAGCCATCTCCAACTTGTTCGACGCGGCATCCGATCCCGATGTCACCTACCTGACTCGTGCCGACTGGACCGGTACTTTCCCGAAGCATTACGGTGAAGCATCCGACGAAATCAGCACGTGGGGCAATGAAATCAATTGCACGGATAAGGATGGCAACAACGCCTCCTGCACGTGGAAGAAAACCGCCGATTCTGCTCTTGTCGACCAGCTGGAAGGCAATGACTCCGGCACGGATGTAAGTCGCGAATCCATCGACGATACCCCGGTTTTCAGTGCGAAGAATGGCCTCAAAGTCTCTGATATGCGAGGCCTTGATTACGACGACGAGCAGTGGGACAAGATTCTTGACCAGCTCACCGAAGACGACTACAACCAGCTCATCTACTTCTCCGGTTATGGAGTGGACTACATCGGTTCTGTAGACAAGCCGTTCCAGACGGATGCCGATGCGGCTAATGGCTGGTTCTATGGTGGCACCGGTAAGTCGTTCCCCAGCATCATGATGTTGACCCAGACCTGGAATGCCGATTTGGCCGAGGAATTGGGCACCATGATGGGCAACGAGGCGTTGCTCGGTGGGGCAAATGGCTGGTACGCGCCGGCTATGAACATCCACCGTAGCCCGTTCTCCGGCCGTAACGGCGAATACTATTCCGAGGATGGCTTTATGTCTGGCTCCATGGCCTCTTTGGAGGTCAAGGGCGCAGCGAGCAAGGGTGTGTACGCCTACATCAAGCACTTTGCACTCAACGATCAGGAAGATCATCGAGGCGATCGTGAAGGCAACTTCTCCATTGCCACATGGTCAAACGAACAAGCGATCCGCGAGCTGTACCTGAAGCCCTTCGAAGCCTGCATGAAGGCCGGCGACATGGACATGAAGTATGTTCAGAAGAACGCCGATGGCACATATGAGAACGCGACCGTCAAGACGCCGATCTCCAAGGCCGTGATGACCTCGTTCAACCGCATTGGTGCTACATGGACAGGCGGCAGCTATTCCCTGATTCAACAGCTGCTGCGTAACGAATGGGGCTTCAATGGTTTGATCATCACGGATAATGCCAACACCAGCAAATTCATGAGCCCTTACCAGATGCTGGAGGCAGGTGCCGATATCAAACTGCTGAACGTAAGCGAGGATCCAACTGGCGAGCAGCTTGACCTTACTGACCCCGCCACCTACCATTACGCGCGACAGGCCATGCACCATCTTCTGTATACCGTTGCAAACACGAACTGTATGCAAGGCGCACTGCCTGGTGCCGGATTCACATTCTACAACCAGATGAAGGTTATCCAGATTGTGTTCAACGCATGCTGCGGTGTGATACTCGCTCTGCTGGCCTTCTTCTCTGGGTGGCGTTGGTTGCCGTGGACCATTCGCAGGGTAGCTGCACGCAAGGAACGCCATGCTGCAAAACGTTTGGCGAAGAAAGCAGCCAAAGCAGCCAAAGCCTAATAAGCTGGGTCTTTCTTGAGGGGTCATGCGTGAGCATGATGGGAAAGACCTGATACGTTCCCTCTCCTCCTAAGCGGGTGGCCTGATGCCCTTTTTACAGGTCGCCCGCTTTTTAAACATCCGATACCGCAAACACAAAGAACCCCGACCGCAATGGTCGGGGTTCTTGCTATCTCGCTGTTAATCTACGAGACTCTTAACTGCTGGCGGCAGGTCACTCGGTGACGGCCTTCTTCAGCAGGGAGCCGGCGGAGATACGAACGCCGTAGGAAGCCGGAATGTCAATCTGCTCGCCAGTGCGCGGGTTGCGGCCGGTGCGAGCGGCGCGCTTGACGCGCTCAGCGGAGAACAGGCCGGTGAGCTTCAGGCCTTCGCCGGACTTCATAGCCTCGACGAACACATCCTGGAAGGCGTTAACAGCAGCCTCGGCCTGAGCCTTGGTCAGGTTGGACTTCTGGGCGATCTTCGAGACGAGATCAGACTTGTTGTATGCCATAAAGCATCCTTCTTGGGTCAGGGGGCGAGCACTTTTGCTTCGTCCACGTTTTCATCAATGATACTAGCGCATGTTCCTGCGAAAACCCGCATCTTATAAGGCTTTTCACATCTATTTCGTGTTCTGAAGTCCAAAATGGACAAAAACGGACAAATCAGACGAGATTATGACGGTCGAGCCACTTCATAGCGGCTGCGCCCAGCGGAATTCGTAGCCAATAGAACACCACGCGATGCAGCAACGTGGCAGACAGGGCCACGCCCTGAGGCACGCCGACCGCCACGAATGCGAAGGTCAGCGCGGCTTCCACACCGCCCAAACCACCGGGGGTGGGCACCGCGGAACCCAACGCATAGGCCAGCATGAAGACGAACGTCGTTTCAATCGGATTCGATGAATAGCCGAACGCTTGCAGGGCCGCCCAGAAAGCGAGCCCAGTGGTCGCGTTCTGGAACAGCGCGCCCAAGCAGCTGACTGTGAGCTGTCGGGGCTGGGAAAGCACATCCAGCAGCTGGTTGATATACGTCTTGGCCAGCGGCATAAGACGACGGGTCACCCAGTGGCGCAACGGTGGAATCATCATCGCAATGGACAGCACCACAACCACCATGCCCAGCACAAGGACCAACGTATTCGTCGGTATCGCGCCGGAGAACATATTGCGGCCGGTGAACAGGCCAATCAACACCAGCATGGAGAAGTACACGGCGTAATACACCACGAGCGCGGCGCTCATGATTGCGGTGGCCGGGGTGTTGCGATAGCCGGATTTGCGCAGGAACTGCAGGTTGACGAACGAGGGGCCCACGCCGGCCGGCATGGACACCGTGGCAAAGCCGCCGGCAACCTGACTCATGAACACGCCCGTGTTATCTCGCCTGTTGCGATCCATGAGAGCGCCGAGCGAAATCGACGAGCCGATCCAGCCGCAGGCACCGAACGCGAGCGTCACCACCGCCATCAACGGGTTGGCGTTGGTCAGCGCGGTGATGATTTCCTCGGGCTTCAGCTGGGTGAAGACCACGACCACAGCCACAATGACCAGCAGCATGGTGATCATCGAACGCCAGGAGAAGCGGGCCAGCGTCACCGGCTCGGCGGCTTCGGCGGTCTCCTCATCGATTATGGTGTTGATGTGGTCTCGCAGTTCCTTGAGCAGCTGCTTGTCCCACGTGCCCAATGCGCGTGTGGGGGAGGGGACCGCGACTTTCTGAATGAACGGGGCCAGCGTGGTCAACGTCGTGTCTCCCCAAGCTTCGCGGGCGGCCGCGACTGCCGGTTTCACGCCGATCAGTGCGGCGAACAACGCGAGTAGCTGAACCTTGTCAAGTGCGGTATTGGCCGGGCCGGAAGCGCTGTCGCCATTCAGCCAGCCGGCGATAACCGCAGTGCCATCTTCGAGCCGGGCGAGCGTATCAGGCGTGATGCGTCGGTGCGTATATCCACGGCGATTCGCCACGGACAGATATCGCATATACGCTACGGCGTCCGCCTGGGTAAGCGTGTTCAGGTTGGCGGGCAACTCGATGGTGTGCGCATCCAGCACCAGAATCGCGGACTCGTCCGTATCGGCGATGCCGTAGGGGGCGGGCGCGGGCAGTTTGATATTGTGCAGGCCGAGCAGCATGGCAAAGTGATGCTGAACGGCGTCGCGCACGGAACGATCGCGTCGAATGGACACGCTGGTAAAACGCACCCAATCCCAGAGTTGCTTCAGATAGCCGACGGTATGGGTTTGCGCGTCGATGACGGAAACGATAAAACGACGGTTATTCGCGGTCTCCACATCGTAGATGCGTGAGCCTTCCGTCAAATCGTCATCCAACGTGGCAGACAATGAGCCATGGCTGATTCCGGGCTCCTGATGCCGGATGAGTGAGGTGGTTTCCAATCCGATGCTTGAGAGCACCGCGACGAGATCTTTGCCCCACACGCCTTTATTCTGCGTGCCGACCACGAATCGGATAAGCATGCCCACCGTGCGACCGGCGGCCATCGAAACCAGCATGCCGGTAACCGAATGCCACGAAAGCACCACCATCACCGCGGCGATGGCATACAGGATATTCCAACTCCATTTGACCGTGGAGCGGGTACGGCGTGGCCCGGCGGCGGTCAGGAAGGACGCCATGCCGGCATAGATGTCGGGCAACAGCCCGGAGCCGTATGAGGTGGCGGCTGAGACCAGTGCCATTGGCAGGGTGAAATCGTTCAGACTGCTGATTGCCGTCGATATGACCCACACAATGCCGTATCCGGCAAACATGGCCAGCGCGGACACCGCAGCTTGCAGCCATTCGCGGGCCAAGAGCAACTGAGCGAGCACGATAACTACGATGACCGTGGTGGCCAGCTGCGTCAGTACGGTGGAGGGAAAAGCGGCCAGCCAGTTGATGGCTTGGGCGGCGGTATGCGCGTCGGATTCGACGCCGCGCGTCATGCCGCCCAGATACACGGCGAACACCATGACCACGGCGGCCATCAATAGCGACAGACCGGCTCGGGTCAGGTCGCCGAAGTCGCGCGTGCGGCGCGGAGCGATGTCATCGATGTATGGTCCGGAATCGTTGCTGTCGTCGGTTGCCGGACTGTCCGGTCCGCTGACAGCAAAACTGGCCGACCGGCCGTCACCAGAGGCGATCGGCCGGTCGGTAGTGGAGGAGGTCGCCTTGTCCGGGCGATCTTCCGTAGTGGACTGATCCTGTTCAGTAGTCATGAAATGGTTACCTGACGCCTGTCCTTGTTCGGTTCAGTTTGCGGTTCGGTTTGTGACTCAGCGCAGTAGTGTGGTGGATGCGAGGGATTCGAGGGACTCGAGGGACTCGCATTGCGCCTATCTCAGCGGTCGAAAGCGACGAGCTGGCTGGCCACACCGGTGTAGGTGGCGGGGGTCAGAGCCTTCAAGCGAGCGGCGGTTTCCGGGTCGAAGGACTGCTGGTCGATGAACTGCTCGACCTGTTCCTTGTTGATGGTGTGGCCGCGCATAAGCTCCTTGACCTTCTCGTACGGCTTGTCCATGCCCGGCAGGCCCTTGAGCTCGCAGGCGCGCATGGCGGTCTGGATCGGCTCGCCAAGCACCTCCCAGTTCTCATCCAGCTCACGCTCGATGACGTGGGTGTTCGGGTGGATGGACTCAAGGCCGCCCATGAGGTTGGTAAGGGCGAGCAAGGAGTAGCCGAGCGCGGAACCGATGTTGCGTTGGGTGGTCGAATCGGTCAGATCGCGCTGCCAACGGGATTCCACCAGCGTGGCGGAGAGGGTGTCGAGCAGCGAGCAGCTGATCTCGAAGTTGGCTTCGGCGTTCTCGAAACGAATCGGGTTGACCTTGTGCGGCATGGTGGAGGAACCAGTGGCACCCTTGACCGGCACCTGGGCGAACACGCCGCGGGAGATGTACATCCACACGTCCACGCACAGGTTGTGCATGATGCGGTTGGCGTGGGAGACGGTGGAGTACAGCTCGGCCTGCCAGTCATGGCTTTCGATCTGCGTGGTCAGCGGGTTCCAGGTCAGGCCCATGCGGTTCGTGACGAACTCGCGGGAGACAGCGATCCAGTCGACATCCGGGCATGCGGCCAAGTGGGCACCGAACGTGCCGGTCGCGCCGTTGATCTTGCCCAGGTACTCCTGGTTTTCGATGTGCTTGAGCTGACGGTTCAGACGGTAGACGTAGACGGCGAGCTCCTTGCCGAGTGTGGTCGGCGTGGCCGGCTGGCCGTGGGTGAGAGAGAGCAGCGGCATATCCTTGAATTCTTCGGCCTTGCCGGCGAGGTGGTCGATGATGCGCTTGAACTCCGGGGTCCACACGTTTTCCATCGCGTTCTTGACGCAACGGGCGATGGAGAGGTTGTTGATGTCTTCGGACGTGCAGGCGAAGTGTACGAGGGTCTTCAGCTCGTCGTTGATGTTGGTCAGCTCGGCCGGAGCCTTGTCGATCTGATCATCGATGTAGTACTCCACGGCCTTCACATCGTGGTGGGTGATGGCCTCATGAGCGGCGTGCTGCTTGATGCCTTCGGCGCCGAAGTCCTCGGGAATGGCGCGCAGGAAGGCCTGCTCTTCGGCAGTGAACGGCTTGACGCCGTCAACGATCGGCTGGTTGCCGTTGCCCTCAAAGCCGTTGGCCAGAAGAATCATCCATTCGACTTCGACACGCATGCGTTCGCGGTTCAGGGCAGGTTCGCTCATGTATTCGACGAGCGGGGCGGTGGCCTTGTGATAACGGCCGTCGAGCGGGGTCAATGCGATTGCGGGGGAAATATCGGTAAGCTTCATAACCTCCAAGGGTACTTCCAGCCGTGAACCGAGCGACTATACTGTGGTGCGGCGTTCCCGCCCGAGCCGCACAGGTCAAGGAACGCCCGTGGTTCGATTACTGTGTGCGGCCTTTAAGGCTAGGAGATCACCATGCCTGCAACCACCATTCATACTCTTCCGAAGCGTCCGATTGCCGTATCGTCGCTGAAATGGCAGCCGTTGGATATCGCGGTCGGTGCCACGCTGGGTGCGGCCTGCGGCGTGATCTTCTGGGGATTCAACTTCGCGTACATGCCGATCTCTTCGGTATCCGGCGCGATTCTGCCCGGTTTCGCCAGCATCGTGCACGCCGTCTGGTACTTCTCCGGTACGCTGGCGGTGCTGATTCTGCGCAAACCCGGAGCGGCGCTGTACGTGAACCTTATCGGCACGCTGGTCGAAACGGTGATTGGTAGCCAGTTCGATTTGGGCTTCGTGATTATCTCGGCGCTGTTGCAAGGTGTTTTCGCTGAGATTCCGTTCGCCTTGACCCGTTACCGCATGTTCAATCTGCCGATTTCCATTGCATCCGGTGCGTTGGTCGCCTTGGAATACGGCACATATCTGATGCTGTTTCGCTACGTGGGTGTGTCATTCGTCAGCCCGCGTGGCATTGTGCACATGATTTCCGAGGTCACCGGCGGCGTGCTTATCAGCGGCGTGATGGCCTGGTATCTGATGCTGGCCATCGCCAAAACCGGTGTGCTCGACCGCCTCGCATCCGGCCGCGCACTCATCGAGCGACGCGCCTGACACTCTTTGCGCGCCACTTTCCCAGGAATGTTGCGCTGATAGAGGGGTTTTCGGGCATGCTAGCGCAACAATCCCGGGAAAGTGGCGCTAGCCGCGTCTCTGCGGTGATTGCATTGTGGGGTAGCCGATTGATGCTAAGCATTGACAAGTTGATGTGCCCGTTGCCGTGAGACCCCGAGTATATCGCCTATTTGCTGTAGGGCGAGACCCATGCCATGTAGTTCTTGTGCCGCGGCGCGAGTTTCCCGCGCTGCGTTCGATCTGCATTCCGCTTCTTCCTTGCGCAGTCGCCGAGCTTCATCAAGATGCTCCTGCACGGATTGCGGCAGTTTTGTCTCTACGGTGAGTGCGAAATCAGCATCTTGTGTCATGACGGTGATAAGGTCGCGTGCCATACTTTCAATCTCTGCTGTTGTTCTTGCCTGCGTGAAACCGATACCGGGAATCTCAAGAATCCAGTATTTTTCGCCAGGACGAACGATGACCTGATATGTTTTCACTGCTGATACCAGCCTTTCCCGAGTTTGGCTTCTGCTTCTTTGCAAATAATGTCCGCGAGGTTGTTGTCGATTTCGTTATGACGTGGGATGGGAATCATAAGTCCATCGAGTTGGAATATCTCATGACTCCCTCCTTGCCTGATACTTTCAAACGTAACATTCTTGCGTTTTGCCGCTTGCTTCATCAGTTTGATGAGCCATCTCCTACTCGTCATTATATTGTTAACTCCTTTCTTGACAACTCTGTCAAGTGTGGTATTTACTTTTAACCACCGAACGTGCTGAACTCGGTGGTTCGCTCGCTAGGGGCAATGGTCGCGGACTGGGTCATGCGGCCTTGGTAGTAGCGGGTTTCCTTGAGCTCTCCGTTGATAACTTCCTGGAAATGGGCTTCGTGGCGTTGCACGGCGGGGGAGCCGAGGTCGGTGGCGTTCTGATAGGCGGCCTGATGGTATTTGATCCAGTGCGACAACTCCCTGCCGTTGGTCGAACCAGCCACGGGTGCGGCGTCATATGGGGTCAGACCGGTGATGGGCGTTGCGCCGGGAGTGCATGAGTCGTCCGAATGAACTGTGGATGGTGTTGCCGCGGGCGCGGGCGATACATGCCCTTGTACGGTGAGCCAGTTATCGGTGACCGGGTTGGCGGCACCATCCAGTGCGGCGACCAGTTCATCATCGATTTCCACGCTGGTGACCCACGTGCGTTGCGGAATCGGATGATTGGCCACCGGCGATCCGGCTGTCACCACATGCTCGATGGTATATTCCTCCGCCCAATCCGAGGCAAGCGTGGCGGCAACGATACCACCCTGGGAATGGCCGATCAGCGCCACGGGCTCATCCTTGCCGATGCCTGCCTGACGCATCGCCTCGGCAACCATGCGAGCGCTGTCCGCTTTCCTGCGGCGCTCCTGATCGGCGCTCATCAGTTCC
Source organism: Bifidobacterium sp. 2450 (assembly GCF_041900695.1). NCBI lineage: Bacteria > Bacillati > Actinomycetota > Actinomycetes > Bifidobacteriales > Bifidobacteriaceae > Bifidobacterium > Bifidobacterium sp. 2450. Next base: position 93,892 of record NZ_JBHEEA010000001.1, read on the forward strand.
ACGTTCTGTGCCCAGCCAAATGGTGAGTCAGGCTGTCCATCGGTGCCTGGGATGGTGACCAGCCAGGAGTTGGTTCCATCAGCCCGTTCATAGCGTTGAATGGCGATGGTCCCATATTCGAGTCCGCTGTTCAGCTCGATTTTGCCGAGCCGCTCTTCGGCGAGTCTGCGCAGATTCTCCATTGATTCGGCCACCGATCCGCTTGCGCGGACGACGTCGGCATTCGCCTGTACCTCGCGCACGTCCAGATGATTGCCTTGGACGACGTCTTTCGCAGGGCCGGAGAAATTGGCGATTTTCCCCGCAGCCTTGTTGACCTCATCGGTGTGCGCAATGCTCTTGCCGATAGGTACGCCGCCAATGATTCCGCCCGCGCCGCTAAGCACTCCTTCCTGGAACGGATAGGTGAACGTGGACATCCATGCCGGGTTCGGTTTGCCGTCAATAGCCCAGCCGGCCAGAAAGCCGCCCGCCGCCACAGCGGCAACACCCGCCGCGGCATATCCCGGTTTGGCCTGTGTGCCGGCCTGCAATAATTCGGTAAACATGCGCCGAGCCGTCATCTCCGCCTGAGAATACAGAGAGTGTGCGCGAATCAGCAGATCGGCCGCGCCACGCAGATCATCGCTCAACCGCTGACATGCCGTTGCATGGTCATAACACCGATTGCCCAGCGCGGCATATGGTGCAGTGACATGGCCGGGAACAACGGCGCTCGGATCGCCCGACTGCAAGGTGACGCACATCGGCGCACTATGCCGATGTGACTGCAACTGTAATGCGGCCGATTCCCAAGCCGTGGCTATGGCCGCAAATCCTGCCGCCTCGTCATCGAGAGCCTTGGCTATGGCGGCATATTCTTCAAGAGTGGCTGGCGCATATCCCACTCCGCCGTAAACGGACGATTCCACCTGCCAGTAATCGTGCTCGCTCATGACGACCCCCAAGCCAATCGATGGGTGGTCTCCATGTCTTGCGCGAGACTGGCCGAATACTGTGCGGTGCGACTGAGCCGCGATCGGAATAGATCGGCGGCTTTACCGGTCCACACGATGTTGCTGGAGCGGTTCACGGCCACCGCCGTCTGGTCCGATTGCGCCAGTGTGGCCGCACGCTGGACGGACACGAGGTCGCGACTACGCTGTACCGCCGCATGGCAAGGGCAAGTGCCGTAATCGAACGGCGTCACCGTATTGCCGGCAAAGCCGCCGGTGGGATCGATGGGTGCTGGGTTGTTGGTGTAGGTATTCATATATCCAGCTAAAAGGACAAGACTCATGCTTGTCCAGCCGGAACGACCAATGTGGTTCTAGCTTGCCGGTTTTGGGCGAAGTTATCCCCAAGTGTTGTGCATAGTCGTAACGATTATCCACAAATAGCCTGTTTGGACATACCTTGGATCAGCCATGGCCTATCGAAAATTGGACAAACGCCAAAGCCGACAGCCGAAACCGGGAAACAGCCGCGATAAAGCCATGACCCGTGAGGGTGTGAGAAAAGAGCAACCGTGAACGATTGCTCACCACGGCTTGGTAGCCCCGGTACCCTTGTTCTGCGTCGCTTTCTGCTCGGATTGGGTGGTGTTCGACTGGGTATCGGTGGATTGCTGATTGGCCTTCATCAGCTCCTCGACCTGCTTCTTCTGCTCGTCGGTCAACGCGCCGCCCTTTTTGGCATTGGCTGAGGAACTCTCGGATTGCTGTGCCGACTGGGCTTGCCCGGAATCGGAACCGCTGTTCTGCGCCTCGGCCTGTTTCAGGGTGATTTTCGTCAGCTCGGAAGAAATCGAAGCATTGGTGTCGATGGCATCCTTGACTTGCGGCAACAGAAGCGTGCGCATTCGCCCGGCCTCGGCGAATTGCGCATCGGTCTGCTGCTGTTGCGCCTTGAGCGTGGTGATATCCGTGGACTCGTCCTGAGCCGCTTTGATATTGGCGTTCAATGATGCGGTGGCCTGATTGAACGTAATCGAAGCGGACAGGTTTACTGCCGCCACGCCGGCAAACAGCAACAGCAATACGGCGCCACAAGCCAGGACGATACGTGTCCAAAGCGGGCACTTCGCCCGTATCCGAGTATTCGCCGAGCCATCGTTCTCGTGGATTTCGTTACTGTTTCTCACAGCAGTCTCCTTGAGGTTGCGATCCATGCACCGACTTCCATGGCGAGCAATATCGCCAACGCAATGGCCAACGGCCATACCGCCGGCGTGGTGCGTGTGCGTTCCTTGACCGTGGTGGTCATGCGCCACTGCTTCGACGACTTGGCCGAAACCGCATCCGCCAAAGTCTGTGAAGCGTTCACGGCCACATATGTGCCGCTGATTTCGTCGGCAATGTCTTTAAGGTTCTTCTCATCCATCTTGGAGATGCCGGGTTCGCCGGTATCCGGGTCGACCACCCAGTGGTCCGTGGTGTTGGAATCGCCGGCACTGACGCCATCGGCGATGACGGGAATCTTGCCGCCCTCGGTCGAGCCGACGCCTACGGTAAACCCATCATTGAGATACTGGCGCAGTGACGAGAACGTACGACGCGTCACATTCGAGGTCTGTTCGCCGTCAGTGATGAGGTACAGCACAATCGCATCATCCGGGTGCGCTTCACGAATCGACTTCGCGGTCAGCAGCAATTGATCGATCGGAGCATCCAGACTGGAGCCCGCCGACACGGATGTGGCTTCCACCGCCAACGTGTTGGCCCAATTATCGATGGCCGGCGCATCCGGGGTCAGCGGCACATCAAGCGTTCCCGAAGCACCGAACCGTAACGCCGCGAAACTGGCGTCCGGATAAGCGGCGGTCACATCATGCACGGCCTGACGTGCGGCATCGATGCGGGTAATGGTCTTCTCGGACCCGTATGTGGCATCGGCCACCGCCATCGACCCGGTGGTATCCACCGCCACGATGACGTCGGTGGCATTGATGGCCTGTGAGGTGGTAGACGATACCACGCTGGGAGTCAGTACCATCACCGCGACGATGAGCAGCATAAGCGTACGTCGTATGCAAGCCCACACGGTCTCGTCACTGGAAGCACGGCGACGAACAAACAATACGATTTCGAGAATGGCCAGTACGGCGAGCCCGGCCGCCAGCAGTCCGCCGGCGACCCAGCCCAAGGCGGGGGAGAAGGTGAATCCGTTCATCGCCTCAACCTCCATGCACATACGATCCAGATAATGAGTATCACGGCCAGAGCAAGCGTCCACAGACCGGGAGCGTCCACCATTGAGGATTTCGCCTTGTTCTCCACATCCGTATCCCTACGCGACTGAATATCCCGTACCAGCTCATCTATCGACGTGCCATTCGATTGGGTGAGGAAGATGCCTCCATGCGACTCGATCGCGGACTTCATATCCGTTGTGGTTTGGTCCGATTCACTGGCTTTCGGCCCGGAATACAGGCCGTCCACGGTGATTTTGGTCTGCTGGGTCAAGTCCAACGCTTCGGTCAGCGAATAGGTGGGCTTGCCCGACACGACGTTGTCGGTGGCCAGCACGATGGATGCCGCACGCTGACGGTCGGCATTCGCATGATTGGCTTCGCCATAAGCGAAACCGGGGAGCATCGCCGCGCAAGACACCACGCCGTCGCCAATCAAGGAGGTGGCGTCCTTGCGGTTCTGCGTGCCTTCGAGCCAATTGGCGATGTCCTGATATTCGGCATCGGACATCTTATCGATGTCATCCTGCGACTCGACGCCTTTCAGCGCCTTGCTGGCGGAGGTCAACTGTTTGGTGACCAGTTCGTAGTCGTCGGTCAGCGGGAACACCGTGCGTGAGGTCGAGTTGAAGATACTCAAACCGATACGTTCCCCCTCGAAATGCTTGACCAGTTCCAGATAAGTGTCGATGACCTCGCGATCATAGGGGAGCGTGGATCCCGACACATCCAGACACAGGACGATATCTCGGCTGGAAGCGCGTTCGTCACCGGCATCCACTTGGCTGGGGCGAGCCACCAGCACAATGGCCAGCGCCAGCGCAAGCACCAGCACGCTGATGGCGAGACGGCCCAAAGCGCGCCATTGACGGAACAGGCGGGAAGCGTGCTCGGTATTGAGATCGTCGTCCATCGAGAATACAGGGGTGTCGTCGGCGGCGTTACGGCGGGCGAACACGACAATCAGCACGATAATCGCCAGCGCCGCCAAGACGCCGGCCAGAGCGGCCCAAGGCCAATGCCATGCCAGCATCATGAACGCCACCTTTCCACCAGATTCGCCACCCACTCGGCGGCCTGCTGCACGCTGGTCGTCTGGGCGATTCGGTTGCGGGCGTCATCGGCAAATTCCGGTGGATACAACGCGCTAATGGTCTGCTTCAATGCGTCCAATCCTTGGCGATTCGCAGGCGTGCGATTCAGGTACGCCAAATCGGTCAGCGTACTGGAACTGAGCTCCCTGCCTGATGCGGCACCGGCGAAATCACGGGCGATGACGGCCAATTCGACGAAAGCCTCCTGCCGGGGCAGTGCTCCGGATTCATGGCAGGCCACCACATCGTCGATGCGGGCACGCCACTCGGCCTTGGAGCTGGCATTGCTATGAGCGCCACGCGCACGGTCGTTGTTCCGGGGTTTGCGTGCGGGGCGAGACAGCATGATGATCAACGCAATCAGGCCTACCGCCAGCAACAGGCATGCGACGATGGCCACCACCAGGGGAGTGGTCAAGGCCAACGATTCCACGGGCCTGAGATCGCCGGGATCAGTGGCGAGCGGGATGATGGGGAACATGCTGTGCATCATAGATCACCAGCCAAAGTCAGTCCGACCAGTTCGGGTGCAGTGCCCAGTCTATTGCGTGTGGTGCGGGCCAATGCCCGGGACACCAAGGCGACGAAACGATCGAACATGGATTCGCTGGATGCGGCTCGAATGATATGGGAACCGGCACGGGTGAGCTCCTGTTCCAAAGCCGCGGCCATATACGCGCGATGAGTATCGACCTCGGCCGCTGCCTTGGCGTTGCGCAGGAATGCCGGCACACGCCGTGCACTCAAGCCGTCGGTGGGAGCGTGGCGGGATGAGACGGCCTTGAACGGATTCATCGTCGCCACATCGATCAGCACCATCGGATGGGTGCGTGTAATACGACGGATCGTGGTGATATGCCGCTCCTCCATCGCATGCTCATCGGTGGCCAATACGATCAATGCCTCGCGATCCTTGATACGGCGCGCATATTCCAGCAGCGCGTCGATATTACGGTGATGATTCCAATCACGATCAAGCGCCTTGTCCAGCGTGCGTTCGAACTGCGCGAACCCACCGTTGAACGGCACGCGGGTGATGCTGGACTCATCGCCGAACACCAGCGAAATATCGTCCGACCGGCGCAACGACAGTACGGCGAACATACGCAGCGCATTGGCGGCAACCTGCCATGCGCGTTCTCCGGAGGGGCATACGCCAGTCATCTCCAGGCCCACGTCCATCAGCAACCAGACCCGTGACGTCGACAGGCGCTCGCGCTCGACCACCATGGGGCGGCCTTGGCGGGCGCTGGTCTTCCAATCGATAAGACGGGATTCGTCGCCTGGCTCATAGGCATGCACATCCATCGCATCGCCGCTGCCGCCACGACGCCCGGATGCGTGTTCGCCCTCCAGCACGCCCAAAGCCTTCCTTACGGTAGGCAGGCTCAGCTGAGTGCCAAGGGCCTCGATTTTCTTGCGAACGGAATCGGAACTCACGGAACAGGAACCGTTTCGACGATCTTGTCGACGATCTGATCGCTGACCACGCCATCGGCCAGTGCCTCGAACGTCAGCATAATACGGTGGCGCAGCACCTCATGAGCGAACGCCTTGAGGTCCTCGGGCACCACATAGTCGCGCCCGGACAGCAACGCCTTCGCCTGGCCGATACGGGTCAAGGCGATGGTGGCGCGCGGCGAGGCACCCAAACGCACCAAGGATGACAGTCCCTTGATGGGGCGGGAGCCGGCACCTCGTGACGTGGCGGTGATATCGACCGCATAACGCATGATCGCGTCGGAAACATGCACGCGGCGTGCCGCCTTGCGCAGAAAATCAACGTCGGACACGGAAATGCGTTCGCCGGTGATGGTGTCGGGACCGATCATGTCGGAGCCACGGCGGGTGAGCATGGCCAGCATCCGAGCCTCTTCGTCGGGCGAAGGATAGGTCATGACGGCCTTCATCATGAAACGATCCATCTGGGCTTCGGGCAGGTTGAACGTGCCCTCCTCCTCGATCGGATTCTCGGTGGCGATCACCATGAACGGCTTGGGCAAGGCGATACGCTGCCCGCCGATGGTCGTGGCACCCTCGGCCATGGCCTCAAGCATGGCGGACTGGGTTTTGGCATTCGAACGGTTGATCTCGTCCAGCAGTACGAAATTGGCGTGAATCGGGCCGATCTGCGTGGTGAACTTCTGCGACGCAAAATCGAAGACCTGCGTGCCCACCAGATCGGATGGCATGAGATCAGGAGTGCACTGCACGCGCTTGAACGAGCCGGATACGCAGGTGGCGAGCGTCTGGGCGGCCGTGGTCTTGGCCAAGCCCGGCACGGATTCGATAAGAATATGCCCGCCGGCCACCAAGGTCACGATAAGCGATTCGCGTAGATTATCCTGACCCACCAGTGTCTGGGCGAACCTCGCCCGAATGGCGTCGGCCAGGATACGTGCGCGTTTGGCGTCATCGGCACCCAGCGGAGCCGACACGCCGGGCGCGGGAACGGTGACCGGTCGTGCGGCGGTGGTCGGCGAAGGTATGTTCGGTTGCGTGGGGAACAAAGTCATGCCCCCCACTGTAACTACTCACAATGACGGCATTGGCCCTGCAATTGGGGACGGGGCGTTGCCCCGCGGCTTTCTGGCTCGCCTGTCGGCTCGCACGTTGGCTACAAACACCTCTGGTGTTTGCTTTACGCCAACGTCCAATCCACCGGGTCGGCACCCATGGTGACTAGGGCTTGATTGGCTCTGGAGAATGGTTTGGAGCCGAAGAATCCGCGGGAAGCGGACAGCGGACTCGGATGAGGCGATTTGATAATGAAGGCATTGGTCAGCAATGGCTCGAGGCTTTGCGCATTACGCCCCCAGAGAATCGCCACCAGCGGCTTGGGCTTGCCGTCGGCGTCCGTGCGCGCGTTCAACGCACGAATCGCGGCCTCGGTGACTTCCTCCCAACCTTTGCCCTGATGCGAATTCGGCCGCCCGACGCCGACAGTCAGACATCTGTTGAGCAACATCACCCCACGTTCCGTCCACGGTGTCAGATCGCCGTTGGTGGGCATGGGCACCCCAAGGTCGTCAACCAATTCCTTATAAATATTGACCAGGCTTTTCGGCAGCGGGTGAACATTCGGCGCCACGCAGAAGCTCAAACCCACCGGGTGACCCGGGGTCGGGTAGGGGTCCTGGCCGACAATCAGCACCTTGATGGAATCGAACGGGATGGTGAACGCGCGCAGAATATTGTGGCTTGCCGGCAGCCACGGGCGCCCGGCGGCGTTTTCCGCACGAAGAAAATCGCCCATATGGTGGATGGTGGGCTCCACGTCGGCCAAGGCATGGGCCCACCCCGGCTCTACCAGTTCGCTCAATGGTTTGATCATGACTCACCACTGTAGTCAAACGTGCATATCCGGTGCACGGGGCGTGGTGTGGTGGACTGATGAGTTGTTTGCCGATTACACTCATGGGTAGTTTTGATAGGAAGAAAGGGCGATTATGGCACGCGACACGATGACCTACGAATCCTATGAACCGGATTCCTTCGACAATCCTCCGAAGGGACCGGTGGGAGTTCACCGTGGCGCTCGTTCGGTAATGGCCCGCCTCTGCCCGTTCATCGTCGTTATTCTGGTGGCCGCACTGTGCGGTGTCGGGGCCTGGGCATGGATTTCCGGGGAATACAAGAATGTAATAGGAGGATCGTCCCAGACGGCGACCACGTCCAAGTCCGATTCGCCCGGCAAGGCTGAGACCAAGAACAGCACCAAGGATGATTCCTCGTCCACTTCGACCGATTCGTCCAAGGACTCGACTTCGGATTCGGCAAAGTCCGATACCGACAGTGACACGACATCCTCGAATGAGAATCAAAACTCCGATCAGCAGTCTCAGCAGTCCGAAGCCACCGCGACTGTGAATAAGGCCACGCAGGTGCGTGTGGTCAACGCCACAGGAATCCAAGGATATGCGGGTCAGCAGGCCGATGTGCTGCAGACCGCCGGTTACACCAGTGTCGAGGCGACCAATCCGAGCGGCACATTGCCGGCTTCTTCCGTGGTGTGGTATCAGAATGAGACCGATAAGGCCACCGCCGAGGATGTGGCGACCACGCTTGGCATTTCGGCTGTGGAGCAGGCGCAAGGACTCGCCGTTCCCATTACGGTGGTGTTGCTCAACTAGCGTTGTTGATGCGCCCCTGATATCGGCGAGAAATACATCGAAAACTGTGAGCGTTCTCACGTCTATGGAATAATTCGTACCGAAAATGTGCCACTGCGGTTGAGATTGTTCCCTCGTCACTGTACAGTCGTCATCTAGTCGCGAGGTAGGGGGAGCGCGATGCGGTTCTTTCTATGTTCCCTATAGGTTTTGTGTCGCGACGCCTAAGGGAACAAAGGAAAGACCAGATATGGCACAAGGTACCGTGAAGTTCTTCCTTGCCAAGAAGGGGTTCGGGTTTATCCAGCCGGACGACGGCGGCGAGGACGTTTTCGTGCACTACGCGGAAATCAAGGACGACGGCAGCACCAATAAGTTCAAGATGCTGTACGAAGGCGATCGCGTGGAGTATACGCCCGCTTCGTCCGGCAAAGGCACGCAGGCAAAGGATGTTGTCAAGCTGTCTTCGGGTGAAGCCCGCTCCGAGTGAGCAACACGCACGCAAGGATGTGCATTGAAGGCCCTGACCGTTTCGACGGTTGGGGCTTTTTCATGCCCAAAGCGCAATCGCCGCCGATGATGTTGGCACTCGGCGGGCGCGAGTGCTAATGTCTGGGTTAGCACTCGGAGGTCGAGAGTGATAATCGGCAGCTGACGGCTGGTCGTCACGACTCGACGCTTGCGAGTGATAACCGGTATACCTAGCCATTTGGAGGAATACGCAACCATGGCAAAGATCATCTCTTATGATGAGGAAGCCCGTCAGGGCATGCTGGAGGGCCTTGACAAGCTCGCCAACACCGTCAAGGTCACCCTGGGCCCGAAGGGCCGCAACGTCGTGCTCGACAAGACCTACGGCGCTCCGACCATCACCAACGATGGCGTGTCCATCGCCAAGGAAATCGACCTTGAAGACCCGTACGAGCGCATCGGCGCCGAGCTGGTCAAGGAAGTCGCCAAGAAGACCGACGACGTCGCCGGTGACGGCACCACCACTGCAACCGTGCTTGCTCAGTCCCTGGTTCACGAGGGTCTGAAGAACGTGGTCGCCGGCTCTAACCCGATCGCCCTGCGTCGCGGCATCGAGAAGGCCACCGAGGTCATCGTCAAGGAACTCGTCGCTGCCGCCAAGGACGTCGAGACCAAGGACCAGATCGCTGCTACCGCCACCATCTCCGCCGCTGACCCTGAGGTCGGCGAGAAGATCGCTGAGGCTCTGGACAAGGTCGGCCAGGACGGCGTTGTGACCGTTGAAGACAACAACCGCTTCGGCCTGGACCTCGACTTCACCGAGGGCATGCGTTTCGACAAGGGCTACATCGCCCCGTACTTCGTCACCAACGCTGACGACCAGACCGCAGTGCTCGAAGATCCGTACATTCTGCTGACCTCCGGCAAGGTCTCCTCCCAGCAGGACATCGTGCACGTGGCCGAGCTGGTCATGAAGACCGGCAAGCCGCTGCTGATCATCGCTGAGGACGTCGACGGCGAAGCATTGCCGACCCTGATCCTGAACAACATCCGTGGCACCTTCAAGTCCTGCGCCGTCAAGGCCCCGGGCTTTGGCGACCGTCGCAAGGCCATGCTGCAGGATATGGCCATCCTGACCGGTGCTCAGGTTGTCTCCGACGAACTGGGCCTGAAGCTCGAGTCCGTCGACACCTCCGTGCTCGGCCACGCCAAGAAGGTCATCGTCTCCAAGGACGAGACCACCATCGTTCAGGGCGCTGGCTCCAAGGAAGACATCGATGCTCGCGTGGCCCAGATCCGCGCTGAGATCGAGAACACCGACTCCGATTACGACCGTGAGAAGCTGCAGGAGCGTCTGGCCAAGCTGGCTGGCGGCGTGGCTGTCATCAAGGTCGGCGCTGCCACCGAGGTTGAGGCCAAGGAGCGCAAGCACCGCATCGAAGATGCCGTGCGTAACGCCAAGGCCGCCATCGAGGAAGGCCTGCTGCCCGGCGGTGGCGTGGCCCTCGTTCAGGCTGCTGCCAAGGCCGAGAAGGCCGAGGCCGTCACCTCCCTGACCGGCGAAGAGGCTACCGGTGCCGCCATCGTGTTCCGTGCCATCGAGGCCCCGATCAAGCAGATCGCCGAGAACGCCGGCGTGTCCGGTGACGTGGTCATCAACACCGTCCGCTCCCTGCCTGATGGCGAAGGCTTCAACGCCGCCACCGACACCTACGAAGACCTGCTGGCCGCCGGTGTGACCGACCCGGTCAAGGTGACCCGCTCCGCTCTGCAGAACGCCGCCTCCATCGCTGGTCTGTTCCTGACCACCGAGGCCGTCGTTGCCAACAAGCCGGAGCCGAAGTCTGCTGCCCCGGCCGCCGGTGCCGACATGGGCTACTGATCCGCAAACGATCGCTAGCTGATTGAGCTGAAAGGGGACTCCTTCGGGAGTCCCCTTTCTTGTATTCTGGCTCCCCTCTTTGAGGGGAGCTGTCGAACGCAGCGAGACTGAGGGGAGCTGCGGTGTAGGGATACTCCCTCAGTTTCGCTTCGCGATCCAGCTTCCCCTCAGGGAGGAGAGCCAAGAAACTAGCTGGCGAACAGGCGCGAAGCTTGGATTTCGGCGTCAGCGTACACGGTGGAGGCTTGCGTCAGCGAGCGTTGGATGGACTCGAGTGAGGCCTCCATCTGCTGTTGGGCCGCACGCCACTGTTCGGCTACCGCGGTGAACTGGGTGGCCGCCGAACCTCGCCATGCGTCCTGCAAGGCATTGAGATTGGTGTACATGCCGCCCACGGCCTGCCTGATTTGCGAGATCGAAGTGGCCACTGCGGCCGAGGATGATTGGATTCGCTCGGAATCTACCTGATATTGGGGCATCGTCGCTCCTTTTCTAGAGAGTTAATGGTATGTATGGCGGCCGATTGCCAATACCGGCCGCTAAGGTGGAGGATATGTCAACAGCGAATCGGGAAGACGGAAAAACAACTATTGTGGTCCTAGCTTCGGAGCCGTCCTATTCGGCCTCCGGGAATATGGTCCGAAAATGGCTTGTTTGCGCCATTTGCGCCCTTGTTGCAGTAGCGATGAATGCAATGTGGATAACCGCAAATGCCTATGGGGATAACTCGGGCGACAGCTCTGACAGCTCCAGCAGCAGCACCGACAGCGGCGTGACCATCACCGAGAACATCACGGATACGGAAAATCTCCTGGGCTCCCATGCGGCCGAAGTCACGGATGCCATCGCCAAAACCGAGAAGGAAACCGGTGTACACGTGCATCTGCTGTATCTTTCCAGTTTCAATAGTCAACAGGAACCGGGAGACTGGGCGGCAACCGTGATGGAGTCCATGAATCCCAAGCCGAACACAGTGATGCTTGCCGTGGCCTCGAATGACGGCAACCTGGTGGTCGTCGTGTCCAAGAACTCCGATAAGTGGCTTCTCGATAACGTCGGTAAGCTATCCGAAGCCGCACAACAGCCGTTACTGGAAGACCCGCCGAGCTGGTCTGGCGCGGCAACGGCAATGATGGATCAAATCGTGAAATCCAAAAAAGCCTCCACCTCATCGTCCACGGTGACCGCAGGCATCATCATCATGGGTGTGGTGTTGGTGGCGCTGGTCATCATCATCGTGGTCATGGTGGTGATTCGTCGGCGCAAGGAGATCAAGAAGGATTCCAAGGCCGAACTCCAAGATGACATTCAGGAAACGCCCAGAAGAGCGCGACACTCTAGGAAACATGAGTAAGCCCATTGAAGCATCGATTGTTGTTGTCGACGACGAGCCGTCCATCCGAGAACTGCTGGTCGCTTCCCTGCACTTCGCCGGATTCGAGGTAAACACCGCCGCTTCCGGTTCCGAAGCCATTGAGGTTATCGAAAAAGTGCAGCCTGATCTCATCGTGTTGGACGTCATGCTGCCTGACATCGATGGATTCACCGTCACCCGTCGCATCCGCCAGGAAGGCATTAACGCCCCCGTGCTGTTTCTCACCGCTCGTGACGACACCCAAGACAAGATCATGGGCCTGACCGTCGGCGGTGACGATTACGTCACCAAGCCGTTCAGCCTCGAGGAAGTCGTGGCTCGCATCCGCGCCATTCTGCGCCGTACCCGCGAACAGGTGGAAGACGACCCGATTATTCGCGTCGCCGACTTGGAAATCAACGAGGACTCCCACGACGTGACCCGTGCAGGGCAGCCGGTTGACCTGAGCCCTACCGAATACAAGCTGCTGCGCTACCTGATGGACAACGAGGGCCGAGTACTGTCCAAGGCACAGATTCTCGACCATGTCTGGCAATACGACTGGGGCGGCGACGCAGCCATCGTCGAATCGTACATCTCCTACCTGCGCAAGAAAGTCGACGGCATCGAGGTCGACGACGGCGAAGGCGGCAAGCGCAAGGTGACTCCGCTGATCGAAACCAAGCGCGGCATCGGATACATGATTCGCGAACCGAAGAACTAATCGCCTCCATCCATAACGCATCGCAATCTCATGAGTATCCCCGATAAGCAGTCAGGCGGCGTACCGCCGAGCAGCACGCCGAACGCCGCCCCGAACACGAATCCCATGCCTGCAATGCCGCCGTTCGCCGCCCATTTCCAAGAGCAGCGAGAGCGTAAGAAAAACATACTGATGCGGCATATTGACCGTATCTCGTTGAGCAGCAAGCTGATGGCCTGCACCATCGCCGTGCTGCTCATCGGCGTGTCGGTGATTTCCTTCTCCATCCGCGCGTTGGTGAACAACTATATGCTGCAGAAAACCGACACCCAGTTAAGCTCGCAAAGCCAGCTGGTGGTCAACAATATCGATCTGCTGTCAAAAAATGACTCATCGGGGCCGAACTCGTACTTTCTGCAGATTCAATACACCGACGGCACCAAAGACAAAGAGGGCAATCCTTTGGTCGTGACCCTGCTGATGCCGCAGATGCAGGACGGTATCGTATCGGTGCCGATTCTGCCTACCTATGGCGATACCAATGGCATCACGCTCGGCCAGGCATTCACTACGCAGGCAGTGGCCAAGCAGATCATCACGGTGCAGTCCGACAGTGCGGACAGCCAGAACGATCCGGCCAACGGAAACTCCAATTCCTCTGACACCATCACCAAGGTACTGGCCAACCCCACTGCCAATACCAACCATGCCGCCATCGTCACCGCGAGGGCACCATGGCGTATTCTGCCGGTGACCTTCCAGCAAAACGGCAAGGACCGGGCCGTGGTGTACATCGGCTTGTCGCTGGCCGACCAAATCGACACCGTCAACACACTCACCCGATACTGCATTGTGGTCGGCATCGCCGTGGTGCTGCTCGGCGGCTCCCTGTCCACGCTGATCATCCAGCACACGATGACGCCGCTGAAGCGCATCGAGAAGACCGCCGCGAAAATTGCAGCCGGCGACCTGAGCCAACGTATTCCTTCCGCCCCGGAAAACACCGAGGTCGGCTCCCTGGCCGCCTCGCTGAACTCCATGCTCACCCGAATAGAATCCAGCTTCCATGAGCAGGAGGAGACCACCGACAAGATGAAACGGTTCGTCTCCGACGCCAGCCATGAGCTGCGCACCCCGTTGGCCGCCATCCATGGCTATGCGGAGCTGTATAAGATGCAGCGCGATATGCCTGGTGCCTTGGAGCGTGCGGACGAGTCCATCGAACATATCGAACGGTCCAGCCAGCGCATGACGGTTCTTGTTGAGGATCTGCTGTCTTTGGCCCGTCTCGATGAGGGGCGCGGCATCGATGTGACCGGCACGGTGAAACTCTCGTCGCTGGTCACCGACGCCGTCGACGATTTGCATGCGCTCGACCCGGACCGTGCCGTTCGCCGCATGCAGATTTCCCTCGAACCGGCGCGCGATTTGAACCATCCCGCCGAATTCAACCTTGCCGAAGGCGATTGGCCCGAGGTCGTGCTGCCCGGCGACGCCTCTCGACTGCGCCAGGTGGTGACCAACATCGTGGGCAACATCCACCGCTACACGCCTGCCGATTCGCCTGCCGAGGCCGCGCTCGGTGTGATGCCGGCCGCCATCGATCCAAGACAGCTCGCTCGCATGCCCGCCAGCGACACGTCAATGCGGCGGTTCATCGACGCCGCCGAAGTAGGTGCCTCGATGCAGACCGGCTATCGATACGCCGTATTGCGTTTCGTGGACCATGGCCCCGGCGTGCCGCCTGAATCACGCTCGAAGATTTTCGAACGCTTCTACACCGCGGACCCGTCCCGTGCCCGCGAAAAGGGCGGTACCGGTTTGGGTATGGCCATCGCGCAATCCGTGGTCAAAGCACATCACGGCTTTATCTGCGCCACCGGCACCGATGGGGGAGGACTGACCTTCACCGTAGTGCTGCCGATTGAGCAGATCGCCGCTCCTGAGCCCAAGCGGCCCACCGGCAAAACCAAGGACGCCAAACAGAAGACTTCTTGGTTCAGCTCTGAGCGTAAGACTCAGGCGACTCAGCCCAAAGCGTGAGGTCAAGCCCTGTGAGGTAAACTGTACCTTCGGTTTACTATTTCCATTGAGGATTAAGGAAGGTTCGCAATGCCCACCGGTCGAGTTCGTTGGTTTGACGCAGCCAAGGGTTATGGCTTCATCACCAGTGAGGAAGGCAAGGACGTGTTCCTGCCGGCTCAGGCCCTACCCACTGGCGCCACCACGTTGCGCAAGGGAGCCAAGGTGGAGTATTCCGTGGTGGACGGCCGTCGTGGGCCGCAGGCCATGGATGTTCGCCTGATCGCCTCCACTCCCAGCTTGGTCAAGGCCACCCGCCCGAAGGCGGATGACATGGCCGCCATCTGCGAGGACCTCATCAAGATGCTTGATGCGGCCGGCAATACGTTGCGCCGTCACCGTTACCCATCTGCTGCCGACAGCAAAAAGCTGGCCACGTTGCTGCGTGCGGTGGCGGATCAATTCGATGTACAGGACTGATCTGATCTATGACTGATACCACCGAAACCATCGTGATACCGGACCCTCACGCCATCGCGCGCGCCGTGCTGCTCGAAGTGGCCGACGAGAGCGATCAGGTGGGGGATTTCGTTACCTCATATGATCTTGAGGATCACGTCACTGACTTCCGCTTCGCCGCGAATATCCGTGGCTACGAAGGATGGCAATGGTCGGTGACGCTGTATCACGACGAGGAGATCGACTCCTGGACCGTCAACGAATCCTCCTTGATCCCCACTGAGGGCGCGTTGATGCCGCCCAAGTGGATTCCTTGGAAAGATCGCCTTGAGCCCACGGATCTGGCTCCCACCGATTCGATCGGTACCGATCCGGATGACGAGCGCATCGAGGAAGGCGAAGTCGAGGAATCCTCGCTGCAGGATGTCAACGATGCCGTCGAGACCTTCCGACTGACCCGCCGTCACGTGCTGACCTCGCTGGGCCGCGCGCAGGCTGCCAAGCGCTGGTATGAAGGTCCGCGAGGCCCCAAAGCATTGAGCACCAAAACCGCCGAAGGCAACCTGTGCTCCACCTGTGGTTTCTTCGTGCCGCTCGCGGGCGAGCTCGACCGTATGTTCGGCGTGTGCGCCAACAAGTGGAGTCCGGATGACGGCCGCGTGGTTTCCTTGGACCACGGCTGCGGTGAGCATTCCGAAATCGAACCTCCCGAGCCAAGCCAGCTGTGGGTGCAGTCCAAGCCTGCTTTCGACGATCTGCATATCGACGTGGTGGACAACCGTCCGCGCAAGCAGGAGCCGGCTGCCCAGGACGAGGCCGGAGGCGAAACCGACAAGACAGGCGAGCCTGCCGGTGATGATATCGAAGCACAGAAGACTGTTGACGGGAACGCCGTCGATACTGAGCCCGCTGAGGAGGCGGCAGGCGACGGGACCTCGCAATCCCAGTCTGCCGGTGATGAGTCCGTTGCACAGAACGCATCCGATTCCGTTGTGGATGTTGATGCAGCTGATTCCAGCGACGAGTCCAAGTCTGATGCTGACGACGAGGCCACCGAAGAGGATATCCTCAACAACACCGTTGCCGATGATGATGAGGATGATGAGATGGACGACGAAGAGGATAACGTTCGTCCTTCAGACGATGTGACTCCTGAACTCGAAACCGTCATCGATCTCATTGAGCAGCTGCGCCAGAACAGGACGGACGAGGAATAAAATAAACGCCAATCCTGCTCCCCAACAACAGAATGTACTCTCGGATCAACTTATAGGTCTCAGCGAAGATGTTTCCTAAAAAGTAGATGGTGATGGGGTTGCAGGAATAAAGAATTCCTCCCTGCAAGCCCATCACCGAGACGTGCGTTAGCACTCCATGCCGATTTCGGTGAATCAGTGCACCACAGTCACCGTGCATTCGGCGAAGTTCACGATCTGACGGGACACCGATCCCAGGAAGTGCGCGTCCAGCCCGGACAGGCCACGCGAGCCGACCACCAGATGGCTGGCGTACCGAGATGCCGCAATCAGCCCCTTGGACGCGGGAATATGGAAGGCGTTTGTGCTGACCTTGACGCCATCGGGAATCTCGGCCTTGGCCATCAGCCCGGCGAGAATCTCCTCGGCGCGGCGCTGACCGACCTTCACCGGTGCCACGGCGTTCTCATAGCCCGGAATAACGCCCAAATCCTTGAGTTGCCAGCAGAACATGACGTGCAACGGCGCGTTGTGCAATTGCGCCTCTTCCAGTGCGAAATCGAACGCACGGCGGGACGTTTCGGAGCCATCCACACCGACCACCACCGGGCGGCGAGCCTCCTCGACCACCGGCTGAGGCTGCGCGTAGTGGACCGGCTGGTCTCCTGGCGTCAGGGCATTGGCGATGGCGTCGGTCACGGTCTCATCCTCGCTGCCGGCGATGCGCACCACGGTCACCGGCACTTCGGCGGCCTCGGCCAGCGAAGCGGACAGGGACCCCATGAACCAGCGGGCCATACGGCTCAGCGAGCGGCGGCCGACCACGATCTGCTGCGAATCATGGCCGATCTGCAGCAGGGCCGAAGTGCCGGAGGCCTTCACCGAGGTGAGCTTCAGATTCGCCGGATCGAAGTCGATGCCTGCAGCGACCTTGTCGACCCACACACGCAGCTCGTTGGCGATGTCGTGGCGGACCTTGACCCAGGCCTCGTCGCTGTCCGGTTCGGACCCCATATCCCAGGAATGCGTCCAGCCAAACACGGCGTTGACGCTCTGACCGGTTAACGAAGCCTCCTCAAGCGCCCACTTCAGCGCGGCAAAGGATTCATCGGAACCATCCACACCGACAACGATGTCGAGCTTGGTTGCAGCTTCACTCATTTCGAGCCTCCTTGTAATCGACTACGGGTGAATCTAAGAACCAGCATATCGTTTTCTTCTCCTCTCACGGCGCAATTCGTGGAATCTCATGAATAAACGTCATCGTGAATCGGTAGAGTAAGACGGAATGTCAATTGAGGAAGGACAAGCATGTTCGAACGGTTTACCGACCGTGCACGGCGCGTGATCGTGTTGGCGCAGGAAGAGGCGAGGGCCCTTCAGCACAACTACATCGGCACCGAACACCTGCTGCTCGGTCTGATCCGCGAAGGTGAGGGTGTAGCCGCCAAGGCACTCGCCTCGAAGGGCGTGGAGCTGGATGCCACCCGCAAGCAGGTTGAAGAAATGATCGGCAAGGGCAACGCGGCTCCGAACGGGCACATCCCTTTTACTCCGCACGCCAAGCAGGTGTTGGAGTTTTCGCTGCGTGAAGCCCTGCAGCTGGGCCACAGCTACATCGGCACCGAGCACATCCTGCTCGGCCTGATTCGCGAAGGCGAAGGCGTGGGTACCCAGGTGCTCATCAAGATGGACGTCGATCTGGGCGAGTTGCGTAGCGCGACCATCGATATGATTCGCGGCAACTCCGGCACCGGCACCGGTGACGGCAAGGGCGACTTGGCCAACGCCGGCGGCGTGACGGACAAGCAGAACAAGTCCGGTTCCGCCATCCTCGACCAGTTCGGCCGTAACCTGACCGCCGAAGCCGCCGAAGGCAAGCTGGACCCGGTCATCGGGCGCACCAACGAGATTGAGCGCGTCATGGTCGTGCTCTCCCGCCGCACCAAGAACAACCCGGTGCTGATCGGCGAGCCCGGCGTGGGCAAGACCGCCGTGGTCGAAGGCTTGGCCCAGAAGATCCAAGCCGGCGACGTGCCGGAAACCCTGAAGGGCAAGCAGGTCTACTCGCTGGACCTCGGTTCCATGGTGGCCGGCTCCCGCTACCGTGGTGATTTCGAGGAGCGCCTGAAGAAGGTGCTGAAGGAAATCAAGACTCGTGGCGACATCGTGCTGTTCATCGACGAGATTCACACCATCGTGGGCGCCGGCTCGGCTGACGGCGCGCTGGGTGCCTCCGACATGTTGAAGCCGATGCTGGCCCGTGGCGAGCTCCAGACCATTGGTGCCACCACCACCGACGAGTACCGAAAGTACATCGAGAAGGACGCTGCTCTGGAACGCCGTTTCCAGCCGATTCAGGTGCACGAGCCGACCATCGCCGAGACCATCGAGATCCTGAAGGGCCTGCGTTCCCGTTACGAGAACCACCACCACGTGACCATCACCGATGGCGCGCTGCAGTCCGCCGCAGAGCTGTCCAGCCGGTACATCCAGGACCGTAACCTGCCTGACAAGGCCATCGACCTGATCGATGAGGCCGGTGCGCGCCTGCGCATCAAGCGCCTGACCGCCCCGCCTGAGCTCAAGGAACTCGACGAGAAGATCATCAAGATCGCCGCCGACAAGGACGAAGCCATCAAGGGCCAGGACTTCGAGAAGGCCGCCGAACTGCGCGACAAGCAGGAGAAGCTGGAAGCCGATCGCAAGCAGAAGGAAGACTCCTGGCGCGAAGGCGAGTCCGACGTCAAGATGGTCGTGGACGAGGACGTGATCGCCGAGGTCATCAGCTCCACCACCGGTATCCCGGTGTTCAAGCTGACTCAGGCCGAGTCCAAGAAACTGCTCAACATGGAAGCCGAGCTACACAAGCGCATCATCGGCCAGGACGAGGCGGTTTCCGCCCTGTCCCGCTCTATCCGCCGTACTCGCGTGGGTCTGAAGGACCCGAAGCGCCCGTCCGGTTCGTTCATCTTCGCCGGCCCCACCGGCGTCGGCAAGACCGAGCTGGCCAAGACGCTCGCCGAATTCCTGTTCGACGATGAGGACGCGCTGATTCGCGTGGATATGTCCGAGTTCTCCGAGAAGTACGCGGCTTCGCGACTCTTCGGTGCGCCTCCGGGATACGTCGGCTACGAGGAGGGCGGCGAGCTCACCGAAAAGGTGCGCCGCAAGCCGTTCTCCGTGGTGCTGTTCGACGAGATCGAAAAGGCTCATCCGGACATCTTCAACACGTTGCTGCAGGTGCTCGATGACGGCCACCTGACCGACGGCCAAGGCCGCAAGGTGGACTTTAAGAACACCATCATCATCCTGACCACCAACCTCGGTACGCGAGACATCGCCAAGGCCGCCAACACGGGCTTCAACCTGGGTGCCAACAACGAGTCCAGCTACCAGCGCATGAAGGACCAGGTCAGCTCCGAATTGAAGCAGCAGTTCCGCCCGGAGTTCCTGAACCGTCTGGACGACATCATCGTCTTCAAGCAGCTCACCGAGCCGCAGGTGCGCCAGATCGTGGATCTGGACGTCAAGCAGCTCAACGACCGCCTGTTCGACCGTCATATGTCGCTCGAACTCACCGACGCCGCCAAGGACCTGCTCGCGCAGAAGGGCTTCGACCCGCTGCTCGGTGCCCGTCCGCTGCGCCGCGTGATTCAGCGCGACATCGAGGACGCCATCTCCGAGAAGATTCTGATGGGCGATCTCGAAGACGGTCAGCGCGTGATTGTGGATGCGGAAGGCGAGGGTATCCTCGGCGAATTCACCTTCAAGGGTGAGGAGTTCGAGGAGCCGACCGCCGCCGATAAGCCCGCCGAAGACGGTGCCGCCACCGATGCCGAGACTTCGTCCGAAGACGGTGCCGCCACCGATGCCGAGACTCCAGCCGACGCCACTCCGGCCACTGAACCGGCCGAATCCGCTCCCGCCGATTCCGGTGACGCTCCGCAGGAGTAGTCCGTTTCGATAGCGTAGCTAGCGCATACCAGCAAAGCTCCCCTTGACAGGGGAGCTGTCAGCGAAGCTGACTGAGGGGTAGACCCACGCACACATGATGTGCACGTTTGTGGTCTACCCCTCAGTTGACTCTGGCGACAGCTCCCCTGTCAAGGGGAGCTACTGTTTGTGTCGGATTATTGCAGCAGGGCGAGTCCGGTGTCGATGGTCTCCTCGCGGGTAAACAGCGTGCGGCCGGCGCGCACCGAACGAAATACCGAGCAGCGCTCATACACGGCGTTGAACACGCTATCGGCGTCCAGCACAATGAAGTTTGCTGGCTTGCCCGTTTCCAAGCCGTACATATCGCGCAGGCCCAACGTAGTGGCACCGTTGACGGTCAGGAACTTCAACGCATCGTCGATTTCTTCAAAGCTCATCATCTGTGCCAAATGCAGCACATAATCAAGAATGAGCATCATATTGCCATTGCCCAGCGGGTACCACGGGTCCTGCATTGAATCCTGGCCCAATGACACATTGACACCCGCCTCAGTGAGCTCCTTGACTCGCGTGATGCCACGGCGCTTGGGGAAGGTATCCTGACGGCCCTGCAAATACAGGTTCTCGGTGGGGGCGCAGGCGAAGTTGATATGCGCCGCCTTAAGCAGCTTGGTCAGGTGGAAGAAGTAGGCGTTGTCCGCCGATCCCAGCGAGCAGGTGTGGCTGGCGGTGACCTTCGGGCCAATGCCAGCCTTATATGCCAACGCCGAAAGCAGCTCCACGTAACGGGAATTCGGATCATCCGTCTCATCGCAATGCACGTCGATGAGCTTGTCGTATTTCGAAGCCAACTCAACTACCGTGTGCATGGAATGCTCGCCAAACTCACGGCACTGTTCGAAATGGGGGATGCCGCCCACGCAGTCGGCACCCATCTTGAGTCCTTCCTCCACCAGCTCGGCCCCCGATTCGCCATGCGGGCCCTCGTAGGAGTACATGCCCTCCTGCGGGAAGCTGACGATCTGGAGAGTGACCGTATCCTTCAATTCCTCCTTAAGCTCCAGCAGCGCCTTTAACGAGGTCAGGTTCGGGTCGGTCACATCGGCATGGGAGCGAATGAGCTGCACGCCATGCAGCATTTCTTTCTTAATGCCGATTTTCGCGCGCTGCTTGATCTCGTCGACCGTCAAGTCGGACTTGGTCTCACTCCATCACTGGATGCCCTCAAACAAGGTTCCGCTTTCATTCACCGCGCCGGGCTTGCGGGCCGTGAATACGTAATCAAGGTGCAGATGCGTATCGCAGAACGGTGGGTAGACAAGTTTGCCGCCCAGATCGACCACCTCAATGGCCGCCAGATCACCACCCTGAGCCTCATATTGTTGCGCGAGTCCGGGGCCGAATGCGGTGAACACGCCATCCGTGACGAGAATGTCCTGCAATGGCAGGGTGCTTGCAGCCGTGCTGCCGGGTTCTCCGGTGGCGATATGTGCGTTGGTGAACAGTGTGGTAGTCATCGTCGCTCCTTCAACTGGTGTGTTGCCGAACGGTTACGTGAACCGACTGCCCGCGTAACCAACTGAGGTTATTGTCAACAGCACGCTTTGCGGTGAGGTTAACCGGAACGACCGGTGTTCCGCGGGGGAATGGACAGATTGTATGACTGTATCGATTCGCAGTGTGCTTCATAACACGCAGTTCAAACGAGCCGATCCTGTGGTGCAGGTCGAAGGCAAAGACCTCGATATGCCAGTGCGATGGGTGTTTACCAACGAGCGAGAGGATGTCTCCAGCTTCCTTTCAGGCGGTGAGATGCTGATTATCGAGGGCAACGCTCTGCTCGCCGCCGATTGGCACGGCACGCTAGGACAATATGTAGCAAGCCTGGCAAAGGCTGGTGTCGCCGCTCTGGTGGTCGAACTGGTGGAGGGTGTGGTGCGGATGCCGGACGAACTGGTGTCTGCGGCCAGGCTGCATGGGTTGACGTTGATTGGTCTGAAATCTCGCGTACCTTTTGTCGACATCTGTCAGAGTGTCAATACCGCTATCGTGCACGAACAGATGCACTTGCAATTGGAGGTGGACACAATGTCCACTTCATTACGTGAGGGATTGTCCCGTACCGGCAATATCGAGGCTGTGGCCGAAACCATTGCGTCGCTGTTCGGCGAAAGCGTCGCCATTTTCGATGGTGACGGTCTGTTGGCCGCTCGAGCGGGTCGTGCGTTCGATGCCGGCAACGAATCGAGCGCCGTCATCGCCCTTGAAAGTCGCTCCCGGCCGGTGGGAGCATTGGAGATCACGCAACGCACCATGACTTTCGACGCCACGATGCGTCGGGCCATCGCCACCATCGTGTCTCCGGTGGCCGCCCTTTATATTGACGGCGGTGCGCGCATGAGCATGATGCATCATCTGAGTATGGGTCCGGCCGACGGCGTGCACGTCAATACATTTGAGGCGCAGGAAGCGCATGCGATGCTCGAAGCGCTGGGTTTTACCGGATCATGCATCTATATGCCATTCGCTTTTCGGTTCAGATCGGTGGTGGAAGGCATCAACCATGTATCGACGATGGTCGAACGGTTCGAAGAACGGTCGGGATGCGCCGTCTCCTGCATGCTGGAAGGTGACTTGATGGTCGGATGGTGCTCCACCACCGATTCCTCAGACGGTGCGGCCGCATTCGGACGCCATTGCATGGATGCGCTTGCCGTGCTGGAAGGCGACGGTGTATACGTGGTGCATGGCCGAGTGGCATTGGACACGGTGACGCTGGTCGACGGGTTCGCGGTATTGCGTGACATCGCCAATCAGGAACCGGCATACGGGCGAATCGTAAGTACCATGTCCGCACTCGTCGACCGTTTCGTCGCATCCTCTGATATGGACAAGGCGATGCGCATGCTCGTGATGCAGACCATCGGATTCGAGGTCGCCGCCTCTCCGTTGTTGCTGGACACACTGTGCGTCTGCTTCGACAACCTCGATAGCAAAACCGGCGCGTGCGAGCAATTGGGTATCAGACGGCAAACCCTGTACAACCGACTGGACAAAGTGACACAAATGGTCGGCGTCGACTATAACGACAAACCGAACTGGTCGATGCTGCTATTCGCCGCCAAACTCACGAAATCATGGCAAGAACAGCATGGTGGATAATGCGCCAGCACCACTGGGCAACCTGTCCACTTCTACGCCGAACGGGTTAATCGACGATTCACGTTTCAGCAAATACTCAAGGGCATAGTCGAGGCTATCGCGGCGCTGGTCGACCTGCTGCGAAACGGATTCCCACTTGAATCTCATTCAGTCACACGAACAGCACATCCTTGAAAGGATGGTGACATCATGAGTTCCGCAACGATTACTACATCTGCACGACTGATGAATTCCACCCCGCAAACTGAAGAACAGGCCATGGTCAGAAAAGTCGCGGTATCTTCCTTCCTCGGCAACTTCATCGAGTGGTTCGACTACGCCTCCTATTCGTACTTCGCCACCACTATCGCCCTGGTGTTCTTCCCAACCGACAATCACACCGTCGCCATGCTGCAGACCTTCGGCGTGTTCGCGCTATCCTTCATCCTTCGCCCAATCGGCGCACTGTTCTGGGGTAGCTATGGAGATAAGAAAGGCCGTAAAGCCGCACTGGCCCACTCGATTATGTTCATGTCCGGTGCGAGCTTCCTGATCGGCTGCCTGCCGTCTTACTCGGTGATTGGCGTTGGCGCGCCGATTCTGCTTCTACTGCTGCGCATGGTGCAGGGCTTCTCCGCCTCCGGTGAATATGCCGGTGCGGCCACGTTCCTCGGCGAATATGCGCCCACTTCAAAGCGCGGCATCTACTGCTCGCTGATTCCGGCTTCCACCGCTATCGGTCTGCTCGCCGGTTCTACTCTGGCCACGCTGATGGCCGCCAACATGAACTCTAGCGCGATGGTCGGTTGGGGATGGCGTGTGCCGTTCCTGCTGGCCGGCCCGTTCGGTCTGATTGTGCTGTACATCCGCGCCAAGCTCGCCGATTCCCCCGTCTACCAGTCGATGAACGATGCGCTTGAGTCCAAGGGCGCCGCCTCCGCCGACGGTCAAATCGCTGCCAAGAGCGGCATGTTCGCCTACGTGTTCATGGTGTTCGGCATGGGCCACATCTCCGACAAATTCGGTCGCAAGAAGGTGCTTATCGGCGCTTGCGTGGCGTTCATCGTCCTCACCGTTCCCGCCTTCCTCATCCTCAACACCTCCCAGTTCTGGCCCGTGCTGCTGGTTGAGCTGGCAATGTGCGCCACCCTGACCGCCAACGACGGTACCCTGTCCAGCTACCTGACCGAGACGTTCCCCACCTCCGTGCGCTTCACCGGATTCGCGTTCAGCTTCAATCTGGCCAACGCCATCTTCGGTGGTACGGCCTCGTTCATCGCCACTGGCCTGATTGCCCTGACCGGTTCGTCCATCGCCCCGGCCTGGTACATGGTGGGCGTTGCGGCCATCGCCTTGGTCGCGATGATCCTCTCCCACGAAAACACCGACAAGGATCTGAATCACATCTGATCTCCTCAGCTCCGGCTCCTTCCCCGAGGGAGCCGGGCGTATTCATCGACCATCCAATCCACCACCAACCTAAAGGAGTACTGCAATGGGTAGCAACCGCCGTATGGACCACATGACCTGGCCGGAATTCAAGGAGGCGAAGACTCGTCCCGTCATCGTGCCGATCGGTTCGACCGAACAGCACGGCCAGCATCTGCCCATCGGCACCGACACGGTACTCGCCACGCGGGTCGCCGAAGATCTGGCGGAGCGCATCGACGGCACCGTGCTGCCCACCCTGAGCTACGGATACAAGTCCAAGCCGCTCTCCGGTGGCGGGCCGCTGTTCCCGGGCACTATCGACATGAACGGCGTGACAGTGATCAACCAAATGCACGACGTGCTGAGCGAACTCATCGCCGATGGCTTCACCAAGATCGTCGTCATGAACGCGCATTTTGAAAACGAGGCGTTCATCGTCGAGGCCATCGATCTGGTCACCCGCGGAACCGGGGGAGTGGCCACCATCGTGGAAACCAATTGGTGGGACCCGGTTCCGCAGTCGGTTATCGACAAGGTGTTCGATGGATTGGTGTTCCCCGGCAGGGCATTGGAGCATGCGGCCGTCACCGAAACTTCGTTGATGCTCCACTATGCGCCGGAACTGGTGCACATGGACCGTATGGTCGAGGAAGCCGGTGCCACGGCGAAATCCTATGTCCGTTACCCTGTGCGCCAAGGTGACGTTCCCGCTCACGGCGGACTCGCCAATCCGGCCGGCTCAAGCGCCGAACGCGGCCGTCTGATTGCCGAGGCGTGCGTGGATGCGGTAGCTGAGATCTGCGCCGAGGAATTTGGCGAGTAATCTCCCCTTGCTGACGCATTCGTAGCGACTCGGGTTGCAAAGGCCTGACCCTGATAGTACGGGGTCAGGCCTTTCCCATCCCAAGACGCCGCTAAGAATTCACCTGAGAGTCGCCTTCCTAGGCATGGCCGTTCAATCGACGATCCTAGCGTGACTGGTGTGAGCAGGAATATGAAGAACCGGCGGTGGGCCGGCAAGCGATCGGGGATCGCTTTTGGTGCAGTAGCGCTTATCCTTACGGCTCTGGTGGTTCCTTATGCTTGTGCTGGAACCACGGGAGCCGTTCCTTTTTCCGGCGATAATCCATCTTCCGGCACTCGTACGGTGACCATCGCCGACATCACTGATTTTCACGGGCATATCGAACGTGGTGCAGACAACGCCACCGCCTTCACCGTGGCTGACAGCCATAATCCCGGCAATATGATTCCGGTATCAACCGGCGATTTGGTGGGAGGCTCCCCGTATGAGTCGGCGGTGGAGAAGGACCAACCCACGCTGGATATGGCCAAAGCGTGGGGATTGACGATTTCGGCGGTAGGCAACCATGAGTTCGACCGCGGTGTCGCCGATTTCAACAATCGCATCGCTGATCCCAGCAACGGCATCGACTGGCTGTGCGCCAACACGCCTGCCGCCAATAAGTCGTCTGACGGACTGCTGAGCCACGTACGTGACTCTACGATTCGAACGGTGAACGGCAAGCGAATGGGTTTCGTGGGCGCCCTTACTGATGCGCTCGGCTCGGTAGCCACTCCGCAGATTACGCGCGATGCCGACCTTGACGAGCGGGCGGTGGACGCGATCAATCGCGTGGCCCGTGAACTCAAGCGCTCCGGAAAGGTGGATGCGGTGGTGGCCTCGCTGCACGCCGATGCCTCAGCCGCCGCCGATATTGGGCGAGATGTTGATGTGGTATACACCGGTCACAGTCACGCGATTAAGCACGGTACGACCGCGGGTGGCGCGCCTATTTACGAGGCGGGCAGCTTTGGGCGGAACATGGCCGTGCAGGATTTGATCATCACCGGTGCCGGGCGTCGCGCCACGGTGCGAGTGGCCGACGTTGACCTCGGCAATGGCACCAGCCATACGGCGGTTGACGGCGTGCTGGGCGTGGAGGGGCTTAATGCGCATCCGGCGCAAGCCGCTTGGATGTCTGCCGGTGCTGAGGAGAACGATGAGGTATCGCGCGCGCAGCATATTTACCAGGCGGCGGCAACATATGCGAACCATACCGGCAGCGCGGTGATTGGCACTTTGGCCTCTGGCGTGAATTTCGACAAACAAGGTTCGGATAAGCACGGGAATACGGTCGGTGTGCTGGTGGCGGACGCGAACCGAGAGTCAATCATGAAGCATGTGTATGCCGGGAATCGCTTGCCGGTAATCGGATTTTCGAATAATGGCAATCTGCGGACTCCACGGCTTGATATGAATGGCGATGGCAAAGTCACCGTGCGCGAGGTGGATAGTCTCATGGCCTTGCAGTTCAAGGCCGCGCATGAGACGCTCACCGGGCGCGATGTGAAGAGAGTGCTTGCCGAGCAATTTCGCCGTGACGATGGGCGACTGGAGCGGCGCTGGCTCGGCATCTCCTCGAACGTGACGTATCGGTATGCCGAATGCGGTACGGCTGGTGAGAGCGGCAATGCCGATGCCGACGCTGATACCAACGCTGACGCTGACGAGTGTGCTGCCGACGAACATGCGGCGGTTCGTATCGTGAACCTCGCCGTTGACGGCCGACCGATTGCGGACGATGACCTGGTGATTATCGCGTCCAATTCATATCTGCTTCAGGGCGGCGACAGTTACCCAGCTTTCCGTGCCGGAACCAATTACGGCGAGCTGAATATGCCATACAGCCAGCCGTTGCATGAATATCTGGCCGCACATCAAGGACTCACGGCAGTTGTTGCAGCACCGGTAGGGACTCAGGCGTAAGACACCAATTGCTGGGTGACTGAGGAACTATGGGGTGAAGTTATGAGTATAGGGCAGGAGGAAACGGCATAAATACGACGAAGCTCCCCTCGCTGAGGGGAGCTGTCGCCGTAGACGGCTGAGGGGAGCTTGCGGTATAACCGTAAACTCCCCTCAGCCAGCCTTGCTGCCAGCTCCCCTCTCCGAGGGGCACCTGGCGAGACCCTTACTTGATGGCGTTCAGCCACTGCTCCTTGGTGGCCTTCTCGGCTTCGAGCTTGGCCTTCTTCTTCGGGTCGGATTCGGCCGCGATCTTGGCGTCGAGCTCGGCGAGCTGGGCGTTGAGCTGCTCCTCGAAGCTGGACTTGCGGGCGTCGGCCTCCGGATCGGTCTGCTTCCAAGCGGCATCCTCGATGGCCTTGATCTGCTTGTCAACGGCGTCGAGACGGTTCTCGATGCGGCGCATATCGTCACGCGGCACGTAACCGATCTGATCCCACTCTTCCTGAATCTTGGCCAGCTCCTGGCGGGCCTTCTTGGCCTCGGCGTCGGTCTTCACCGGCACCAAGGCCTCGGCCTTGACCAGCAGAGCCTCCTTGGCAGCCAGATTCTCCTTCTCGGAGGAGTTGATCTGATCGCGATCGGCCTGACGAGCGTTGAAGAAGGTGTCGGCGGCTTCGCGGAACTTGGCCCACAGCTCGTCGTCCTCGTTACGGCCAGCGCGGCCGGCCTTCTTCCAACGGTCCATCAGATCGTTGAACTTGCGGGAAGTCTCACCCCAAGCGGTGGAATCCTTAAGCTCATTGGCCTCGGCGATAATCGCTTCCTTGGCTTCCTTGGCGGCCGTGCGCTCGTTGTCGCGAGCCTGAGCCCACTTGCGGCGAGCCTGGTTGAAGGTGGTGCGGGCGGCGGAGAATCGCTTCCACAACGCCTCGGCCTCCGGCTTGTCGATGCGCACGGTGGTGCGCTGGTGGTTCTGCCACTCGTCGAACAGGTTACGGAACTTGTCGGCGGTGGAGCGCCAGTTGGTGTTGTCGCCCAGAGAAGCGGCCAGTGCTTCAGCCTTCTCGACAATGGCGGTGCGCTCGGCAACGGCCTTGGCCTGAGCGGCCTTGCGTGCCTCGGCGATTTCGGTCTTCTTGGCCTCGCCGGCAGCCTTCAGCTCCTCGTACTGGGCCTTGAGTGCGGCAAGATCGCCCACGACGGCTGGCTCGGAGGTTTCTTCACCCAAGAGCTTCACGGATTCGTCGATTTCACGGGCCTTGATGTTCGGGGAAGCCAGGCGGGTGGCCAGCAGATCGAGCTTGGCCTTGAGATCCAGGAAACGACGGGCGTACAGTGCCAACGCCTCTTCCTTGGAGACATCCGGGAACTGGCCTACCTCGCGCTCGGCGTCGCCATCCTTGACGAAGACGGTGCCGTTGTCATCCACGCGGCCGAAGGCCTCGGCGGCCTTGACATCAGCCTCGGAATAGGCGGCGGTGGCGGCGGCCGGGGCGGCAGCGCGCGGCTTGGCCGCCGGAGTCTTCTTGGCGAAGGCGGCGGGGGAGGGCGCGTGCGGTTTCGGCATGGAAGCGGGGGACGGAGTCGGCGCCGGCGTGGCCGCGCTGGCCTCGGGTGCGGGTGTCGTTGCCTGCTCTTCGGGCGCAGCGGTGTTTACGGGTTCGGTGACAGTTTCGTCGGCCATGGCCAGCTCCTTAAAGCGTAGAATGCATAAGCGGGAGCGTCTCCCATCCCGGGCGAACCAGGAAGTTTTGACGCAACCCTCACCTATTATATTGATTCCGTGGCTAAAGGTGCATCAATATCAGGATTCCCGGAGTGGCTCCCCTCCGAACGTGTTGTGGAGCAGCGTGTTATCGATACGCTTCGTAAGGTTTTTGAGCTCAACGGCTTCATCGGCATTGAGACGCGAGCGGTGGAAACCGGCGCTTCTTTGCTGAAAAAAGGCGAGACCAGCAAGGAGATTTACCTGCTGAGTCGTTTGCAGGAGGTCGGTCATGAATCCGACACTCCGATTGAAGAGCGTTTGGGCCTGCATTTCGATCTGACCGTGCCGCTGAGCCGGTATGTGGTCGAGCACTCGGGTGCGTTGGCGTTCCCGTTCAAGCGCTGGCAGATTCAGAAGGTGTGGCGTGGCGAGCGTCCGCAGGAAGGCCGCTTCCGCGAGTTCGTGCAGGCCGACATCGACGTGATCGGCGCCGGCGACCTGCCCGACCACTATGAAGTGGAGCTGCCGCTGGTCATGGTCTCCGCGCTGGAAGAGCTGCGCGCGTATGGCCTCCCCAAGGCCACCGTGCACGCCAATAACCGCAAGCTGTCTGAAGGCTTCTACCGAGGCCTTGGTCTGACGGACGTCGAGGGCGTGCTGCGCGAGATCGACAAGCTCGACAAAATCGGTGCCGATGAGGTGACCCGACTGCTCACCGAGACCTGCGGCGCCACCGAAGCACAGGCGCGCGCCTGCCTCGAATTGGCCGAGCTCACCGCCTCCGACGGTGCCGAGCTTGCCGCCAAGTTCGATGCGCTGTGCGAGGCTCACGGCATCGTCAAGGATTCCGAGGCCTACACGCTGGCTCGTCAGGGACTCGATACCCTGGCCATAATCGTCGACGAAGCCGCCGCCATCCGCCCCGGTTCCGTCATCGCCGACCTGAAGATCGCCCGTGGTCTCGACTACTACACCGGTTCCGTCTACGAGACCTTCCTCGACGGTGCCGCATCACTCGGCTCCATCTGCTCCGGTGGCCGTTACGACAATCTCGCTTCCCAGGGCAACCGCAAGTACCCGGGCGTGGGCCTGTCCATCGGCCTGAGCCGACTGGTCAGCTACATGCTGCACACCGCCGGCGCTCACGCCAACCGTGTCAGCCCGGCCGCCGTGCTGGTCGCTGTGTGGAATGAAGAGGACCGCCCGGCCGCCAATCGTATTGCGAACCAACTGCGTGCGCGCGGCATCGCTACTGACGTGGCACCCACCGCGGCCAAGCTCGGCAAGCAGATCAAGTACGCGGACAAACTCGGCATTCCGTACGTGTGGTTCCCGGCCACCGCTGCCGAAGGTGCGGAAGGCGCAGAGCCCGCTGGCGACGAGGTCAAGAACATCGTCACGGGCGAGCAGGTTGCCGCCGATTGCACGTCGTGGGAGCCGGATACTGTGGTTGCCCAGCAAACCGTCGAAATCTGACGTATTCGCGCGAAAAATCGAGGAGAAACAAGACAATGAGCCAGACGGCTTACAGAACACATCATGCCACTGAAGTGACCGAGGCCCTGGTCGGCCAGAAGGTCACCCTCGCCGGTTGGGTTGACCGACGCCGTGATCACGGTGGCGTGGCCTTCATCGACCTTCGTGATTCGACCGGCCTCGTGCAGGTCGTCATTTACGACGAGGATATGGCCCGCCCGCTGCGCAGCGAATTCGTGATTCAGATTACCGGCGAAGTGCGCCTGCGCCCGGATGGCAACGAGAACACCCATCTGGCCACCGGCAAGATCGAGGTTGTGGCCGAGACCATCGAGATCCTCGCCAAGTCCGACGCCCTGCCGTTCCAGGTTTCCACCGCTCTTGAGAATGAGTCCGAGAACAAGCTGCCTGGCGAGGACGTGCGTCTGAAGTACCGTTACCTCGACCTGCGCCGCCCGTCCATGCAGCACAATCTGAAGCTGCGTTCCGACATGGCTAAGGCCGCCCGCCACGCGCTGGAAGACATGGACTTCACCGAGGTCGAGACCCCGACCTTCATTAAGTCCACCCCGGAAGGCGCCCGCGACTTCGTGGTGCCGGCCCGTCTGGTGCCCGGTTCCTGGTACGCCCTGCCGCAGTCCCCGCAGCTCCTCAAGCAGCTGCTCATGGTCTCCGGTGTCGAGCGTTACTACCAGCTCGCCCGCTGCTACCGTGATGAGGACTTCCGCGCCGACCGTCAGCCCGAGTTCACTCAGCTCGATATGGAGATGGCCTACGTGGACCAGGAAGATGTGATGGCCATGACTGAGAAGGTCATCGCCGCCATCTGGAAGTCCGCCGGCTATGAGGTCCAGCTGCCGCTGCCGCGCATCACCTGGAAGGATGCGATGGACAAGTACGGCTCCGACAAGCCGGACATGCGCTTCGGCAACCCGCTGGTGGAGCTGACCGAGTACTTCAAGAACACGCCGTTCCGCGTGTTCCAGGCCCCGTACGTGGGTGCCGTGGTCTTCAAGGGCGGTGCCGCCACGCCGCGTCGTCAGTTCGACGCTTGGCAGGATTGGGCTCGTCAGCGTGGAGCCAAGGGCCTTGCCTACGTGGTCTTCGGCGAAAACGGCGAGCTCAAGGGCCCCGTCGCCAAGAACCTGTCCGATGAGGAGCGCAACGGCCTGCGCGAGGCCGTTGGCGCCGAGGAAGGCGACGCCGTGTTCTTCGCCGCCGGTTCTCGCGAGTCCGCGCAGCTGCTGCTGGGTGCCGTGCGTGTGGAGCTCGCCTCCCGCGAAGGCCTGCTGGATCCGAAGAAGTTCGCTTTCACTTGGGTTGTGGACTTCCCGCTGTTCAAGCCCACCGACGATCCGGATGATGACGATGTGGCTGTCGGCCACTCCAAGTGGACCTCCATGCACCACCCGTTCACCATGCCTTCCAAGGATTGGATTGACAAGTTCGACAAGGATCCCGAGCACGCCATGTCCGATTCCTACGACATCGTCTGCAACGGTGAGGAGATGGGCGGCGGTTCCGTACGTATCCACCGCGACGACATCCAAGCCCGTGTGCTCGATGTGCTGGGCATCACCAAGGAAGAGGCCGACGAGAAGTTCGGCTTCCTGCTTGAGGCATTCAAGTACGGCGCTCCGCCTCACGCGGGTCTGGCCCTCGGTTGGGACCGCACCGTGTCCATCCTGGCCGGTGCAGACTCCATCCGCGACGTCATTGCCTTCCCGAAGGCCGGCGGCGGCCGCGACCCGCTGACCGGTGCTCCGGCCCCGATTTCCGACGAGCAGCGCGCCGAGACTGGCGTCGACTACGACCCGGACGCCGACGAAAACTAATCTACGGAGCGTATACCGCCTTTCCTCAGCACTCGACGTACTTCAGTGCGTCTTCGGCTTCGAACGGCGGTCTCCGCACGCGTAGATTAATTTTCGGGGAGTAATGCTCCGGTGCTATTAGCCGCAAATGGCCCTTGGAATAATTCCAAGGGCCAGTTGCTTTTTGCGGGTGGGCCCAATGTGCCAAATACCTGCCAAGGGGTGCCGAATACTCCGCCCGATGGCACCTCCGCCATGCGGCAAACCTCGCACCATGCGGTGTCCCCCCTGGCGTTTGCCGATTATCCTTCCATGGGGCGGTAACTTCCTCATGGGGCGGTAAACAACCCATGAGGCGGTGAAAACCCCATGGGGCGGTAGATCAAAATGGCTTAATTCCGCGGTTTCACAATTTCTTCAAACCGCCCCATGAGCAAATTGCCGCCCCATGAGGAGCGAGTACGACCCCGTGATTGGTCAATGTTGTGAGGCTTTGTTGTGTTTTGCTTGTTTCCGCCTCCTGTATTCCCCTTTGCGCGCATTGATGGTAAGGCTGCCGTCTGTTAATACCCGGCATGAAGGTTGAGGACGGCCAGGAAGCGGTATTTGCATCGCGGTGGCAACCTCTTGTGCGAAGGCACGTTGTTTGGCGGTGTTCCACAGGTCATCGGCGAACACCTCGATGACGGTCCAGCCCAATTGTCGCAGACGTCGACGTTTTTGCTGGTCCCGCACATATTGTTTGCGGAAGCGACGGTGATGATCGCCATCATATTCAATAGCGACTTTGTATTGTGGATAAGCCATGTCAACGGTGTAGGTGTATCCGTTCTCTGAATCGGTAATGCCGTATTGTGTTTGCGGTATGGGCAGGCCGAAAAGCATAAGCACCAAGCGCGTACGAGTTTCCTGAACGGAATCCGAAGGTTTTACGAGCTTCAGCGCCGCCTCACAACGCGCACGGCCAATAACGCGGTGAAAGGCTGTTAGTCGTTGAGCGAATTGTTCAATGGCGTATCCATAACGTCTGATGAGTGCTTCGGCCAGTACCACTAATTCGGTGAGGCTGAGATATTGGGCAAACTGTATCCACGCATCCATGGGATGCATGCAGGTTACGCCGTTTGAAAAGGTGATACTGCTGAACTTTGCATTCCATATGCGATAGTCGATATTGCTCAATGAAGAGCGGGCCCCTTTGCTCTTCACCGTCACATAAAAGTCCTTCTGCGGCAACGTGCTGTGCCTCGGCAACTCCACGCCGCATAATTCCAATGCGGTATACAGCGAGAAACACAACGTACGTTCTGTGCGCACTTTGCCCAGCAGATTCCAACAGGCCGTGTTCTTGGCCGTGGCTTTGGTGTCAAGATCTTTGCGCAGATAGTTGTTGATTTCGCCATTGTGCGACCCATTGTGCGGCACTTCGCTGTATCCGTTCATGCGCCGAGCGTAGCGCATTCCACAGTGGCACAAGGGCAAAACTGGAAAATGGGGATAACTTAAACGGTGCGGACTGGTTATCCACCGGCATATCGTGTGTTGCGCCCGGTTATCCACCGCGATTCGGGAGTGTCGTCCACCGTATAACAGCACTCATCGTGTGCGAACAACTGGCCATGCTCAAACGCTTAGCGCATTTCCGAGAAAATGCCGTACGCAATAGCAATACGAAGGGTATTCCGCTTCCCACAGGGAATACATGCCAGGTTTTGCACATTGTGTTTGGCCTCAGTGCCTCAGTGCGTATGCCTCAGCGCGATCTGATATAAGCCGATATAAGCAACGGGTATAGGAACCCCGGTGCAGCCGCGCGTCGCGGCTAATGTGATGAGCAAACATGACGAAACCGTAGCAAGCCGTGTGATGTGTTGCGCAGAGACCATCCGGCAGAAGAACCTGCCGTGCGTTACAAGCGCAACAACATCGGCACATATCGTGGAAGCACGACGCTGCGGACAAGGGGAGGCTCATATGACGTTGGAGATTTTGGACTGGCATGATGGGGACTTGCTGGCCAAGCCGGTGTTTGACAAGCTCAATGAGCTGGTGGCAGCAGGTGTGCCGGAAAGCAAGATTCTGGGCGTGACCATCAACACCGACGAGGAATCGGACACCGACCTGTGGTGCCCGAAATACGGCATTCCGTTCGAGATCACCGGCAATGTGGTGGTCGTTCACACGCACAAGACCCGCAAGGCGCCGCCGGACTTCGCCGCCGCATTCGTCACGGCCGACACTCGCGCCGATTTGAACGGCGTAGTCAAGCACACGCTGGAGGTCTCCAAGGTCAGTTTTGCGTCGATCGACGCGGCCGTGGAAGCCACCGGCATGGAATCCGGCGGCATGTCGCCGATTGGCTTGCCTGCCGATTGGCCGCTGCTGGTTGATCAGCACATTCTCACGATTCCGAAACTCTACTTGGGCTCTGGCATCCGCCCGTCCAAACTCGTGGTCGATAGCTCCATTTTCGTCGACATTCCCGGCGTCCAGTTCGTCTCCGCACTCGGCAAGCCGCGCGGCTGACGGCTGGCTGTTGGCTAACGGGGCGCTGTGCTTCGATTTCCCATGCCATATGATGGCGAATGATGGTAGGTTTGGCCACGTTGCTTGCCAATGATTACGCACCTGACGCATGATGAATGCATGCTGACGATTGGGATAGTGGAATAACGACCGGTTCGCGCTGGCCCTGCTGGCGCAAACGGTCGGTCGCGCAATGGCCGGAGCAAAGGTGGTCTGGGCTGTCGAATCCGGCGCGCAAGCCCTGCATCATCGCGTCTATGAAAGTGATAACGCCGCACCAGACGTCTTGTTGCTGGATATGCCCCTGACCGATATTCTCGGTCCGGATGTCTGCCGCCGCATCCGCGAGACGCAGGATGCGACCGCCATATTGGGCATTACGTCGTATTCGCTGGACCATTACCGACAGATGGCCATTGATTCAGGCGCGCAAGGGCTGATTGCCAAAAGCGTCACGCCAAGCTTGGCGAGGGATTCCTGACAGCACCGGAAGCCAAGGTGGCCTTGACCTCGGCCGAGCGCCCGACTGCCAGCTTGTCAAAACGAGAACAGGATGTACTGCGATTGTATGCGGCGAACCTCAGTACCGAGGAAAATGCCGCCAAGCTCGGGATTAAAGCCTCCACGATTTTCGTGGTCATGAAGCACGCGAAAGCCAAGCTCGGCGTTGCCACCCGGTCCGAGGCAATTCGTGCCTACCTCACAGCAAATCAGGCCGGATGCGTCTGCACGCTCGATATCCCGGTCTATGCGCATGATCGCGTAGGCCAGATCGTTGGAGATCCGGTCGTGCAGGGCTCGGGCGATGTCATCACGCTCGGTTTGGCGGCGCTCCCGTTCGAGGCGCCGTGCCCGGTCGGCCTGCCAGCGCGGGTTTCCCCAGTGAGACTCATGCCACCGTTGTCCCACTGCTGGCCCCAACTCATCCTGGGGCAAAAGTCGGTCGGCCTCCCGCGATGTTTCCGGAAACGGGAGACATGCCGAAGTCGCTTATGCCGCCATCACGATGTCTGATGCGGAAATGAGACATCGACTGAGCAACTGTGTGGACATACTGTGAACACGTTGGAAACGTCGGTGTGTTATCCTCCCACTCATGTCTGAAACGAACAATGAAACAGCAGTGCGTTCGCGCGCGACAAGCACAACATCACCAAGCAAGGCCAAATTGACCCCGCTGGTTCCCGGCAAAGAGGACCCGAACCGTCCGCTAGTCGAACTGACCCACGTCGAAAAGCACTTCGGTGCTTTGCACGTCCTCAAGGACATCAACCTGACCGTCGCCAAGGGTGAGGTGCTGGTGGTCGTGGGCCCGTCCGGCTCAGGCAAGTCCACGATGTGCCGCACCATCAATCGCCTCGAGACCATCGATTCCGGCGACATCCGCATCGACGGCAAGCCCTTGCCACAGGAAGGCAAGGAGCTCGCGAACCTCAGGGCCGAAGTTGGCATGGTGTTCCAGTCGTTCAACCTGTTCGCCAACAAAACCATTCTTGAAAACGTGACGCTGGCCCTCATCAAGGTGCGTCACATGGACAAGAAGGAAGCCGAGCAACTGGCCATGGACCTGCTCGCCCGCGTGGGCGTCGACTCCCAGGCCAGCAAGATGCCCTCCCAGCTCTCCGGCGGCCAGCAGCAGCGTGTGGCCATCGCCCGCGCGCTCGCCATGCGCCCCAAGGTCATGCTGTTCGACGAGCCCACCTCCGCACTCGACCCGGAAATGGTCAACGAAGTGCTCGACGTGATGGTCGAACTCGCGCATGAAGGCATGACGATGATCTGCGTGACCCACGAGATGGGCTTCGCGCGCAAGGCCGCCGACCGCATCGTCTTCATGGCAGACGGCCAGATTCTCGAAGAGAACACGCCCGACGAGTTCTTCGAGCATCCGCAGACCGACCGTGCCAAGGACTTCCTCTCGAAGATCCTCACCCACTGACGAACCCACTGAAAGACGGGTACGCAATCCAATGACATTCACCAATACGTTCAAACGGAAGGCTTGCCGCGTGATCGCCGCGCTCGCCGCCGTGGCCTGCACAATGTCGCTGGCCGCCTGTGGCGCGGACGAAACCGGCAAGATCCGCATCGGCATCAAATTCGACCAGCCCGGCCTGGGCTTCAAGAAGTCCGGCACCTACGTGGGCTTCGACGTGGACGTGGCCAAATACATCGCCAAGAAACTCGGCTATTCCGAAGACCAGATCATCTGGAAGGAAGCCCCCTCCAAGCAGCGTGAGGCCATGATTCAGAACGGCGACGTGGACATGATCCTCGCCACCTACTCCATCACCGACGAGCGCAAGAAGGCCGTTTCCTTCGCTGGCCCGTACTTCGTGGCCGGACAGGATCTGCTCGTGCGCAAGGACGACAACTCCATCAACGGCCCCGAAGACCTGAACGGCAAGCGCCTATGCTCCGTCACCGGTTCGACCTCGGCCGCCACCGTCAAGGAGAAGTTCGCCTCCGAAGTCCAGCTCATGGAACAGCCCGGTTACGCCGAATGCGCCACCGCCCTGTTCTCCGGCATCGTGGACGCGGTAACCACCGACGACATCATCCTGGCCGGTCTGGCCTCCGCCTCGCGCGGCAAGCTCAAGGTGGTTGGCAAACCGTTCACGCAGGAATACTACGGCGTGGGCATCAAGAAGGGCGATACGCAGCTGGCCACCAAAATCAACAACGCCATCGTGGACATGATTCAGGACGGCTCGTGGGAGAACGCCATCAGCGATAACACCAAGGGCACCAACTACACGCCCGACGTACGCTACAACCCGCCCGTCCCGGACGAAGGAGAGGAGGCCTGATGAGCGGATTCCTGGAACTCTTCAGCCAGTATGACGTGCTCGGCGCGTTTCTGGTCAATATCGAACTGACCTTGTGGTCCGCCCTGTTCTCCCTGATCCTCGGCGTGATCCTCGTGGTGATGCGCATCTCGCCGATTTCCTCACTCAGGGCCGTGGCCGGTGCGTATGTGGAACTGTTCAAGAACCTGCCGCTGACCATCATCATGGTGTTCATGGTGCTGGGTGCCTACGCGCAGCTGAAGCTCAGCTTCTCCGACACCTTCGCCACGAACTTCTTCTGGCTCGCGGTCACCGGCCTGAGCCTGTACACGGCGGCGTTCGTGTGCGAATCGCTGCGTTCGGGCATCAACACCGTGCCGATTGGCCAGGCCGAGGCCGCACGAGCGCTGGGCTTGGGCTTCATGCAGTCCGCTACTGAGATCATCCTGCCGCAGGCCTTCCGAGGCTCCGTGGCGCCGCTCGGCAACACGCTGATCGCACTGCTCAAGAACTCCACCGTGGCCGCCGCCGCATCCGTGGCCACCGAAACATCCTCGCTGATGAGCGAGATGATTGAATTCCGCCCCGACGTGATCATCCAGATCTTCCTGATCTTCGCGCTCGGCTACGTGATCCTGATCATCCCCATCGGCATGCTCACCACGTACCTGTCCAACAAGCTCGCCGTAAGGAGGTGACGGATATGGCCGATACTTCGAATTCCGTGCTGTTCGACGCGCCCGGTCCCAAGGGCCGGCGCACCATTCGCATCGTCAACTGGATCGCAGGCATTCTGTTCGCGGTGGTGCTCGTGCTTATCCTCATGCGCCTGCACAACCCGCCGGACGGCGAGAATCAGCTCAGCTGGGAGCTGTGGAAGCCCGCCATCGAACGCGAAGCGTGGACCGACTTTTACCTGCCCGGACTGTGGATGACCATCAAGGCCACCGTCGTGGCCGTGGTGGGTGCCGTGGTGTTCGGCCTGGTGTTCGGCGTGGGCCGACTGCTGCCGAACCCGCTGGTACGTGGCGTTTCCGCCGCGATCGTCGAGTTCTGCCGTGCGGTGCCGGTGCTGCTGCTCATGATCTTCTTCTGGCGATGGTTCGCGTTCGCGGGCCTGCCCAGCCCGTCCTATTGGGCCGTGGTGCTGGCCTTGGTGCTGTACAACGGTTCGGTGGTCGCCGAACTGGTGCGCTCCGGCGTCGGCAATCTGCCGGGCGGCCAGCGCGAGGCCTCGCTCGCTTTGGGCCTGACCGAAACACAGTCGCTCATGGAGATCGAGGTGCCGCAGGCCGTCTACGCCATGCTGCCGGCCGCCGTCACCCAGCTGGTCGTGGTGTTGAAGGATACCGCCCTAGGCTCGATCATCATGTATACCGACCTGCTGCAGGAATCGCGCCGACTCGGCTCGATGTACTTCAACATCCTGCAGACGCTGGTCATGGCTGCGGTGATCTACTTCGTCGCCTGCTGGCTGCTGTCGAGGCTCGCCGAATGGCTGCCCTCGCGCATGCAGCAGCGTACGGCCGCACCCGCCGAGCCCGAGCCGCTGGCCCCGATCGCCGCCGGTGATCCGTCCAATGTCAACCAGATCGCTGTGGCCAAGGAAGTCGAGGAGCTGCCGCTGGGCGGTGCGCCGCGCAAATACCATGTGCATCACCGTGGCACCAACGCCTCGATTCGCAACTGGCGGCGCACCCGCTACGAACAGGGATATGACGCCACCCAGCCCGAGTCACAGGTTGACCCGGAGACCGGCGAATTCCCGGCGTTCCGCAAGCCCGAAGACAAGCCAGAGGCCTGACGGTCATCTCAATCGCCGCTAAGCCAGCACGAAGAATTTACTGAGTGTTTGACTGGGCTCCGGCTACGTAGCCTTCACGGAGGATAGGTTGGAACATATGAAGATGTTCCGGCACCTATCCTCCGTTTTTGCCATTGCGACCATTGCGCCGCTGGCGTTGGCGGCCACGCTAGCCGCGACGCCTGCAATCGCACAGGCCGACCAGCTGTCCAACCCGGATTGGGTGGCATTGCTCTCCGACTACGAAAAGAACTATTGGCAGGCCCCCACCGATGCCGAACACGGTGGTAAGGTGCTCCGCGCCGATACCATGAAACTCGACGAAGATTTGGCCGTGTCCATTAACCACAAAGCCGCCGAAAATCTCGATAAGGATGGCCTGAACGCCCAACGCAAGCGTGCACTCGTCGACTCCGATCTGCAAGCCGAGGAGACCATGCCGGACGCGCTCGGTCCGGTGCTTGGCAAATATATGAGCGAAGGGCTCAAATCCGGGAAACTCAACGCCGTCGCCGATATCTTCTCCTTTAACGTGGCCTCCACCTACGCCTCAAAACGTGCGGCCATGCATCCGCGCCCCTATCTGAACCGTGCGGAAAGCAGCTACGGCGGCACTAACGATCTCGCCGGACTGCCCGCCACGCTTGACATCAAGCAATCGCCCTCATGGCTCGAACACGTGCCCGGCTACTCGAACTTGCAGAAAAACAGTTCCTACCCCTCCGGCCACACTACCGGTGCCTATTCGTGGGGTATCGCGCTGGCCGGCATGATTCCCGAACTTGCGCCGCAAATCATGGCCCGCACTTCGGAGGCCGGCAACAACCGCATCGTGCTCGGCGTGCATTATCCGCTTGACATCATGGGCGGGCGCATTGGCGCATCCGCCCAGAACGGGCAGTACTGGCATAACGAATTCGCTTCGTCCATCGTGCCCGCGTCCCGGCAGCTGCGCGACTATCTGGTGTCCCGCTGCGCCGCGGACGGCCACGGCACTACCCTCGCCGCCTGCATCGCCAACACCAAGGCCTCCGGTTCGGGCGGCTACACCAACGATTTTTCTGGACCCAGTGGCCACCGAGCCGGTCGTGGACCAAGCCTCGGCCGTGCGCGTCTACACCGCACGCCTGACCTACACCTTCCCGCAAGACACCGCCCAGTCCGGCGCTGATTTCGTGGCCCCGCGCGGGGCGGCGGACGTGCTGCGACTGGCCTATCCCGAACTGCACGCCGATCAGCGCAACGCGATTTTGAAAGCCACTGCCTTGGATTCCGGATACCCCCTATGGCAATCGAGCGACGGCTGGCAGCGTATCAACTGGGCCAAAGCCCTGTGCGCCCGCGTCACCTTGGATAAGCGCGGCGATGTGGCCAAGGTCGAGACCGCTGACCAAGTGGCGCTTGCCGGCCCGAGTGTGGTCAATGCCCAGTACACCGACGCGGGCAATCACCCGGCGTCGGATAGATCGGCGGGTGAAAACAGTGCCATTGCGGCCGGGCCGGATCTTGCCACCCTCCATGCCGTGCAACGACCGGCGTTGATCAGCGTAGCTATCGGTACCGCTGTAATCGCGATTGTCGGCGGAATACGGACGGTTCGACGCAAATCCAAGAACCAGCTTCAGCAGTAATTCAGCCAAAGTTCAGTTTGGAGATTTGCCGAGTTTGCCTTCATACGGTGTCGGCTTCATTTCTCTCCCATACCCTCGGGGGGTGTCATCCGCCGAAGAGCATCATGCTGCGGCGGCACAACCCGAGGAAGGAACGGGAGTAATGCTCCACACCAACAATTTCACCGCGATGTCGCGGCGCGCCATCGCGCTGCTCACCGCTGCGGTGACACTGAGCAGCATCGCCCTGATCGGCGTGCCCGCTGCGACTGCGGACGAGCAGCAGACCACTGCCGAACAGAACACGACTGCCGAACCATCCGTAATCATCAACGAGGTCTATGCTGGCAATACGAAAGCTGCCGGAGACCCGGATAGCAAGCGTTGCGATTGG
Organism: Bifidobacterium sp. 2450; assembly: GCF_041900695.1. Taxonomy (NCBI): domain Bacteria; kingdom Bacillati; phylum Actinomycetota; class Actinomycetes; order Bifidobacteriales; family Bifidobacteriaceae; genus Bifidobacterium; species Bifidobacterium sp. 2450. The sequence goes on from NZ_JBHEEA010000001.1 coordinate 135,738, forward strand.
GTCGAGCTCAAGAACACCGGCTCCACAGACGTTGACGTGAAGGGCTGGGGCATCTACGACAGCGGCAAGAAAGCCAAGAAGCGCTACACCATCGGCACCAGCGAAGTAACGAATACGGACACCGTCATCAAAGCCGGCGGATATCTGGTGGCATACATCGACCCCGACAAGGCCAAGCCCGGCCTGGGTTCCGATGCCGACGAAGTCTATCTGACCACTACCAGCGGCGACTTTACCGATAGCGATGTGGTGGATTCCACGTCATGGAATACCGGTACAACCGGCGTGAAGAAGATGAGCGACAGTCAGTCGTGGTCCCGTAAGGACGATGGCACTTTCGCGCTTTCCAATACGCCCACGCCCGGTGCACAGAACGTGTTCGATGACCTGACTCCGACTCCGCCCACCGGCGAGACCATGACCGTGGACGCATGGTCGGGATTGGCCGATGTGACCACAGTGGATGCCGAAGGCGAATTTGGCGCCAAAGAACAAGGCGGCGACCATACTGACGGCAATCTGTCTGGTCTGGTGTATGAAGCCGGTAAAGACGGCAAGCAAGGCGTGCTGTGGGCGGCCGACAACGATCTGAACCCCACTCTCGGCAACACCGCCGATAAGGGCCCTGGCTCCATCAACAAGTTCGTCTACCAGAACGGCACATGGCGGCAGAATCCCACTGATGGCTGGACCTTCACCAACAACGGTCAGACCAAGGGCGGCAAGCAGCTGCACTTCAAGGACGGCACGGGCGGTGTGGACTTCGAAGGCATCACGCTGATCAACGGAGATTCATCCAAGGGCGTGTTCATCGGCGCCGAGCGCGACAACGAAAACAAGAATGTGCCGCGGCCGTCCATCCTGCAGTATGACGTGACCGAGAAAACCACCGACGCCAACGGCGACGGAGCGCACGATCTGAACGCTACGCACGAGTGAAATCTCACCGCAGCACTCACGCAATTCGGCGTGACACTGGGCCATGGAGCGGACGCCAATCTTGGGGTGGAAGGCATAGCCTTTATTCCCAACTCGGTCCTGACCGCCAACGGATTCCAGTCCAACCTTGACCCGAAGAACGTAGTGACCTACAACCCGGACGGTTTCGGCAATGATTTCGGCGGTCTGTTCTTCGCCGCACCGGAGAAAACCGGTCATATCTACGCCTTCGCGCTGCAAACCGTGAATGGCGAGGACCTGGTACATCCGGTGGCCGATATCGACCTGCCGCAGTCCGCGGTGAACGCCGGCTATGATGGCCCGCGCGATCTGACTTGGGATGCCGAGCACAACCAGCTGCTCGCCCAAAGCGACAATGACGCGAACACCGGTGCCAAAATCGGCACCTACGAATTCAAGAACGGCGTGCTGCAGCTGACCAAGCTGACCGACACTCCGGATGAAATCCGTACGCAGAACACCGAAGGCTTTGCCATCACCCCCGATGCCGAAGCCACCAAGGTAGTGGATGGCAAGATGTATAAGCCGGTGTTCTGGGCAGACGACGGCGTGACCAATGGCCATTCATTGCGTATGGGCTATATGGCAACCAATCAGCCGGTTCCCACCAGCACCACCATCAACCTGCTGAACTTCAACGACTTCCACGGCCGTATCGGCAAGAACCTCACCGTGCCGTTCGCCGCCACCATCGAGCAGCTCAAGGGCGAATACCCTGACTCCTCACTGCTGCTGTCCGCCGGCGACAATATTGGTGCCTCGCTGTTCAACTCTTCGGTACAGCAGGACCAGCCGACCATCGATGTACTCAATGCCTTGGGCGTCAAGGCTTCGGCGGTGGGCAACCACGAGTTCGACCAAGGCTATGCCGACCTTACCGATCGTGTGATCGGCAAGGAGGGCGCGCGCAATGCCCAATGGGATTACCTCGGTGCCAACGTGTACAAGAAGGGCACCACAACCCCGGCTCTGCCCGAGTACAGCATTCAGGAGGTGAACGGCGTGAAGGTCGGCATCATCGGCGCGGTCACTCAGGAAACGAGCACGTTGGTTGCTCCCGGTGGTGTCAAGGACATCGAATTCGGCGATCCGATAGAGGCTGTGAACCGTGTGGCCAAGCAGCTCACCGACAGCGACGAATCCAATGGCGAGGCCGACTTGATTGTGGCCGAATACCATGAGGGTGCAGCCTCCAATGAAGATGACGCCACGGCCAAGCCCACGCTTGACGAGCAGAAGGCCGACAGCCCCGTGTTCAAGAAGATCGTGGACGATACCGATGCAGCAGTGAACGTGATCTTCACTGCACACACCCACATGAAGTACTCGTACACCGATCCCGCGCACAACAACCGGCCGATCATCCAGACCGGTAGCTATGCCGCCAACGTCGGCCAAGTGGTGCTCACCTACAACACGGCCACCGGTGCGGTGTCTTACGACAAGTCCGGCAACACGGCCGTGCAGGTGGCTTCGCAGCCCGCCGACAAAAATGATCCGCACTACAACGATTACGCCGAATACAACGATGGCCTGCTCGCCGCCGCGAATCCGACTGTCGCCAAGGTGAAGGACATCGTGTACCAGGCCCTTAAGGTGGCCGATGAAAAGGGCAGCGAGAAGGTCGGCAGGGTGTCTGCGGATATCACCACCGCATTCAAAGACGGCAAGCGTGACGACCGCGCCTCCGAATCGACCATGGGCAATCTGGTGGCCGATGCGCTGCTCGATTCGCTCAAAAGCGAGGACCGCGGCGCGGCCGAAATCGGTGTGGTCAACCCCGGCGGTCTGCGTGCCGAATTCTGCAAGTCCGGCACCAATGACGACTGCACGCTCGATGCCGACGGCAATATCACCTACGCCCAGGCCAACGCGGTACTGCCGTTCCTGAACAACCTGTGGACCACCACGCTTACCGGCGCGCAGTTCAAGGGAGCGCTGGAACAGCAGTGGCAGACGAACGCGGACGGCAGCACACCATCGCGCGCGTATCTGCAACTCGGACTGTCCCACAACGTGAGCTACACGTATGATCCGGATGCCGCGCAAGGCCATCACATCACCTCGGTGACCGTCAACGGTGAGCCTCTGGACCTGAAACGCAACTACCGTATCGGTTCGTTCAGCTTTCTATTGGAGGGCGGCGATAACTTCCGCGCCTTCGCCCAAGGCGCGAACACCAAGGACACCGGTCTGGTGGACCGCGACGCCTGGATCGACTACCTCAAGGCCAACAATCCGGTTGCCCCGCGCTACGACCGCCGCGCAGTGGACGTCACCGGCATCCCGACCAGCGCGGTCAAGGCTGGCGATTCGTTCACGCTGCACTTCTCGAAGCTTACGCTTACCTCGCTGGGTGTGCCTGACGAGACGAAGCTGACCGCCACCATCGGCGAGCAGGTGGTCGGCGAAGCGCAGGTCGCGAATGGCGATACCGCCGAGCTCAAGGTCACGATTCCCGCCGGAACCAAGACCGGTGATATCAGCCTGACCGTGACTGGTGCGACCAATAAGACCACGGTCGTGCTGCCCGTTGCCGTTACCGGAGTGTCCACCGGAACGGACGGCAAGGATAACGGCAACCATGACGGTAGCGTCAATGCCAATGGCAGCACCAAGCCGCAGCAGACCGAACGCACGGCCGATACCGGTGCCTCGGTTGCGTTGGTCGTGGTTCTGGCGATGCTGTTCGCTGCGGGCGGCGTCACCATCGTGGTCAAGCGTCATGATGCGGCGCGCAAGTAGCGCTTGAAGCCGCGTGCGCTGACACGTACATAACGCAATAGCGCTGGTGCCCTGCCTGATATTCCAATCAGACAGGGCGCCAGCGCTATTGCAGCACAGCAGGTTCTTCAGTGTCGGCGGTATGGTTCCCCAGCAGGTGCCAGCGGGTTCGATGCCGCTGCCGATATGAAAGTCTCCTCGGTCAAGAGCGAGAGCGACAATCTGATAGTCACGATTCTGGCCACTTCGAATTGTGATGATAAGAACGCATCCACGAAATTCAATGATTCGGTCACTCGACTCACGTTGCGGGACAGCGACGATAATGTTGCGGCCGATGCCGTGTTCGATTTTTCGGGTCTATTCCGCGTATACCGCGCAGCTGTCCAGCAAGCGCAAGGGCATGGAAGCTGAAGGCAAGACCTGGAACTACCGCGATATTCTTGCGCAATTCATCACGATGCACAACAAGAATTCAAACGTACTGCTTATCTGGTCGGGTGACTGGCCCACCTACAGCAGCAATTCCGACAAATACTATGTGATTCTTGCCGGTGAGGGCTTCGACTCGACGGATGAGGCTTGGAATTGGTGCAAAGCCAACAATTACGGTCCGAACGACTGCATGCCTGTAGATTTGCAGTAACAAGTGAAATGTGAATGTCGCTACGTTGCTGGGTCTCCTGAGTTGCAAGACGTACAATCGGGAGCATGGCCAAGGACGACGACAGAACCAACAAGCCTGAAGAGGCCGGCAAGTGGGGTACAGCCGGAAAATCCTCAGGAAAGAACAACAAGAATGGCAAGGGAAAGGAATACAAAACCGATCGACGGATCGACAAGGTATTACAGCTCGCGGCGGATCGCATAGACGCCATCGACTCCAGTGCCAGCGTGCCTGAACGACTGGCACGTGCGGCGAAATCCAGTGAACTGCTCAGCGCCGTATGGTCGTTGCCGCCCGCTCAACGTCTTATGTTCCACCACGGCATGCAGGTCACTGATGTCGAAGGCGATTCCACTCCCGGATTCGACGGCAATAAAGAGGACGCCGAGGAGTTCATTTCGATCAGCTCCTCCGAAATCGCCCGATACCAGCGGCTCATGTACGCGAATGGCGTCAAAGGCTCGACACGGCGGCTGCTCATCGTGCTGCAAGGCATGGATGCCTCCGGCAAGGGCGGCATCGTGCGTCACGTGTTCAGCCAAGGTGACCCGATGGGCATCCATTACCATGGCTTCGGCAAGCCTACGGCCGAGGAGCTCGACCACGACTTCCTCTGGCGCGTGAAGCGTGAATTGCCCAAGCCGGGGTGGATTGCCGTATTCGACCGTTCCCATTATGAAGATGTGGTCATGCCGCACGTCTATGGCACCTATCCCGAAAACGTATGGCGTGCCCGCTACGACCAGATCAACGATTTCGAACGTGAACTGGCCGCCAGCGGATGCGCCATCCTCAAGATCTTTCTCGTGGTAAGCCAGGAAGAACAGAAAAAACACTTCCTCGGGAGACTGGACGATCCCACCAAGTTCTGGAAATTCGACATCTCCGATCTCGAGGCCCGCGACCGCTGGGATGAGTATATGGCCGCATGGCAGGAGGTGTTCGAGAAGACCAGCACGGCCGCCGCACCTTGGTACCTCGTACCGGCCGGTAACCGCTGGTATTCGCGAGCAGTGGTCTCCGAACTGCTGCGCACCACCTTGAAGAACATGAACATGACTTGGCCGCCCCTCGAACCCGAGGTGGACCCCGACGAGGTGCGCCGCCGGTTGGCGTGAACGATCCTCCCACTGGCGGAGCCAAGCGCATGGCACGGCTCTTCGCATGGTTCCGCCCGCTGGCGGGAGGCGCCGCATAGCGACGGAGGGTGGCTCGTGCCGCCGGAATAGGCCACTAGGTAGACTGAGCATTATGACTGACGAGAAGGAATACGGATCCCTGGGGCGGCTGGCCCCCGAATGGGACGGTGACGAGCGCGAACGGAATCTTACGGCCGATGACATCTACGAACGATTCTTCGGCTGGGTGGAAGACGTCAAAGGCATCGAACCATGGCCGCATCAGGAAGAGGCCATTATGGACCTCTTGGCCGGCGACCATGTGATTTTGAATACCCCGACCGGTTCGGGCAAATCGCTGGTGGCGCTTGGCATGCACTTCGCCGCCCTGTGCACTGGCCGCCGCTCCTATTACACCGCTCCGATCAAGGCGCTGGTGTCGGAGAAATTCTTCGACTTGGTCGAAGTGTTCGGCCGCGACAACGTCGGCATGATCACCGGCGACAGCCACATCAACGCGGACGCGCCGATCATCTGCTGCACCGCCGAAATCCTCGCCAATCAGGCTTTGCGCGAAGGCACCCATGCCGACGTGGGCCTCGTGGCGATGGACGAATTCCATTATTACGGTGATCCGGAGCGCGGTTGGGCGTGGCAGGTGCCACTGCTCACGCTGCCGCAGACCCAGTTCCTGCTGATGAGCGCCACGCTTGGCAATGTGGACGCCATTGCCGACAAGCTCTCCGATCTGAACGACACCCCGGAAGTGGATGTAATCGCCGACGCGCCGCGACCGGTGCCGTTAAGCTACGAATACACGCTCGATCCGATGGAAAAAACCGTGGAACTCGCCTTCCGCAACGGCGAAACCCCGATTTATGTGGTCCATTTCTCACAGGACGCCGCGCTGGAGACCGCGCAGGCGCTCGCCTCCACCGGCGTGTCCAGCAAGGAACAGCGCCAAGCCATCGCAGAAGCCATCAAAGGCGTCAAATTCACCACAGCCTTCGGCAAGATTCTGCAGCGACTGCTGCGCACCGGTGTCGGCATCCATCATGCCGGCATGCTGCCACGCTACCGCCGCCTGGTCGAACAGCTCGCCCAGCAGGGTCTGCTGCCCGTGATTTGCGGCACCGATACATTGGGCGTCGGCATCAATGTGCCGATTCACTCCGTGGTGCTCACTGCCTTGACCAAGTTCGACGGCACCAAGATGCGCCGCCTGCGCGCCCGTGAATTCCACCAGATTGCCGGACGAGCCGGTCGTATGGGATTCGATACCGAGGGACTGGTGATCGCCGAGGCTCCCGAATACGAAATCGAAAACCGGAAGGCCATCGCCAAGGCCGGGGGAGACCCGAAGAAGCTCAAGAAGGTCAAGCGCAAGAAGGCTCCGGAAGGTTTTGTGACCTGGAACCAGAGCACGTTTGACAAGCTCATTGACGCCGAACCGGAAACCCTGGTCCCGCACCTGAAAATCACGCATTCGATGGTGCTCAACGAAGTGGCGCAGGGCGGCGACGCCCGTGCCCGTATCGACGATCTCATCGACGATTCCGCGCAGACCCCCGACCAAAAGGAGCATCTGCACCAGCGGGCCGACGAGATTTTCCAAACCCTGTTCGATACCGAAGTCATCGAAACCGAGGACCGCAAGGACGGCGGCAAGGACTACTACATGACCCTTGATATGCCGGACGACTTCGCCCTCGACCAGCCGCTCTCCCCGTTCCTGCTGGCCGCGCTCGAACTGCTGGACCCCGAGTCCGACACCTATGCGCTGGACGTGATCTCCATGGCCGAGGCCACGCTCGAAGATCCCAAGCAGGTGCTGCGTGCCCAGGAGCGTCAGGCCCGAGACAAGGCGATGGCCGATATGAAGGCCGACGGACTCGACTATGACGAGCGTATGGATAAGCTGCAGGAGATTACGTATCCGAAGCCACTGGAAGACATGCTCGAAGCCGCGTTCGACCAGTACCGCCACGATGTGCCGTGGGCCAACGACTACTGGCTATCGCCGAAATCTGTGGTGCGCGACATGGTGGAAACCGCCTCCGACTTCACCGGATACATCACCCGATACAACATCGCCCGCTCCGAAGGTACCCTGTTGCGCTACCTCTCGGACTCCTACCGCACGCTGGCGCGTACCGTGCCGCCCGAAAAGCGTGACGAGCAACTCGAAGACATCATCTCCTGGCTGCGCGTGCTCGTGCGCTCCATCGACTCCTCGCTGGTGGATGAATGGGAGAACGCCGGCGATTCTGCCGACCAGTCCGAGGCGGCGGCCTCCTTGGCGGCGCCGGGCAAGAAGAACGCGGTGGTCGAGGACCGACGAGGCCTTATCGTGCTGATCAGAAACGCCATGTTCCGCCGTGTGCAGCTTATGGACCTCGACCAGCCGGACAAGCTTGGCGCGCTCGACAAAGACTGGGGCTACGGCGTGCACGAATGGGAAGATGTGCTCGACGACTACTACGACGAGCACGAGTACGTGGGCATCGGCGCCGAAGCGCGCTCGCCCGAACTGTTCATGTTGGATGACAAGCACGAGAACGACGAGCATACGTGGAAGGTGCGTCAGATTATCGATGATTCCGATGGCGATCGCGACTGGGCCATCGAAGGCATCGTGGACCTCGACGCCACCCAAGACACCGGCGAAGTAGTCTTCCACGACTACAAGGTGAGTAACTGATTCCTTTCTTGGCTCCCCTCTCTGAGGGAAGCCAAGGTGCAGCTCGAACGTCTGTTCGAACACTGGGGTACTATAGGACGCTATGAGTGAGAACGATTTGTTTGGGGCGGCTGATGCGCCGGAGTCGATGACACGGCCGTTGGCGGTGCGCATGCGTCCACGCACTTTGGACGAGGTGATTGGCCAAACGCAGGTGTTGGGCCAGGGCTCGCCGCTGCGCCGCCTCGCCAATCCGGCCAGCAAAGGCAGTCTCACCGCGCCGAGCTCCGTAATCCTGTTCGGCCCTCCAGGCGTCGGCAAAACCACGCTCGCCACCATCGTGGCCGGCCAATCCGGCCGCGTGTTTGAGGAACTCTCCGCCGTGACATCCGGCGTCAAAGACGTGCGCGACGTACTCACCCGCGCTCACGAACGGCTCGTGTCACGCGGCCAGGAAACCGTACTGTTCATCGACGAGGTGCATCGCTTCTCCAAATCCCAGCAGGATGCGCTGCTTCCCGCCGTCGAAAACCGCGACGTGACCTTTATCGGCACCACCACCGAGAACCCGAGCTTTTCCATCATCAAACCGTTGCTCTCCCGTTCGGTGGTCGTCAAGCTTGAGTCATTGGAGCCTGATCAGCTCACCGAACTGGTGCAGCGCGCGCTGACTGATGACCGCGGTCTCAAGGGCGAGGTCAAAGCCACGGACGAAGCCATCGCCGATATCGTGCGCATGGCCGGTGGCGACGCACGCAAGAGTCTCACGATTCTGGAGGCCGCGGCTGGCGCGGTCACCGGCGACGAAGCCCGCAAAAAGGGCGCACGCCGACCCATCATCACCCCCGAAATCGTGGCTACGGTAATGGACGCCGCCACCGTGCGTTACGACAAAGACGGCGATGACCATTACGACGTGATTTCCGCATTCATCAAATCCATGCGGGGCTCCGATCCGGATGCCGCCATCCATTATCTGGCGCGCATGCTGAAAGCGGGTGAAGATCCGTGCTTCATCGCCCGTCGCATCATGATTGCCGCCAGCGAGGAAGTCGGCATGGCCGCCCCGCAGATTTTGCAGGTCACCGTGGCCGCGGCGCAGGCCGTGGCGCTGGTCGGCATGCCCGAGGCACGTATTATTTTGGCCGAAGCCACGATTGCCGTGGCCACCGCGCCCAAATCAAACGCCAGCTATAACGCCATTAACCAGGCGCTCGCGGACGTGGATGCCGGCAAGATCGGCGCTGTTCCGCTGTATTTGAGGAACGCCCCCACCAAGCTTATGAAAGAGTGGGGCAACCACGAGGGCTACAAGTATGCGCACGATTGGCCCGGTGCCGTGGCGCCACAGGAATATATGCCCGAAGAGCTGCGCGGCACCGAATACTACCATCCCAACGATCGCGGCTATGAACACGAAGTCAGCCAGCGTCTTGCCAAGATTCGCCCGATGCTGCATGGCAGGGAACCCGAACAGAAATGAACATAGGGGAGTAAAGTGTAACGCAACAATAACAGTGGGAAAGGGGAGGCGAACACCGGACCGTGTTTGCTGCTCTGATGGAGGGGTGGGGTGGATAGAGGCTTCTAGGCAGAATGGGTGGTGCCTAAACCTATCCGTTCCGGCGAAGGAGCCTCCGATGTCCAAGAGTACCAATGTCAGTGTTTCCATGAGTCCGCAGTGCGCGAGGGCGTGGTGCAGGCTGGAGCGGTCGTTCGAAGCTTTCTTTCTCCTTTTTCTTCCTTTCATTAGCGTGTGGGGCGGGGCCCCGGGGGAAAACCGGGGGCCCCCCCCCCCGGTTTTGGAAACGGGGGAAGGA
>NZ_JBHEEA010000002.1:0-128048 GCF_041900695.1 Bifidobacterium sp. 2450
GGTGTTTTGGCGCTTTCCTTGCGGGGGGGGGGCGCGCCGGGGGCCAGCCCGGGGCCGCGCCCCACACGTGTTTGGAAAGCTGGGACTCTATTGGTAATCGATTTATGCACGCTTACGTGCCGCGCGAATGCGGAACGCGGTGGCCAGACAGCACCAGCCAATCAGGCAGATAACCGTCATCGTGGCAAACGTCCATGTGCCGCCGACGGCAGTGGCGTGAGCAAACTCAGCGGTGCCTTCTTCTCCTGCACCGGCCTGAGCCACGGAAAGAATCGTGGAGAACAGTGCGGTACCGGCAGCGCCGCCAAACTGAAGACACGTGTTGAAAATGGCGTTGCCGTCCGGCTTGAACTCGGGAGAGACCTCCGACAGGCCACTGGTCATCACATTCGCATTGCCGATGGAATAGAACAGGCCGAAAATGAAATAGAATCCGGCGAGCAGCACGGGCGTAAGCTGCATCGAGAACACCAGCATAAGCACTGGGCCCAAAATAGCGATGCCGATCGGAATCAGAATCGGCTTGACCGCGCCGAACTTATCGTAGAACCAGCCGCCAAGCGGGGCACAGACAGCGCCGACCAGTGCGCCGGGCAGCACTAGAGAGCCGGCCACAAATGCCGTGGTGCCGAGCGAGAGCTGTGCCACATTGGTGATGACATAGCCGTAGCCGATGGCGACCAATGGCAGCAGCAGATATGCGCAGGCGTGTAACAGTACGGCGGGATCCTTGAGAATGCCAAGGCGCAGCAGCGGGGAGAAGGCACGCTTGGAACTCATGGCGAACACGATCAACAAGGCGAGGCCCACAATCAGACTGACAATGGCGATAATGCCGGAGCGTGTGGCTGACTTGCCGGACACCGCCGCACTGATGGCCATGCCACCTTGGTTGAGCGCCAGCACCAGACCGACCAGCGCGACAACAATGGACCCAAGCTGAATCGGGTCAAGATAGGCAGCCTCGGTCGGTGTCTTCTGCTCAATGCACTTCATGCCGATGCATGCTGCGATTAGCACCAGCGGAATGACGATGACGAAAATCGCGCGCCACGGCAGCACTGTGGTCACCGCGCCGCCGACGGTCGGGCCGATGGCCGGAGCCACGGTAATGACCAGCGATCCTACGCCCATCAATCGGCCGATTTTCGAACGAGGAGACTGCTCCAGAATGATGTTGATCATCAACGGCGTGGCCACGCCTGAGCCAATGCCCTGAATAATGCGGGCGGCAATCAGCAGCGGGAAGGCTTGGGCGACGATCATGATCAGCGAGCCAACGATGGCCAGAATCACAGCCGCAAGAAAAATGGTTTTCAGCGCGAATCGGCGCTTCAAAAACGAGCTGATGGGCATGGTAGCGGCCACCGCCAACAGATAAATCGTGGTAATCCATTGCACAGTGGCCGTGTCGACATGGAATTCGCGCATCAGGGCGGGGAAAAGCACGGTCATCACGGTTTCGGTCAGAATGCCAATGAAGGCAAGTGAGCCGACAGCCACAATCGCGCCGATAAGACGTGTGGGAACCTTCTCGTTATCAATATGCTGCTCAGGCATACATGCTCCTAAACGTTCGGTTGCAAGGCATGGAATGTAAGGTTTACCAACCGGCGTAGGTACCTGTGCGTGCGGATAAACCGGCAATCGTACTGCCTTGGCTGCACGCTTTGGAATCACAAAACCATCTGTGAGTGTACGGTTCGGGGCGGACGCTACGGTCGATGCGCAATGGGTTGTCCCTTGGTTTGGTGGGGTTTGATGGGGCGGGTTCGGCATTGGTCCGGCGGGGCGGGTTCGGCATTGGTCCGGTAGCAGTTCGGCATTGGTTCAGTGTGAGGAAACACGCGATAATATCCGCCCTGCCGCCTAATTTGGTGAGCCATGGGTATTGAGAACACGCATAAGCTGATTGTCAACTGCCTGCCTCTCAACGAAGGAGAACGGCGCGCTTTCGCCAAGGCGGCTCGCGATGTGCCGCAGAAATTCGTGGGCGACGAAGCGCACCGCGGCGACATGGTCTGGTCGGCCGCTGTTCCCGAGGAGCTTCGCTCCCGAGCTACCGCAGTCATCGGCAACTTTCCGGTCTCGCAGGCTTCCCAATACACCCGTCTTGAATGGTTACAGACCTTCAGCGCCGGTGTGGATGCGTACATCTGCCCGGGTGTGCTGCCTCGCGGCACCATGGTCACCAATGCGAGCGGCGCGTATGGCCAAAGCGTGTCGGAACACATGTTCGCCACCATGTGGGCATTGATGAAGAACCTCAACCGGTATGCCTCCAATCAGCGTGATCATCAGTGGCAGGATGAAGGTCCGGTATTGAGCCCGGAAGGTGGCATCGCGCTGATTATCGGCGTCGGCGACATCGGGTCGCATTTCGCTCAGCTCGCCCAATCCGTAGGTATGCGTACCTTCGGCGTGCGCCGTCATGCGGACGCGCCGGCCAAGGGCATTGAAAAGATATATGGCTTCGAGCGGCTGGAAGCGCTGTTGCCATTGGCGGACGTGGTGGCGATGGCGGTGCCGCGCTCGCCGCAGACCCATCATCTGCTGAATGCGGATCGTCTGGGTCGTCTGAAATCCACGGCCATCGTGATCAATGCCGGGCGTGGCGACGCCATCGATTCCGAGGCCTTGGCCGACGCCTTGCACAATGGACGGCTCCACGGTGTCGGATTGGACGTCACCGAGCCTGAGCCGTTGCCGGCGGAAAGTCCGTTGTGGGATGAGCCGCATTGCCTGATCACCCCGCATGTGGCCGGCGGCAATCATTTGGAAAAGACTTCCGAACACATCATCCGCATCGCCCTGACCAACGTTTCCCGCTATGCCAAACAGCAGGAACTGTTGAATCTCGTGCGATACTGATTCGCCTGTATCGGGCGGCGGGCGGCCATCGCCTGACACTGAATACAGATAAGGGGCGTATAACACCGTTGTTATACGCCCCTTATCGGGCAATCCGAAAAAGATGGTTGATAGTCAGTACCAATCAGTACTGGTTCGCGCCGATACCCTCGAACTTCACGTTGAAGCCACGCTCGTAATGCAGGAACATGCTGGCGCCATAGCGGTCGACCGGACGGTGCGTGAACAGCATACGAATGGCGAATGCGGTCTGCACGTCCTTAGGCAGCGCCAGGAATGCTTGGTGGGCGTCCCAGTACGGGTCGTACACCACGGCGGCACCGGGCACGTAGGCGTAACCGTAGCCATCCTCGTTGACGTATCCCATGAACGGCAGATCCCAGGCGTTGTGTTTGGTGAGTTGTGCCTTGAAGTCCTCGACCTCGGCCAACGCCGCGTCGCTCAGGCCGAAGCTCTTGGCCACTTCATTGGCCTTGGCTGTTTTCGAATCCGGGTCCTTGCCGAACATATCCGGGTTGACGATGATGACTTTTCCCTCCGCCATAATGTGTTCCTTTCAGCATGGTGTTCCCCAAGCAAACGCCTAGGGAAGTACTGGCATTGTTCGATTCACATGTGAATTGAACAACATGTTACCTTCTCTGTAGAAAAGGATTGTGCACTTTATTGATGTGCTGGTTCCAAAGCCTAGCATGAAAAATGGCGGATATAAGCCGTTTTGCTGGTTATTAATCTATTGGTAATACAATTGGGAAGTTATGGTAGTCTGTGATGTTTGATGTTCATATCTTGCAAAAGTGAACATGATAAATGTTTGTTTTGAGGGTGAAAACAACAAAGAAAACGGCCGTGTACATGAACTCATGTACACGGCCGGCGTGTCACATCCCGCTGCGACTGCGGCATCGAGATGATACCTGCAGAGGCGTGGTTGATCAGAGGCCCAATGAACGTGGCCCGAGGTCAGTTTCAGTCTGATAGTTCGTAGCCGTTGGCGTCTTTATGCCACGGCGAGCCGGGCTTGCTGCACAGAATGATGATGCCTTCAACCAAGCCCCAGATGGCGGCTGCGATTGGGCCAAGTCCGAGCAGAATCCAGCCGACAAGCGTCAGCAGCAGCTGAGCCACGGCCTTGCCGGTGTTGCCGAGATAGAAGTTGTGCACACCAAGTCCGCCGAGGAAGATGCCCAACAGGCCGGCAGCCAGCTTGGATTTGGACGATTGCCCCACCGGGGCGGCGGCATACGGAGCGGCGGTGTATTGCGGCTGTGCGTAGGCGTTCGGCTGCTGGTAAGCCTGTCCATAGCCGGGCTGCTGGCCGTAGCCCGCTGCGGGCTGGTCATACTGCGGCTGGCCGTACTGCGGCTGAGCGTATGCGCCGGCGGGCTGGCCGTATTGCGGCTGCTGCTGGCCGTAGCTTCCGGCGGCGGGTTGAGCGTATGCGGCGGGCTGTGGGGCGCCATAGCCCTGCGGCTGCTGTGCGGCATCTTGGCCGTACGACGGCTGTGCCGGCTGTGCAGGTTGTGCCGGCTGTGGAACACTGTCCGAACCGTACGGTTGTTGTTGATTATCAGTCATGTGGGTCTATCCCTTCTCAATCGGGAACGGCAATACCTTCTTACCGTTTCTGCACAACATCATCTCATGTTTTGCCCAATAGTAAAACCTGCCGCGCTACGATTGGGCCATGAAAAGTTTCCTGACCAGCTGGTTGATTATGACTATCGCCGCCGCCGTCATGGTCGCGGTGACTCCCGGCATGACCCCGGTGGGGGAGCCTCCGATTCTCGGCATCGCCGCGTTCGCTTTGTTCATGGCGCTGATTAATGCGTCAATCAAGCCGATTGTGCATCTGATCGCACTGCCGTTTGCGATTCTGTCTCTCGGGCTGGTCACCTTGATTATCAATTGGCTGTTCATGCGACTCGCCAGTTGGCTGGCGGTCAGTCTATTCGGCGTGGGCGTCTTCGTACACGGTTTCTGGTGGTCGGTACTGGGGTCCTTGGTCCTGACCATTGTTGCGGGAATCGTCGGGTCCATCTTGGATCAGTGACGGTGCTCGCTGGGCGAATATGAGTAATGGCGGTTGGAATTGGACTGATTCCAGCCGCCATTACTCATATCAAGCTACGGGATCGAGCGGGGCGAACGCTACTCGCGCACCAAGCGGATATGCTCCACATCGTCGCGCCGGGAGCGACGGAACAGCACGAAACGATTGCCGATGGACTGCACCACTTCGGCGTTCAGCTGCTCGGCAAGCTCGGCGGCGGCTTCCTTGGCGGTCAGGCCAGAACCGTCCTGCACGGCGCACTTGATGAGCTCGTGCTTCTCAATGGTTTCATCGGCCTGATTGACGGCCGACTCGGTCAAATCGTTCTTGCCCACATAGAACAGGGGCTTCAGCGAGTTCGCCATCGCGCGCAGCTGCTTGATTTGCTTCTTGGTCAATGCCATGGGAATTTCCTTACATCTTTCGTATAACCACACCAGCATAGCAACCGGTGCTGTCTGCGCTGTTTGCCGCCCTACAGCACGATGATGGCCGCGATGTAGACGATGACGGCAGCGGCGAATACGAGATCTCGCGCGGCGATGGTCAGGGCACGCCAGTGGGTGCGGCGGATGCCCTCCTCGTAGCAGCGGGCGTCAAGTACGAGGCTCAGATTGTCCGCGTGACGCAACGTGCCGGCGAAAATCGGCACGATAATCGCGCTCATCGCCTTGATGCGCTGGGCCAGCGAACCGGTTTCGATGGAACCGCCACGCGTGGATTGGGCGTCGACGATGGCGCGGGTTTCGTCGGTCAGCGTTGGAATGAATCGCAATGCCAGACTCATGACCAGCGCGATTTCTTGGGCATGGATACCGAGCCGGTTGAGCGGACTGATCAAGGTGGCGAAGGCGTCGGTCATGGCGGTAGGCGTGGTGGTGGTGAGGAACACCGCGCCCAGAATGATTACCAATGCGAAACGGCAGGCGTACAGCACGGCTATGGTCACGCCCTGATCGGTGATGCTCAGCGGGCCAAGCGCCACCACCGGCGTGCCGGTGCGTACCACAAACAGATTGACCACGCCCATCAGCACCAGCATGATCAGAATCGGATGAATGGATTCAAGCACCCGTAACGGGCTCAGGCGTGCCGCCGCGATAACGGCCAGGGTGATGGCGATGCCCAGCGCGAGCTGGGTTGGCGTGTTCACCGCGAACATCGTGAACATGGCGGCCAGGAAGCCCACCATCTTCACGCGCGGGTCAAGTCGGTGTATCACTGAGTGCGCAGGGCCGTTGGAGGATACGGCCGGCTCGGTGACGGTGGCCGCGACGGGGCCGCCGGCTGCGAGGGCGGCAATCGGCATACGGACCACGCGGTCGGCGATTTGCTCGGCCTCCTCCCGGTCATGGGTGATGATGAGCACGGTCACGCCACGCGGTTTGAGCGTGCGCAACAGCTCATGGATACGCTTCTTGGCTTGGGCGTCCAGACTCGCGGTCGGCTCGTCCATGATGAGCACGTCAGGATTGCAAGCCAGCACGCCGGCAATGGCTGCCAATCGTTGTTGCCCGCCGGACAGATCGAAGGGGGAGCGGTCGGCAAGATGCCCGATATGCAGCAGTTCCAGTGATTCGCGCACGCGGTCGGCTACCACGGTCTCGCCAAGCCCTTGGTTGCGTGGGCCGTACGCCACATCCTCGGCTACTGTGTCAGCGAACAGCTGATGCTCCGGATGCTGCATCACGTAACCCACATGCCGGCGCAATTGCGCCAATCGCTTGCGATTCGCCGACTTCGGGCGCGCGTTGCGACCGCGCTTGCCGGTCGAGGCCACCGGAACACCGGCCACCTCGATGCTGCCGGCGGTCGGCGCAGCCAGTGCGCACAACATGCGCACCAGCGTCGACTTGCCCGAACCATTCACGCCCATCAGTGCCACGGTTTCACCGCGCGCGATGGTGAACGACAGGTCATCGATAACCGCCCGTTTGGCCGAAGGATAGCGATAGGTCAGATGCGAGACGCGAATAATGGGGTTCGTCATATCACCGATGCCATCGGAGAGCAGCGGAAGTTCGGAGCCGTCTTCGCGCTCCCGCTGGCGGGGGCTGTCGTTCGTAGGACGACTGGGGGCGGCTTCTGTGCCGACACTACCCTCAGTCTCGCTTTGCGAGACAGCCTCCGCTAGCGGGGGTCGATTATCGACGGCTGCAGTGATACCAACGATTCGCCCGGCCTCCATGTGCACGATGCGATCGGCATGAACGGTCTCATCTGGATGATGCGTGACATGCACAATAGTGGTGCCGCGCGCCTGCAAATCATCCAAAATGCGCATAACTTCGGCGCGTGCGGATTCGTCCAGCATGGCGGTCGGCTCATCCAATACCAGCATTGCCGGGTTCATGGCCAGCATGCCGGCGATGGCGGCGCGTTGCTGCTGCCCGCCGCTCATACGGGTCGGGTCGGACTGGCGTAAGTTCGCCAACCCCACGGCCTGCAATGAATCAACGATACGCTCGCCGATGAGCTCGCGCTCCAGCCCGAGATTCTCCGGGCCAAAGGCCACGTCATCCTCCAACACGGTGGTGACCAGCTGATCCTCGGGATTCTGGAACACCATACCGATGCCGCGGCGGGCAGCACGATAGGCGTCGGCATTCGGACCGGCTGCGTACACGCGTTGCCCCAGTAACGTCACTTCACCACCGTCCGGCGCGGTCAATCCCGCAATCAGACGGGCCAACGTGGATTTGCCCGACCCGTTCGGACCGACCAAGCATAGGCGCTCGCCGGCATGGACCGTGAGCGAAACGCCATCCAAAGCCCATGAGGTGCCGCGGTCATAGCTGAAACGAATGTCCTTGAGCACGGCGGCGGGGGAGGCAGGCTCGGCGGAAGTGTGAGGTTCGGCAGAATCGTGGAACTCGTCGGCGTCGAAGGAATGGGGTGCAACGGTCATGAAACAGCAATCCGTAACTGATAGGCGAAAACGCAGAATCCCGGCAAGGGCCGGAGTTCTGCGTTCTTGTTCTTTGAGTGGTCGTTGAGTGGTCGTTAGTCGTGGCGGGCATCGGCCCGTCTCAGGCCAGTCACTGCTGCTTGGACAGCAGGTTGGAGATCGGCTTGTAGATCAGGAAGGTGATCACGGCGTGAATCGCCATCTTAGCCACGTTGAACGGCAGTAGAATCGGCAGAATCATCGCGGCCACAGCCTGGTAGGTCATGTGCGCGTAAATCGGCGTGACAATCAGGTTGCTCACCAGCGCCACCACGATGGCCAGCACCGCACCCACCAGAATGCCGATGGCGGCACCCTTGCGCGTACGGATCTTACGGTAGATGAACGCGGCCGGCGCAGACAGGAACAGCGCCACCAGCACAGCCATCAGCGAACCCCACGGATTGGCGAACATGTGCGGCACAAAGCCGAGCACAGACACGATTGCGGCGGCGGCCGGGCCATACGCAAAGCCGGCAATCAGGCAGACGATGCCAGACGGGTCGTACTTCAGCCAAGTGACCGGCGTAATCGGGAATTCAATGAAGCTGGTGACCATCGCCAGCGCCACGAACAGTGCATACATGGCGATACGGCGCGTGGACCAGCAGCCAGAATCGGCCACACCAGTGGTGTGTGAGCCGAGTTTGGCGCTGGCGCTGGCGGTGGACGCGCTGGCCGAACCCTCGACCTCGGGTGCCACAGAACGAACAACTTGCATGCGGATACGCGAAGATACGCCCATAATGAGCCCTCGTTTCTTCCATCCGGACTATACCGTTGGCTCCGGAATCTCACCGGATCAGCCGCTTGCGCGGGTCGCGGGCCTCCTGCCATCCCCGTTATGAAACCCGGGGTACAGGTTACCGCCAGTAAGGAATTGCACCTTCCCTGAAACTGACACGCTTATTCATACGCCATGCGCCGGACGTATGCAACCCGCGTTTCACTGTGCAGAAATTCGTCTTGTGCCGGTCAAGTGCAACAATGGGAGCCATGGCTGAAGTGAAGAAACCCAACAACACCATCGACAAGCTTGCCCTGATCGTCACCACCTACAAACGTCAGCAGTTGCTTGAGACACTGTTCGATTCGATTCTGGCGCTTGAGCAGGCACCGTGGCGCATTGTCATCGTGGACAATGAGCAGTCCGATCAGACGGCGGACATGGTCGCTGCGTTTGCCGGCAAGGTGACCGGCCAATGGGGCACCACCGTGGCCGACCAGTCCGGTAACGAAGAACGTGTGGTCTATGCGCCGCAGACCGAGAACCTGGGTGGTGCGGGCGGTTTCTCCGCCGGCGTGGCCAAAGCCTACGAGCTGGGTGCCGCATGGTTCTGGGTGATGGATGACGATGTGGCCGTGCTGCCGGACGCCATTGCCAAGCTGTCCAAGTGGACCGACAAGCACGAGGTGATTCAGGGATCCCGATTCGATTACGATGGCGGCCCGTTCTACTGGCAGTACGACTTCATTGTGCCGCTGGGCATTCCGAATCCGATTGCGCCCGCCGCATTTGGTCCGGCCGGGTATCGAGTGATGGACACGCTGTGCTTCGAAGGCGGCCTGTTCAACCGCCGTGTGGTTACGGAAATCGGTCTGCCGGACCCGCGCTTCTTCATCTACTGGGATGACACGATGTATGGCTACCGCGCCAGCAAGGTCACCAACCCGATTGTGGTGCCCGACGTGATCCTGCGCCGTACGCGCGAAATCGGCAACTGGGATATCGCCGGCGTGCGCCAGCTCAACTCCACATCCGACATGAACCGGTATCACATCATGCGCAACCGCGGATACATGGCCCGGTACTTCATGACCTACGGTGACTTCCGTCCGCTGGTGTTTGGACTGGGTACCGTGCTCACCGCGGCCAAGGAAGTCATTCGCCTGGTGATGGTGGATCGCGAGCACCTCAAGACCGGTT
This sequence comes from Bifidobacterium sp. 2450, assembly GCF_041900695.1. NCBI lineage: Bacteria > Bacillati > Actinomycetota > Actinomycetes > Bifidobacteriales > Bifidobacteriaceae > Bifidobacterium > Bifidobacterium sp. 2450. The sequence goes on from NZ_JBHEEA010000002.1 coordinate 9,799, forward strand.
TGGTGCAGATTGCCAAGGGCTGGTGGGACTCGCGCAAGCTGATGCACGACCCCACCTGGAAGCCCATGCCGTCGCTGAAGTAGCCGTAGTAGTGGCTCCCCTCTATGGGGGGGGGAGCCACTACAGACTACTTATGAATGAACAGGCCACCGTCGCCCCAAGCCCACTGGCCTTGGCCGGCACCGATCTGGAAGCGCAGTTTGGCGATGCCCATGTCATTGAACGCGTGATGCTCATCTCCCGCACTCTGATCGATATGTGCGGCGGCGGTATCGTCGGCCGGATTATACGAGAAGGTGATCGGCTGACGGTTCATCGCGCGCGACACAGAGTCAGTCCGCCATAGACGCCGATTTTTCCTAGTATCGAAATCGCATGCATTGCCCATTGGCGGGCTTGAAAAACGATACGAATAGGGTACGTAATGACCGGCGATGATGCACACGTTTGCACAATTGGTGTGTAATGGTTTCGTGTTGAGCGTAATTCGCGTTAGACTGGGCGCAACCTTACGAACTGATGAAAACGTATGGAAAGGAAGGTCAACGATGATTGAAACTGCACAGGCTTTCGGTGTTGACATTGGCGGTTCCGGCATCAAGGCCGCACCTGTCGATCTGACCAAGGGCGATTTCGCCGAGCCACGATTGAAGATTCTCACTCCCGAGGTCTCCACGCCTCAGGCCGTGGCCAAAATCGTCAAGCAGCAGCTCGACCACTTCGAAGTGCCTGAATCCGCACCCGTTGGCATCGCCTTCCCCGCGCCGATCAAGCCCGGCCAGAAGCTCGACTTCATGGCTAACCTCGACCAGTCTTGGATTGGCGTGGATGTTACTGAAGTGTTCTCCGAAGCCTGCGGCCGGCCGGTCGTCGTGGTAAACGACGCCGACGCCGCCGGCCTGGCCGAAGTCCAGTTCGGTGCCGCCAAGGGCCAGGATGGTCTGGTCATCGCCACCACACTGGGCACCGGCATCGGCACCGCCTTGATTTACAACGGCGTGCTCATCCCGAACACCGAACTCGGACACATCATCCTGAGCGCCAAGCATCTGGACGCCGAGAAGTATGCCTCCTCCGCGATTCGCGAGAATGAGGAACTGGGCTACAAGAAGTGGGCCAAGCGTCTGACCAAGTACTACGGCCTTATGGAGAAGTACTTCAACCCGGACCTGTTCACCGTCGGCGGCGGCGTGAGCCGTCAAAGCGAAAAGTTCCTGCCGTACGTGGATATCAAGACCCCGATTGTGCCCGCCAAGCTGCGTAACCAGGCCGGCATCGTCGGTGCCGCCTACTACGCCAGCACCAAGCAGCAGTGAGCCAGTGAGCGTGGGTGTGCAGCGCTGAGCGTTGGTTTTGCAGCACTGACCCGCGAATACGCTCCAGGCCGTCCGACTAGTCGGGCGGCCTTTTGCATTGCATAGGAAAGGTATGCGACGCATTCCCCGGAATGTTGCGCAAAGTGAGCGTGTATGGAGGTCTGTGGCGACGTATTCCCGGGAATGTGCCGCGTTTGAGGGTGTGATTCGGGTCCAGAGCGACGCATTTCCGGGAATGTTGCGCGATTGAGAGCGGGACAGGGGGCACCACGCTCTATCGTGGGAGGGCATGAGCGTGCTTTTCTCTTCTCGTGTGGATATTTCTGCGCCGAATCCCATTGCGGCGGCCGAGGTGGCAGCCAAGGCAAACGGCATCGCACTCAGCAAACTCAACGATTCCAATCCGACCCGCCACGGGCTGGCACCCGAATTGGTGCCGAGCGTGTATACGGCCGACCCACGTGGACCGCGTGCGGCACGAGAAGCATTGGCCGCATTCCTCAATACGGCAAAGGTGGTAGACGCAAGCAGCCCTCAGTTGGCTTCGCCCGCTGCCAGCGAGGGCGGGAACGAGCGCCATGCCGCTTTCACCAATGCGAATACCGCCATCGAGGGCGCTGACCCGAACGCACTGTATCTGCTGAGCTCCACGTCCGAGGCGTATTCGTGGCTGATTAAGTTACTTTGCAACGCCGGCGACGCGGTGCTGGCGCCCAAACCCGGCTATCCGCTGATCGAGTCGATTGCACGGCTTGAATGCGTCGACACGGTCGAATACCAGTTGCAATTCGACGGCTCCTGGTTCATCGACATCGCCGAACTCGAGCGACTGCTCAGCGAGCCCGGTGGCGAACGCATCAGAGCATTGGTGCTCATCAACCCGAACAATCCGACTGGTTCGTACGTAAAACCAACCGAGCGTGCACGTATCGTGACATTGTGCCGTGAGCGCGGCATCGCCCTTATCGCCGATGAAGTGTTCTTCGATTACTCTCTCGAACCTTTCCCCGACAACGCACGGCTTGCGGGGGAGCGCGGCGCGCTCACCTTCGCCCTAGACGGATTCTCCAAAATGCTGGCCGCGCCGCACGCCAAAGTTGGGTGGATTCAGGTATCTGGACCCGACGAGGACGTTGCCGAGGCACAGCGTCGACTGGACGTCATCGCCGATGATTATCTGCCGATGAGTGACATCATTGCCGAACGGATTCCCGCATTATTGAACGCCGCGCCCGCACAGACCAGACGGGTGGGGGAACGTGTGCGCAATAACCTGGCCAAGTTGCACGAGTTGCTTGACGCCGATCCCAACGGGCTGGTCAGCGTGCTACGGGCCGAAGGCGGCTGGAACGTGCTGCTACGAGTGCCTTCAGTCATCGATGAGAACGAGCTGGTGTTGCGGCTAATTGACGAGCACCAACTCACCGGACAGCCCGGCTACTTCTTCGACATGACTTCCAATGGATACCTGGCCGTTTCCCTGCTACCCGAACCGGACGAATTCGAGCGTGGCATCCGCGCCGTGCTCAATACCGTCGCCGCTTTGCTGCGATAGGCCGGTGTTTGCCGGCACCGCACATGTACTCCACGTACAATAGCGGCATGGGATTCTTGTTTAGACCGAAAGAACTGCCACGCCCGGCATCGCTGACGTTCGCTTTGGATCAGGCCGGGCATACGTATGATGATGGGCACGTGGGACTTGCTCCCACGGACATCACCATCAGCGAGCGGCGGGTGGCCGTGATCGGACTGAACGGCGCAGGCAAATCCACATTGCTGGGTCTGCTGGACGGTTCGTTGAAGGCCAACGCCGGCACGGTGACCATTGCGGGCGGTGAGGAACGTCTTGACCCGGCTGTGAAGAAGGACGCGAAGCGCATCGATAATCTGGTCGGCAAGGTACGACGCGAGGAGATTCCGAACAGCTTTTACCAAGCGGCGAATATTTCCGAGGCTGTTTCCGAAGCGCTGAAAAAGCACAAGGTGCCCGAGTCAGAACGTCATGCGCGCATCGGCAATCTGTTCGCGCATTTTGATTTGGCGCAGGTCTCCAAGGCCAAGGCCAGCGAACTGGACTCCGAGAAACGGCACCTGCTGGCTATTGCGGCCGCGCTGAGCTTTGAGCCGAGTGCGATTGTGGCGGATGAGCCGAGCAAGGGATTGGATGAGATTGGCACCGCGCATGTGGCCAAGGCGTTGTTCAGCTACAACAAGCAGGTGATTTTCGCCACGCATGACACGGATATGATCCGCCGGCCCGAATACGCCATCGACCGCGTACTGGTGCTGGACGAGCACGCGGTCGCGTTTGACGGAGCGCCGGCTGAGGCTGTGGCGTTTTATGAGGATCTGATTCGCCGCAAGTATGAGGCTGCGAAGCGGTAGCAGATAGGAATCGGCCGTTGGGGGATTGGCATCGGCCTCAGGCCGATGCCAAGGCTCACGCGAAGTAGAAGCCGCGGAAGCCGTACTGGTAGACGCGGTAGATGTATCCCGAACTGAGCACCATCTTGACCAGCTTGCCTAGACGGTTCATGCCGACGAAATGCTTGGTGGAGGCGGAGAACCACATGATACCGTCATTGTCGAACAGCAGACGGTGCGAGCGGTAGTAGAGCACCGGGATTTCGCCGCGAATCACACCGTTCGCGTCATAGTAGTACATGAAATTCTGCTCGTTGGAATCATTGCCGAGAATCGCGTACAGGCCATTGCCGAGCGGTCCGGTCCTATAGCAGGGTGAACCAAGACTGAACCTGATGCCAGAGCGTCGGATTGTTGTCGATCATCGAATCGCTGCGCGACTGCACGAAGCAACTTAGTATGGCTATGCCCAGCGCCCACAATACGGCCAGCACCACGACCCAGCGCATCAGCCAACGCCACGGAGTGACGCGGGCGATGCCATCGCCTGAAACGGCGTCGTTGGCCCCCGCCAATGAGCGGCTCGGTTCGCGCCCATTGACCAGCCACAGTAGCCCCGGTATGGACGCCAGCGAGATCAGCCAGCCGAAATCGGCGGAATACCGCCATCCCAAACCGCCGACGTGGCTGTCGAATACGACCAGCACCGCCGCCACGGCCAAGCAAGACATCAGCCATGGCCGCATGCCGCGCGTCTCCAATCTGCGCAGCAGGGGCAGCGCCAAAGCCATCAAGGTCAGTGGCGTGGCCGTGAAAATCGCGCCGACCATCACCTCGTAATAGCCCCATTGCGGCATCGGGGCGGGAGAGCCCGCCAGCCACGGGAAACGTTCCATGAAGCGCAGCGGCAGGAACAGGTAATACCAGATGTTGGCGGGCATATCCGCGGACGGGGTGGTATGCCGGGTCATATCGGATATGGAGAACTGATACGCATTGCCGAAATTGAACGGGGAATCGAACCGAACCATGTTCCACGCCATCAGAGGCGTCACGACGAGAATAGCGGGGATGATTACCGCCAGCGGCGCGCGCAACGCCTGCAACGGCTTGATACGGCGTGTGCGCAGACCGGTGCCCAGCGCGCGAATCTGCGGCCAGAACAGGGGGAACGCAAGCAATGCGGTCAAGGTGAACGTCGGCCGGCATCCGAAATTCGCCGCAATGCACAAGGCACCCAAGGCCAGTCGCGGCAGGGAGAGAGGCTTGGCATCGCCCGCCTGCCATCGGTCCGATGGCCTCAGCGGACGGCGGGACGTGTCCGCGCCGAGCCATAGCCATAGTCCCAGCGACGTCAACGTCAGCGATGCGGCGAATGGTATCTGATAGAAGTTCGTGCGATACAGCAAATACCCCACTTGCGCGCTCACCAACGATGAGACCACTACTAACGACGCGGCCGCCACCGAAGTCTTCGGCATCACGCGATGGATGACGCGCAGCGCCAGCAAGGAGAAGAAGATGATGAACAGCAGCACGAGAATATACTCGGCGGCGGATGTCGGCAGATTATGACCGGTCAGCAGACGATAGGGGACGAACAGCAGCACTGCGGGCAACACGCCAAAATAGGAATACCAGTGACCGTCATAATACGCGTAATCCCAATAGAGCGGACTGGCTCCATTGGCGAGTAGCTGGGCACGTGTGGCTACGTCATAGGGGTGCTCGGTGGCGGCCAGTTGTTCGGGAACCGGCAAGTCGAGCCAGGGCCGGCCGGCGACCAGCGCATCGGCCACATGCCCATACTGGTCGAAATCATAGGTGTAATCGCCGGAAACGTGGGAGACGAGCGGAGACGCGTACCACAGTTCGTGGATGATGGATGCGCCGATAAGCAGGGTAGGAATCGCCATAAGCCCCACGAAAGCAAGTCGTTGCCGAGTGCTGGACGGGTCAAGCGTGATACGCCACAGGCGCGATCCCGGCCTCCAGACGGCAATCATCAGCAACACCAAGGCCATGGCGAGCACGCGCATCCAATTGATGACGAACGGTACGCGCACGTTGGCGCGGGCGTCGGTGACCGGTACGATCGCGCCGCGCTCTTCCTGAATCCAAATACGTACGATGCCGGCACCCGGCGCCTTGACATAATAGCTGCGAATAGCGTCGGGATTCATCGACTGGGCCTGGCCGGTGATGCCATCGACATCCGCGCGCACATGGATGGTCGCCAGCGGTTTGAAGACTTCCTTATCGTCGTTCGCTTCGGATTCGGCCTCGGCCTGCTCACGGGCCTTATCGATGACCTTGCTGCTCGCGGTATCGATGCGTAGGTAATCCGACGTGCCGTCCGCGGTCAGTTCAAGATAGGCCCTGGTCGGATCGGTGACGGTCAACATGCCATCATTCCGGCGCGTGAGACCCGAACCCAGCGTGTTATGCACGGCGTTCGTATCCGTGCTCGCTCCGAGCGTACGCCAGAACGGCAGGTTGAACACGATGCACTCCATGGCGGCGATGGCGGCGACGGCGGCCAGCAAGGCGATCAGCAGACGCACCAAACGCAGCCGGTGCCGGATATCCGGGCGGCTGGGCAGGTGCCGTTCATGATTCGACGGCATCGGACAGTCTGCGCGAGTGTGGTCTATGGAATGCACGCATTTATTCTATAGATTTTATTCGGGCTTGATGTCGGGCAAACAAGAGATAATGTGAATCATGCCAAAACGTACATCGGACCATGGGAAGCACAACCGCACGCCACTGCTGGGCGGACTGAAGGATTCGATGAACGCGCTCGCGGCCGATCTGGGACTGTCCAAGCCGAAGAAGCACGATACGAATCCGTTCGGCGATGCCTTACGGGAGACCAGTGAGCGTAAAGGCGGCATTATCGACGAACTGACTCGCCATGCAGTGGCGCTGAGTCCTGTAATCAAGCGACGCACCTTCCCCGAATTGGAGAACGTGCCGGAAAGGCTGGTGCTTGGATGGGCGCAGCTGCCCTCCACCAGAGGCCGTGGCTTTTCGCTTGGCATTTTCCCCGACCGCGATCATTTTGCGCAGGTGGCGTTCGCCGATACGCATGGCCGCGTATTCGTGGGCACCGACCCCAACGTGGACGTGCAGGATATGCAGGCGCGATTCATGTTCGGCAAGGAAAAAGAAGTGACATTGCCGGACGGTGAGCGGCTGGGCGAAAGCGACGAGCCGCGTTCACGTTCCGGTTTCTCCCGTGCAGACCGTGGTCTGGGAAGTGCGCTGCATCATGGGCGTGGTTTGGGGCGTGGCCTTGGTCATGGTGCTGACGGTGTGAAGGCCATTACCGGTGGCGTGGTGGGGCGCGACGACACCGGACGCATGACGTGGCTCGCCTCATGGCTCAAGGCCGGCAACCGGTACACGCTTGAGCAGATGCGTGCCAATCTGCCGCCTGCGATGCGTCATGATTTGGAATACCGCGATGCCATTACCATCGCGTTCTTCGCCACGTATATGTTGCCGCAGATCAATGGTCTGCTCATCGGATTCGGTTCCGGCAATATCTTCCGCCGTCTCAACCGTGAGGCGCCAATCGGTGCGATTCGCCGTTCGGTGCGTGACACTTTGGCGGCACGTGCCCACGGCATGCGGGCCTCCGGTCTGGAGGATCATTTCGCCGATCTGATGCGCGAAGCCGGCGCTCTCGACACCACGCCGGGACTGGAAGCGGTGCATGGCGCCGAACCGTTGCACCTGTACACCTCGACGTATTCGAGCGGCTATTTCTTTACGTGGGATAAGTCCTTGGCATTCGGGCAGGCGCTGAAATCCTTGAAGATCGAAGGCAACCTCAACCGATTCGCTGCGGTGAGCGCTTGGTTGGAGCGCAACGCTTCCTTGGGACGCAACCCTACGGAAGATACGGTGACCCGTGCCGAGGCCGCGCAAATCGACATGAAACTCATCGAAAACCCTGCGATTATGGCGCTTGACCCGTATGATGGCGAGCAGGAGCGTCGGGCCGTGCTGAGCCTGGTCGATATCGCCGCACGCACGGCTGGACAGATTCGCAGTGAATTCCCCGATCCTCGAGATGTGCTGACCCAGCAGAACGTGCCGGATTCGGGTGTGACGAATGCTGCGGGCGCTGAAAGTACTGAGAGTGCTGAGGGTGCTGAGAGTGCTGAGAGTGCTGTAGAGCGGACCGATAAGAGCGACACCAACACTCAAGCCGCTCGGCCTTCGTATTCGCCGGCGAGGAGCGACGAATGGGTGTATCGTCAGACCCTCTCCTCACTGTTGCGCCGGTTACGGTTGCCGTATCGGTTTGACGTGGAGTTCCGGTCGCGCTTGGATTCGGGTGAAGTGGCCATTGGCTTCACCACCGCCGGCACCTCGATGATGCCCGATAGCCGGTATGACACCACTCGACGTACGTGGCGTGCGCTGAGCAGCGCCGAACGCGCGTCGATGAGCGCCGCCTACAACCTGCGTGTCGGCCTGATGATGGCCGCGCTAAGTTTCGGCACCAGCGAATCCGTGCGCCAGATGTCGTTGCACATCGATTCCATTGGTCTTGAAGAGGCGATTGCCGAACAGGATTCCGCCATCGAGGCGATGATGAGCGAGGCTTTAAGCGCTTTTGAACATCTGCGCAGTGGCGATTTGGGGCGTGTGGGTTCCAAAGCCGATCCCAAAGATGGTGATTTCCATGGCGACCCGACCCGCCCCATCACTCATGAGGAGACGTTCGGACAGACGGCATCCGGTGACGAACGCGGCACGGCCGGGGGAACCGGCAACGGTACCGGACCGTCTGCGGATGCTACGGATCAGGCCGCGGCCGAATCCGCTGACGCCGATGGCGCCGCGTCCATCGATTCGCAGTTCGAAGACCTGATGAAGGGCGTCGATATCGACGAAATGGCGTTCGGCATGCCGGACGATACCGGCGCAGGCGACGACTTGGGCGGTATCGGCGGCGAGGGCGTCGGCACTGACGGTGCTGATGGGGCCGTCGGCATGGACGATGATCCGATGAGCGTGCTGCGCCGCAATCCCACCGTGCGCAATATGGTCACCGTCACCTTCACCCGTGATGCCTTCCTCAAGCGACTGGACACCGCTGGGCTTGACAATCCCGAGGAAACCTACCGCATGTTCGGTGCCGTGATGGACGTGGACGGCGAAGGTGGTCTGAAACCCATCAGCGCCGACTTCGACTTGGCGGACAGCCGGTTCTCTCCCACCGGGTCCCAGGAGGAGCCCGAACTGGCCGACCGTCAATTCAGCCCGGCGACTGCTCACGTGCTGGGCGCACAGGTCAGTTCCGGACTGGCTATCCAGCGAGTGGACCTGCTGCAGCATGGCGTCAACGAATTCCACGATATCGCCAGGAACACGTCGCTCGGCTCCGTGGAAAAGGCCCAGCGAGCCATGCAGGTCATCGAATCGATATGCGATCCCGAACTGACCGGCTTGGCCTCTCAGGTCACCAGTGCGTTGATCGATGGCAAGGACACACCGGACTTCACGTTCACGCTTGCCGACGATCTTGACAAGGAGCGTCTGCGCGCCCGAGACATGCTGTTCTCGGGCCAAGCCGATCAGGCCATCGAAGCGGCCGAAGCGGCCGTGGCCCATTTGGATCACGTGTATGCGGCAGGCCATGGCGTACCTCGATACTTCAACTCCTATGCCGAGCGCGTGGTCTACAACCGGCTGTTCGCCACATTGGACGAGCGTACGGTGCTTATCCCGGACAATCTGTTCTACGCGCACATGGAGCTGGCTGACGTGTTGAGTCAGATCAAGGGTGCCGAGGCGGCTATCCCGCATCTCAACCGTATGGTGGCGTACGCGCCCGCCTACCCGCTCTCACATCTGAAGCTCGCCATCCAACTGGCACGCAACGAGGATTGGGATTCGGCACGCGCCGCCTGCCTGAATACTCTGCGCGTGGCCTTGGACCGCGACGATGCTGCGTTCGCCTACTACCGGTTTGCCTACGCCGAATGGATGCTTGACCGGTTCGATACAGCCGCCGCAGCCTACATTATGAGCGATCACATCGCTCCCGGGGCCATTGGTTCGCTGGAAAGTGAACTGCAGGAACTGGTTTCCCGTGCGGACTCGCAGTGCATACCGGTGCCTGAATCGGTGGAGGCCGCCGCCCATGTGCTTGCCACGCATGATCTGCCGGTCTGGCCGCATATCGAAGTGGCTGACATCGTGCGTGACGCCGCTCGCGTGTGCGTGGATGAGGGCATGTTCGTGCCGGCCCGCACGCTCTCGGTGGCTGTGGCCCGAATGAATGACGGCGAAGGCGATAACATCGACATCATCCAAGCCCAGTTCCTGCGCTCGCTATCCGCGTAGCCGCCTGAGGGGAGTTGACGGTATAGCCGGCCGAGGGGAGCCGAGTCCGCTAGGATAGACAACCATGAGCACGAACGAACAACTGGCATGGGATTTCGACGATGGGGATGTGGCCGAGGTCCGGCCTGATACCGGTATTGCACGTTTTGCCCCTGGCTCCGAACAATGGATAGCCGCACTGCAGCCCACTGACGACGACGCGATACGCCTCGACCGTTTCGACGTGAACACGATGACCGCTGAGGCCGCCACCCGCCTGTGGGCTCGCGTGGCCGCATGGGTGGAATCCGATCAGATCGCCTACTACATCGACGACTCACCCGTCAGCTCCGACGCCGCCTACGACGCGCGCATGCGTTGCCTCGAACGACTCGAAGCGGCGTTCCCCTCACTGGACGATCCGCAGTCGCCCACCCATCGCGTCGGCGGCTCCTTCTCCAACGACTTCGCCTCCGTGCGCCACCCCAGCCGCATGATGAGCCTTGACGACGTCTTCTCCATCGAAGAGCTCAAGGATTGGTACGATTCGGTGATTCGCGACCTCGATTGGCCCGAATCCAAGCCCCTGCCTATGAGCTGCGAGGTCAAAATCGACGGCCTCGCCCTGAACCTCATCTATCGCAACGGCGTACTTGAACAGGGCCTGACGCGCGGCGATGGCGTTACCGGCGAAGACATCACCCTGAATGTGCGAACCATCGGCTCCATTCCCGCCAACCTCGGCGGCCCCAAGGAAGATGTTCCGGACTTCGTGGAAATCCGAGGCGAAGTGTTCATGCGCTGGGATGACTTCCACACCCTGAACAACGAGCAGGAGGACGCCGGACGAGCGCCCTTTGCCAACCCGCGCAACGCCGCCGCCGGCTCGCTGCGTCAAAAAGACCCTCGCATCACCGCCACTCGTCGCCTGAGTTTCTATGCGCATGGTCTGGGGCAGCTCACTTGGGGGCCGGACCATCCGCGCGGCACCCATGATGTGGTCGCCGACCAGTCGCAGGCCTACGATTTATACACCAAGTGGGGCGTGCCGGTCTCCCCGCACAATCGTGCGGTGACCTCATTCCAGGAGATCCTGGACATGATCGAGTACTACGGCGAGCATCGCGGCGACATCGAGCACGCGCTCGACGGCATCGTCGTCAAGGTCGATGACTTGGGCCTGCAGCGTACCCTCGGTGCCACCTCGCGCGCGCCGCGCTGGGCCATCGCCTACAAATACCCGCCCGAAGAGGTCAACACCGAACTGCTCAACATCACCGTGCAGGTGGGGCGTACTGGCCGTGTGACGCCGGTCGCCGTGCTCAAACCTGTCTACGTGGCCGGCTCCACCGTGGCTCGTACCACGCTGCACAACGGATTTGAAGTCAAACGCAAGGGCATTCTGATCGGCGACACCGTGGTGGTGCGCAAGGCCGGCGATGTGATTCCCGAACTGGTCGGCCCGGTGCTTGAACGGCGCAAAGGGCGTGAGGACCAGCTGCGCGAATTCGTCATGCCCGAGTTCTGCCCTTCATGCGGTGCGAAACTGTCACCCGCCAAGGAGGGTGACAAGGACATTCGCTGCCCGAATGTGGAAAGCTGCCCGGCCCAGTTGACCGAGCGCGTGATTTCGCTGGCCTCACGCAAGGCGTTCGACATCGAGCACTTGGGCGAACAATCGGCCATCGCTCTGACCAACCCGGAGGAGAACCGGCCTGATTCGGTGGCGACCTACGCGCCGAACATCACCGAGGTTCTGGTCGCCCCCGGCGAAGAGCCTGACCCGTACGAGCCGGTGGAAGGGCTGGAATTGCCGGCCGCGCAGAAGCCGGTGTTGTCTAACGAATCCGGGTTGTTCAACCTGACCGCCGCCGATCTGCGCGACGTGCGCGTGTGGCGTGAGGCCGCAATCGTCGAGGTGCATGAGACGGTCGGTGCGAACGGTAAGAAGAAAAAGGTGCGTAAGCGTGTCGGCGGCTCTGGCCTGTGGCATCAGGTGCCTGCCTTCTGGACCGCGCCCACGCCGGCCAAAAAGCTCACGGCCAAGCAGCTGGCCGAACGCGCGCAAGGGGAGGCCGCAATCGAATCTGCCGAAACACAGGGAGGTACCGCCAGCGAGACGACCGGCGCACCTACCGGGGCTGAGGCTCCACTTGGTGCTATGCCGGGCTTTGCCGCAGCCTCCTATCCTGAGTATGACGTGCCGGCCGACGCGGTTATCGTGCGCGTGGATCACAAGGCCACGCGCACTGGCGTCACGGATGTACCGGTGATCATTCGGCCCGGCGAAAACACGCGCAAGTTGTTCGACGAAATGGACAAGGCCCGTCACGCCGACCTGTGGCGTGTGCTGGTCGCGTTGTCGATTCGCCGGCTCGGTCCGCCTACCGCACGCCTGATTGCCTCGGCGATGGGCTCGCTGACAGCCATCGAGAACGCCACGATTGAAGATCTGACGGCCATCGACGGGGTGGGCCCGGAAATCGCCGAATCGGTGGTGAACTGGTTCGCCGCCACCCGCGAACCCGGCGACTGGCGCGGCGCGACTTTGCGTGCTTGGCAGGCCGCCGGCGTGGGTGTCGACGAGGCCGAGACCAGTTCGTTGCCGCAGACGCTGACCGGCAAAACCGTGGTGGTCACCGGTTCGTTGGAGGGCTATTCGCGTGATTCCGCCAAAGAGGCGATTATCGAGCGCGGCGGCAAGGCGGCCGGTTCGGTGAGCAAGAAGACCGATTACGTGGTGATTGGCGCAAACGCCGGCTCCAAGGCCACCAAGGCCGAGGAACTCGGCATCCCCATGCTGGGCGAAACCCAATTCGCCCAGCTCCTAGCCACCGGCACCATCTAAAATAGCCCCCTCAGACGCTTCATTAACCCCCTCTGATGAGGGGGCTGTCAGCCTTTAGGCTGACTGGGGGAGAGAAAAAGCGAATCCCGCCCCAGTGTGACTTATCCACTCCCTCTGGCATGCCGCCGCATCACACGCTAGGGTAGAACAGGCCCTAAAGGAGGATACGGATTTATGAGCGACGCACGTCAGATCGAAGCCGACATCTACGAACGCCTGAGCAAGGTCATCGACCCCGAGCTCGGTCGTTCGGTCACCGACCTCGGCATGATTGCCGCCATCGAAGCCGCGCCCGCATCGTCGGACACCGGCACTTACGACGTCACCGTGCACGTTGAGCTGACGGTTCCCGGATGCCCACTGAGCGAGACCATCACCAACCAGATCAATGGCGCGGTCAGCTCCTATCCGGGCGCACAGCTGCTGCCCCATATCGAAGTCGGTTCGATGAGCCGTGACAAGCTGGCCGATCTGGTCGCCGACCTCAAGGCCGAACGCAAGCAGAACCCCTTCAGCAAACCGGGTGCCAAGACCCGCATCTTCGCCATCGCCTCCGGTAAGGGCGGCGTCGGCAAGTCCTCGGTTACCGCGAACCTGGCCGCCACGTTTGCGGCCCTCGGCTTCGACACGGCCGCCATCGACGCGGACATTTATGGCTTCTCACTGCCGCGCCTGTTCGGCGTGCATACACAGCCCACCAATCTGAATGGCATGCTCATGCCGGTCACCGCGTGGGGCGTGAAACTGATCTCCATCGGCATGTTCGCCGGTGCTGACCGGGCGATTCTGTGGCGTGGGCCGCGACTGCAGCGCTCCTTGGAACAGTTCCTGTCTGACGTATGGTGGGGCGAGCCGGACGTCCTCTTGCTTGACTTGGCTCCCGGCACCGGCGACATGGCGATTTCCGTGGCCCAGGCGCTGCCCAACGCCGAACTCGTGGTGGTCACCACCCCGCAGCCCTCCGCCTCTGACATCGCCGTGCGCTCCGGACTCGTGGCCCTGCAGGTGCCGATGAAGGTGCGTGGCGTGGTGGAGAACATGAGCTACTACGAGCATAAGGGCGAGAAGCTGGAGATTTTCGGTGCTGGCGGCGGTCAGCGCGTGTCTGAACAGCTCACTCAGGCGCTGGGCTATGACGTGCCGCTGATGGCCCAGCTGCCGCTGGAACCCGAAGTGCGCGAGACCGGCGAGGCCGGCCGGCCGGCGGTGCTGGACGCCGACGGCGTTTTGCGTACGGATGGCATTGGCCAGACCTTCCGAGGGTTGGCTGAACGGCTGTTGGCAGTGTGAGCCCGCGCAGCTTCACACTTTTGTAGGCGGCGCTGGCGTTTAAGTCCGGCTCGCTGCTGGTGGGCGAATCGCTTGACCACAGCACCCGTGACCTGGTGGTCGAGGCAGTGGAGCTCACTGCCGGCGTGGATAGGCTCATTAACCTGCAGGCCATTCGCATGGACGAGGACGCCGTGCCGCGCTGCCTTGGTATGAATGGGAGATCTACGTCGAGCCCGATATCTGGCGGGCGCCTCGCAGTAAATAGCGGAATAGCGCATTATCGGTGCGATGCTAAGAGGTAATGGCCCATGAGCGGTTCCAATCGGCGAGATTGCGTTGCCGGGACACCACGACATGGGCCATCTCGATAAAACGATGCCGCGTGTCGGCTGTTCTCAGGTCATCCGCAGTGACGAGAATGACGATCCAGCCGAGCAGTTGCAATGCGTTTCGCTTTGCCGCGTCGATTCGCATTTGTGCCGGATCGGCGTGATAGGCTCCCTGATATTCGAACGCGACGCGGCAGTCCGGATATGCCATATCCAATATGACGTATGAGTTGCCGATATTCACGCGATAGTTGGCGGTGGGGCATCCCAAGCCCGAATCCTTCAGCATCCCAAACAGCGTGTTTTCCGGCGGAGAATCCGTGTTCTCTGTCATGTAGGGCAGTGCCTCGTGGCATTTGTTACGACCTATGAACCGCGGACTGATTTCCAAGTAGGTATCGAAATCCTTGCGAGTGGCCATTCTGCGCCGTTTATCGCGGCTCATCAAAGAGGCTCCAATGGCCGCAAGTTCCTCCAGTGTGGAGTATTGGGCCATCTGAGCCCACATCATGACCGGCGAGGCAATCCAGAACTGCTCATAATCCTTTTTGCGGATATCCAGTTTTCCCTTAAACACATGGAAGACCACGCCTTTGATTCGTCTGCGTTTGTTGGCACTGGAAACACAGGCGTGCACGGCATCAACAGATAGCGTGCAATGTCGGGGGATGGGCGCGCCGTAGTAGTTGGCCGCATTGATGTATCCCACCAGCAATGGACCTTTCGAACGGCGCGCAGCATCATTGCAGCGTTCACGTTCTGCTCGGCGTCGGCCGACAATATCCTCATGCATAAAAGAGCTCATGATGCGACCGTAAAGCTGATTTGGACTTGAACGCAAGCCAGGCAGGGCAATGTGGTTCCAGCTTATGGAGTTATCCACATTGTCTATTTGCGCAGAGAACGGTTCTCAGTAGTATCTGTGCGCTCAAATGAACAAGAACATAACAATCTCACATCATCGCAAACGGCGACATGGCAGTGATTAGGGCATATTCCATGTGCGCTTCGGGCGTAGAGAAGTGTGCACAGATATTATTGAGAACCGTTCTCTGCGCGCCTATCTGGCCAAGACCTCGGTGGGCAGGAACACCGTGCGCTGGAACGGCCGGCCCTCGATCTGGCCAAGCACTAGGGTGGCCAAGCTGACGCCGAATGCGTCCATTGGCTGGCGCACGGTGGTCAGCTGCGGGTGCATGGCGTCGGCGTCGGCGTCGGCAAGTACGACGGTCCGATGATATAGGCGATTCGCCGATACCCGCGCCCCAACATATGCTCGGTGAGCTTGCGTGAAGCGAGTCGGTTGTCGATGTCGACGGTGGGGAAGGGGGTGGCGCTGCCATAGCCGACGCCGGAAATGGCGACTGGCACGCTGATATTGGCGAATCCCTGAAATAGCGGGTCGTCCTTATGAAATGTGTTGAGAATCCATCCGTCAGCGAATCCGCTGGAGGCGAGTCTGGCGATACGCGCGCCGGCCGCAGGGGAGACGGAGATCAGCGTGATGAGTTGATAATCGGCGTTGCCGAGTGTCTGGTTGGCGTTGAGCAGGATGGTGCTGATATTGGGGTCGGCGATCAGTGAATCCGGCTGCCCGTGCACCACGAACGCCACGGTTTGCGTGCGTTGGCGCACCAATGAGCGGACGGCGTTGTTCGGCGTGTAGTTCACCTGCTTGACGGCTGCGGCGATGCGCTCGGCTGCCTTGGCCGAGACGTGCGGATTGCCATTGAGATAACGGGAGACGGTGGCGTAGGAGACGCCGGATGCCGCGGCG
Organism: Bifidobacterium sp. 2450; assembly: GCF_041900695.1. Lineage (NCBI taxonomy): Bacteria > Bacillati > Actinomycetota > Actinomycetes > Bifidobacteriales > Bifidobacteriaceae > Bifidobacterium > Bifidobacterium sp. 2450. Next base: position 26,053 of record NZ_JBHEEA010000002.1, read on the forward strand.
ACGTCCATGATAGAGGACCTATGAGTACGTCAATGAGTGCAAGTCCTGCACAGGCCGTACCGCATGGCGCAGCGCAGTCCGCATCGCCCCGCCGCCGAACCAACCCCGGCAAGATCGCGCGCCGCGCCGGCACCACTATCCTCGACCTGCTGTTCTGCGTCGTATGGTTCTTCCCGGTCTACTGGATGATTATCACCGCCGTAAAGCCGCGCGATGAGATCATGACCACGACCCCCGTGTTCTGGCCCACGCACCTCTCGCTCGTCCTGTCGATTATTGTCGCGTTCTTCGCGTGCGCGGCCCTGACCCTGTACCGCTTCCGCGGACGCAAGCCGATCATGGTGTTCGTGCTGGCCATCCAGATGACCTCCGGCGGCATCATCCCGCAGTTCATCATCTACAACCAGCTCGGCCTGCTCAACAAATACAGCGGCCTGATCCTGGCGTACATCGCCATGGTGCTGCCGTCCGCGATCTGGAACATGCGCGGGTTCTTCCTGAACATCCCGAAGGACATCTTCGAATCCGCGGGCGTGGAAGGCGCGAACGACTGGCAGATCCTGTGGAAGATCACCTTCCCGCTGGCCGCGCCCGGCATCGTCTCGACCTCGGTGTTCGCGTTCATCAACGCCTGGAACGACTACATGATCGCCTATACGTTCATGAAGGACCAGTCGAAGTATACGCTGCCGGTATGGCTGTCGTCCTTCTCGACACCCACCATGGGCACCGATTTCGGCGGGCAGATGGCCGCTTCGGTGATCTTCTCGTTGCCGGTGGTGGTGTTCTTCATGCTCATCCAGCGCAACATCATGAAGGGCGTGACGACCGGTGCCGTGAAATAGCGTATGCCGCCGTACCTCACCAAACGATTCGTCCGCTGATGGCGGCGCGGCCACGTGTCGCCTGCCGTCAGCGGACGAACGATAATAAAAACAGTATGAAAGGGACAGCTGTGCCCACATTCGAATATAAGGCCGATGCCGCAACGCCGTGTCTCACCCTGATTCCCGCTCCGGTGACATTGGAATACACGCATGGCACGGCTATGATCGGGTCCTTGGTGACGATCGAGAAACGAATTCCCGAATATGCCGTCACCGAAGATGCCGATGAGGCCTGGGAAACGCTGCCGATTGAGCAGCTGTCCAGCGAACTCGAGCGTTACTGCGGCGTCACCGTCCGTACGCGCCGAGTCCTCACAGCCACAGATGAAGCCGACGCCGGCGCCAATGCCGCCGAAAAAGCGCGAGATGCGGGCGCGGGTGCGGGTGCGCCGGCAGCGATGAACGGCACCGTCATATCGCTGTGTGTGGATGCGCGATTGGCACATGACGAATACACGCTGGATGTGTTCGCCTCAGATACCATCGCCGTGCGTGGTGGCAGCGAAAGCGGATTGCGGTACGGCATGCAGACACTGCGGCAGATGATCAGGCAAACCTCGCGGACCTTGCCCTGCCTGCATATCCAAGACAAGCCTGCGTTCGCGGTGCGCGCCTACAGTCTTGACGTGACGCGCGGGCGTGTGCCGACGGTGGCGTTCCTCACCTGGTTCATCGATCAGCTGGCGTTGTATAAGTACAACCAATTCCAGCTGTACGTGGAACATGCCTTCGCTTTCGGCGAGCTCAGCGAAGCGTGGCGCGGCACTGACCCGCTCACGGCCGGCGACATCATGTTCCTGGACGAATACTGCACGCACCACGGTATCGAACTGGTGCCGTCCTTGGCCGCTTTCGGGCCCATGTATATGAACCTGCGCATCCGTGAACATCGTGGACTGGGAGAGTTCCCCGAAGACGCCGACCGTCCGTTCAGTTTCATCGAACGAATGGAACACCACACACTGAACGCAGCCAACCCCAAGTCGCACGATTTCGCCTCGCACCTAATCGAGGAATACGCGCCGCTGTTCCGCTCGCGGTCCTTCAATATTGGTGGCGATGAGACTTTCGACTTGGGCCGTGGCCGGTCCGTACAGGACTCGCCGGGCGCCAGTCGCGATGAGCTGTATGCCGATTTCGTCAAAGACCTATGCAGCACGCTTGCCCATCGTGGTCTACAACCGATGCTGTGGGCGGACATCGCGCTCGAGAATCCGCACACCATGGACTTGCTGCCCGGCGACATCACGATGCTCAACTGGATGTATGAGCCGGATATCGACGAAAGCAAGATCCAGACCATCGCATCACAAGGCCGCCGCCAATTCGTGTGCCCTGCTGTGCGGGCGTGGAGCCGGTTCTTCCCCGACTATGGCGGTGCCTGGCTGAACACGTACCGCATGGCGGTGGCTGGGCTCAAATATGGTGCGGAAGGCATGGTGGTCACCGATTGGGGTGACTATGGGCATGTCAATGATCCGCGGTTGAGCGTGCCGGGACTGTGTTACGGTGCGCAAAACGCATGGAACCCGGTTGCAATTGACGCATGCGAAATGAACCATCGGATTTCTAATCTGGCGTATGGCGACGAATCCGGTTGGCTTATGGATTCACTCGCTCGCATCGACTCCGATGGAGTGTCGTTCCCCTGGGACCTCGCCGTGCAAGTGCTGGAACTGGAATACGGTTCCGGCACCGGCATGCTGAATACGGATGTGGCATCGTATGTGGAACGGTCGTGCGGGGGAGAGCTCATGTTTGACCGTGCGCTGGGATGCGCCGACGCGCGCCGCCGACTGCTCTTGCGGAACCATGCCCGTCTCGAACGACGCCGGGATTGCGACCGGACGTTGATCGATTGCGGCAGTGCGGTTGTCGCGGTGCTCGATGGCTCGGCACGAGGAGGATTGAACCCGGAGCTGCTGTGGGTGATGCTGGATGGGCAGCGGTTGTTCAATAGGCTGGTATTGGCTGGCGGCGAGGACGCCTGTGGCGCCAAGGATGTGACCGGCCGTGCGCTGGATGCCTCGCGCCGCGCCCGTCTTGCCGCCGATTTGGAGTTGTGGTTCGAACGGTACCGTGTGCAGTGGCTGTCCATCGGCCGTTACGCCGAGTTGGCGCGTATCGCCCATGTGGTGTGGTCGTTTGCGGACATATTGCGTAGGGGAGCGCTATAGGGGGCTCACAGAAATTCGGTCCTGCTGAGAACAATGTGAGGCTTACGCGCCGTCAAACGCACATGGTGATTTCAAAAATGGCGAATTGCTGCCATTCTTGCACCTGTGCGTTTGATGGGGAATGTGCGTATGCCTCACAGCTTTTGCATAAAGCATGAAAATGTGTGAGACCGGCGTATATAACGTATGATAAAGAGTCAACATTCGTGGTGTGGTGGGTCCATTAAGGGGGTGTGGTGGTGGCAGGTATCAAAGATGTGGCGGCATGTGCCGGCGTATCGATTAGCACGGTGTCGTATGTGATGAGCGGAAAGCGCTCCATCAAAGAAGAGACTAAACGAAAGGTGCTGAAAGCGGCGAAAGAGCTGGGATATATGCCAAGCCGCACTCAGGAGCTGCGGCATAGAGGCCCGACCAAGGTTCTGGCGTTGAGTTCGCCGCTCCATGAATACACCGACTATTCGAATTATGCCGTGTTCTTCTTTGCGCTTGCCATGCGCGCCAAGCGATATGGGTATGACCTCCTGCTGCTCATGCACGAATACGGCGATCAGGAACTGACCCGGGTCGCCGCCGAAGGCGTGGTCGATGGCATCCTGCTGTTGGATGTGCTGATGTGCGATGCCCGTGCCGATGTGGCTCGCGCTCTCGACGTGCCTGTGGTGGCGGTCGGGTACCCGAGCAATTCCGATGCGGTGTATTCGGTGGATTTGGATTTCGAGCGTATGGGTCGCGAGGCGATGGAGAAGGCGTATGCGCTGGGGCATCGCCATGTGCTGGTGGCCGGCGCGGACAGCAGCGCGTATGAAGACGGCTCCAATTACCTGGTCCGTTTTCTTGACGCCGCAAAGAAAAAGGGCGATGACCTCGGCATATCCGTGATCTTCAAGCCATCTACCGGCAATGGACGTGACGACGTCAATCTGATGTTGGATGAGACGTTCCTTGAAAACCCGGCGATTTCCATGATCATTTGCCAGACGAATGCGGTGCATGTGGCCAACGTGCTCAACGGTCTGCAGGATCGTGGATTGTGCGTGCCCGATGACGTTTCGGTGATGGCCGCATGCACGCACGGGCTGGGATCTTTGCCGCGAGGCGTGGATGAGATGCCGATGATGCCGACCGAAACCTGCTCGCGTGCAGTGGATCTCATGATGGAGGTGCTCAACGGCGACCGTGACGATGTCGGCCGTGTGGAGATGCTTTCTTCGCGTTATATCGCACGTGGCACCATGGCGAAATGCTCGCGCAGCTGACAAGAGCTCGGGTGTTTGTGGCTATTCGCCTTAGGTGAATAGTCGCATTTTATGCAGTATTCCGAATATGAATTAACAGTGTTAAGAATGAGAGTGCTCACATCGAAAAGTCGTTGAAATAATCGTCGAAATTATCGAAATAATTTGAGAACGTCGTTACCGGTCCCTTATATTTCTAGTGGATGGCATTTCGACCGGTTTCAATAATCGTCGAAATGTTCTCTCATCAGTAAAGAAGCTGAAAAGGAGAAAACGATGAAGTTGACTCGCAAATTTATCGCCGCTGGACTTGCAGTTGCGACCATGATCGGTGTTGCTGGCTGTGGTAGCAGCGATGAAGTCGCACAGGAGGAGAACCCCACCTCCATCAAGATCTAGCACTACGAGGAATCGACCACCGCGCAAGGCAAGGCGTGGGACAAGGCTATCGAAATCTTCGAAAAGGAGACCGGCGTCAAGGTCGAATTCGAGAAGAAGGCCTTCGAACAGATTCGCCAGAACGCCTCCCAGATCCTCAACTCCGACGACGCTCCGGACGTTATGGAATACAACAAGGGCAACGCCACGTCCGGCCTGCTCGCCAGCCAAGGCCTGCTCACCAACCTCAACGATTACGTGTCCGAATATGGCTGGGACAAGATCATCACCGGTTCCTTGGCCGACACCGGCAAGTACGATGAGCAAGGCGTGATGGGCTCCGGCGACTGGTACGGCATCACCAACTACGGTGAGGACTGCCTGCTCTACTTCAACCAGGACATGTTCGACAAGTACGGCATCGCGATTCCGACCACCTTCGACGAGCTGGAAAGCGCGATGGCCAAGTTCAAGGAGAACGGCATCACCGCACTGTCCGTCGGCTCCGCCGAGTACCCGACCCAGCACCTGTGGTGGCAGCTGGTGCTCTCCAAGGCCGATGACAAGTTCATCAAGGCCTACGAGATGTACGACGGCAAGGTCGATTGGAATTCCGAACCGCTCACCTACGCAACCGAGAAGATCAAGGAATGGGTCGACAAGGGCTACATCTCCAAGGATTCCACCAACCTCAAGGCTGAGGACGCCGGCCAGAACCTCATGACCGGCACCAATCCGATCCTCTTCTCCGGCACCTGGTGGCACGCTCGCTTCAAGGAAGAGGCCGCCGGTCTGAACGTTTCCTACTCCAAGTTCCCTGACACCAAGAAGATTGTCGGCTCCTCCGGTAACGTCTGGGTCATTCCTCAGAACTCCGCCAAGAAGGATCTGGCTGCCAAGTTCATCAACATCACTCTGAGCAAGGAAGTCCAGAACTACATGGCCGAGCAGGGTGGCTTGGCTATCAACTCCGACGTCGATTCCATCAAGGATGAGGACACCAAGGAATTCGTGGCCCAGTTCGATGACGCCGTCAAGGAAGGCCAGCTCGGCTTCTACCCGGATTGGCCGACCTCCACCTTCTACGATGAGCTCAACGCCTCCCTGCAGGAGCTGGTCAACGGCACCGCCGACGTGAAGACCGCGCTGAACCAGATGAAGGACAACTACGACAAGGGCCTCGAGGCCTCAGGCATCGTCGTCGAGTAGCATTCGATCCTTTCCTCTTCCCTTCTTCCAATAGGCGAACGAAGGCGTGTGGTCGGTTTCTCCTTCCCTTGCCGTCACACGTCTCCGTTCGTGTCCCAACAGTCTTGCACACTCTACCGTTTGGAAGTGTCTGATGAAAACAAAGACCAATAAAGCCAAGCACCCGGAAGAAACCGCAATGTCGCGCATCCCGGGCAGCCCTTCGAATCGTTTCTGGCTGTACCTGATTCCCGGTGTGGCAATGCTCACCTGGATCATCATCGTTCCGGGCATCTGGAACATCTATCTGAGTTTCACTAACTATCGTGGCATTAGGCCGCCGGTCTGGGCCGGCCTCAAGAACTGGGCCCGACTGATGAAGGACGATACCTTCTGGATCTCCTTCCGCAACTCGATCTGGATGATCATCGCCATGGTGGTGATCCCGATTCTGCTCGGTCTGATCCTCTCCTCGCTGATCTTCGACGTTGTGCAGAAGAAGTTCGGCCCCAAGGCCGCGTCCACGATGCGTGCCGTCTACTACTTCCCGCAGCTGCTGCCTATCGCCATCGGCTCCTTGGTCATGGGCTGGATCTTCCGAGCTGAGAACGGTGCTCTGAACTCATTGCTCAGTGCCATAGGCCTTGGAAGCCTGCAACATGACTGGCTTGGCAAGCCGGATACGGCCCTGATCTTCCTGATGCTTATCATGATCTGGATTCAGGTCGGCTATCCGTTGGTCATCTTCATGTCCGGCTTGCAGCGCGTCGATCCGGAACTGTTGAGGCCGCCAGCTTCGATGGCGCCAACTGGTGGCAGCGTTTCAAGACCATCACCCTGCCGTCCATCAAGCCGGAGATCTTCGTGGTGGCCCTCACCTGCACCATCGCGGCACTGAAGGTGTTCGCCCCGGTGTACATGCTGACCAAGGGTGGCCCCGGCACTACCACCATCGTGCCGTCCTACTACTCCTACACCCAGTTCTTCCAGGTACAGCAGGTCGGCTACGGTGCCGCGATTGCGACCGCTCTGACAGTCGTCATCATCATCGTGGCCATCGTGTTCACCAACCTTCAGCAGAAGGTCGAAGCCGAGGACGGAGAGTGATTGAAAAAATGAGCACTATGAGCGCAGCTGAACTGAAGAAAATCGCCAAAGTCAAGAAGAACCGCACTGCCGGTGACTGGCTGATCATCGTACTGCTGATTATCGGCGGCTTGGTGATGCTGTTCCCGTTCGTCGTTCTGTGCCTGAACGCCTTCAAGACTTCGGCCGACTACAACGCTAACGGCCCGCTGTCCTGGCCTACCTCGTTCACGCTTGATGGCTTCATCAAGTTCTGGACCCGCGTCAACTTCCCCGAAAAGGTGTGGAACTCGATTTGGACCTCCGGCTTGGTGGCAATCTTTGCCGTGGTGCTGTCCGTGTTCAACTCCTTTGCCCTCGGCATCGGCCGAGTCAAGGGCCGTCGCTGGATCATCCTGTTGATCATGCTCGCGAACATGCTGCCGCAGGAAGCCCTCCTATACCCGCTGTACATCATGTTCAAGGAAATCGGCCTGTACAACAACCCGTGGTCCATCGTCATCATCTTCACCGTGATTCAAAGCGCATTTGGCACATACCTGTTGTCGTCGGTGTACGGCACCTTCCCGAAGGCGATTCTGGAAGCGGCCACCATCGATGGCGCAAGCCGCTGGAAGATTCTCAAGGATATCGTCTTCCCGATTTCGAAGCCGACTCTGGCCGTCATGCTGGTGTTCTTCTTCATCTGGACTTGGAACGACTACATGATTCCGATGGCCTTCCTGATCGACAACTCTTCGCAGACCGTCCCGATCGCCATCGCCTCGCTGTCCGGCGACCGTCTGATGGATGTGACGACCACGGCCTCTGCCTCGCTGATCAGTATCGTGCCGACCTTGATCTTCTTCCTCCTCTTTTAGAGGACGCTGTCGAACGGCATCACCACCGGCGCGGTGAAGTAAGGTCATTCGCACAACAGGCAATTCAATCAACAAGCAGTACATATTGATTTTGGTTTCGGCCGCCTTGTTCCCTAGCGGTCGAAGCCACCTCTCCACCAAGGAGCAGCAACAATGAAGTTCACCAACGGCTACTGGATGATTCGTGACGGCGTCGACGCCCTCTACGCTCGTGAAGCCTACGAACTGGCGGCGGATGCCACCACCGAAAGCCTCAACGTCCTCGCCCCGACCTCCGTGGTGCGCGGCCGGTACGATACCCTGAACCTGCCCACATTCAATGTGGACATCACCACGCCGGCAGAAGGCGTGATTCGTGTGCGTGCCGAACACTGGCAAGGCGCCACCGAATACCCCGGATTCCCGCTCAATGCCGACGAACCCGGCAACCGTGATTACGTGACCGTTCAGGCGAACGGCAATGGCGACGGCGAAGTCGGCGTCAATGGCGCGGACGTCACGCTGACCACTGGCGGACTTACCGCGAAGGTCGTCAAGGGCACCCCCTGGAACCTGACCTTCATCGGCGAGGACGGCAAGGTGCTCACCGAGTGCGCAGGCAAGTCGCTGGGCCGATTCAAGCTCGGTGCCGAATCGAACGTCACCGCCCAGCCGGTCGGCGGATTCGGTGTGACCATGGACGGTTCCGCCCGTGATGAATCCGACGTGTTCACCACCATCCAGCTGCATCTGTCGGTTGGCGAAGACGTGTATGGCCTGGGCGAACGCTTCGGCGCGTACGTCAAGAACGGCCAGAGCGTCGACATCTGGAATGAGGATGGCGGCACTGCTTCCGAACAGGGCTACAAGGACATCCCGTTCTACATGACCTCCAATGGGTATGGCGTACTGGTCAACAACCGCGGCCATGTCTCCTTTGAGATCGGTTCCGAGAACACCGAGGCCGTGCAGTTCTCCGTGCCCGGCGAGGCCATCGACTTCTGCGTGATCTATGGCCCCACCCCCAAGCAGATTCTCGACCGCTACACCAAGCTCGTCGGACGTCCGGCGAATGTGCCCGCATGGAGTTACGGTCTGTGGTTGACCACCTCGTTCACCACCAAATACGACGAGGCCACCATCAACTCCTTCATCGACGGTATGGCCGAGCGTGATATTCCGCTGGCCGCCTTCCACTACGACTGCTACTGGATGCGCGAGTTCCATTGGTGCGATTTCGAGTGGGACAAGCGTTTCTTCGGCGACATCGAATCCACGCTGAAGCGCCTGCACGAAGACAAGGGCCTGCATATCTGCGCTTGGATCAACCCGTACATCGGCCAGCGCGGCGAAATGTTCAAGGAAGGCCGAGACAAGGGCTATCTGGTGCGCAAGCCCAATGGCGAAGTCTGGCAGACCGACTTCTGGCAGGCCGGCATGGGCTTGGTGGACTCACCAACCCGGCCGCCCGTGAATGGTTCAAGGTCAAGGTCAAGGCCCTGCTGAATCAGGGCGTGGACGCCATCAAGACCGATTTCGGCGAGCGCATCCCGCGCGACGTCGTCTGGTATGACGGCTCTCCGAAGCTCTCCATGCACAACTGGTACACCCAGCTGTACAACCAGGCCGTGTTCGAAGCCATCGAAGAAACCTACGGCAAGGGCAACGCCTGTCTGTATGCACGTTCCGCCACCGTCGGCGGCCAGCTTGGCCTGCAGCCTCATGTGAACGGCACCTCGGTCATGCGTTCCATGTTCGTGGAGTTCCCCGATGACCCGGCATGTCGCACGCTGGACCGCCAGTACATGTTCGGTCCGTCCATGCTGGTCGCCCCCGTGTTCACCTACTCCGGTGAGGTTTCCTACTATCTGCCGGACGGCGTGTGGACCAACTGGCTGACCGGCGAGAAGGCGCAGGGTGGCTGGCGCAAGGAAACCCACGACTACGATTCGATTCCGCTGTGGGTGCGCGACGGCAGCGTCATCGTCACCAACCCCGGCGAAACCAAGCCGGACCGTGTGTACGGTGAGAACGCGCTGGTCTCCGTGTTCGTGGATGAGGTGGAGACCGCCGACGCCGTTGTTACGGAAATCGATGGTTCCGCCGTAACCTTCACCGCACGCCGCACGCCGGCCGGCATCGAGGTCGCGAGCTCCGATGGCCGCCCGTTCCGTGCACGCCTGGGTGCGTCCGGCGGTATCGTCGACGTTCCAAATGGCAGCGTGGTGCTGTGACGCGCGTGCTGTGGGTGCGCGATAGCAGCGTAACGACATGAACATTTCAGCGTGGTGCTGTAACATTTCGGTGTTGCGGCACCACGCTTTTGTGCTGATATAGGGATTTGTACTAGTCGAATCCGCGAAATGTTCAGCAAATGTTCACGTAGCGAAATCGGCATAGAATGCGAGCAAACGCATAACGGCACGGTGCTGTTCATGCGTACACCAACGCCAGACGAACCGCCGGAAAGAAGGGGTCTCCATGATTGAGACAGTGGACGATATCAAGACGATTGCGAACGTCGGCACGGGAACCATGGGCCACGCGATCACGTTGCAGTTCGCGTTGGCCGGATATCCGGTGCATCTGGTCGGCCGCGGCGAGGCCTCGCTGGAGAAGGCGATGAAGGCGATTCGTTCGGATGCCGAGGACTTCGCCGAAGCCGGACTGCTCAAGGACGGCGACACCATGGACGCGGTGCTGGCCCGCATCACCTGTTACGCCGACTATGCAAGCGGCGTGGCGGACGTGGACTTCGTCATCGAATCCGTGGCCGAGAACCTTGACATCAAGAAGTCCGTCTGGGCCGAAGTGGAGCACGCCGCCCCCAAGGACGCGATTCTGTCCACGAACACCTCCGGCCTGAGCCCCACCGCGCTGCAGTCGGTGATGGGACACCCCGAGCGCTTCGTGGTGGCGCACTTCTGGAACCCCGCACAGCTCATGCCGCTGGTCGAAGTGGTGCCGGGCGAGAAAACCGACCCGAAGGTGGTGGACATCACCTTCGACCTCATGGCCAAGATCGGCAAGAAGCCGGCGAAGATCAAGAAGGAGTCGCTGGGCTTTGTGGGCAACCGTCTGCAACTGGCCGTGCTGCGCGAGGCGTTCTACATCGTCCAGCAGGGCATCGCGGACGCGGCCACCGTGGACGACGTGATGAAGTACAGCCTCGGCCGCCGCTGGAACCTGGTCGGCCCGATCGCCAGCATCGACCTCGGCGGACTCGACGTGTTCTACAACATCAGCACCTACCTGTTCGACGACATGGACAACGGCACTGGCCCGAGCCCGCTGCTCGCCGAAAAGGTCAAGGAAGGCAACCTTGGTGCCAAGACCGGCCGCGGCTTCTTCTCCTGGCAGGACGAGGATGGCAAGCGCATCATCGAAACCCGCAACAAGGCCCTGCTGCGTGCACTGAAGGACGATGCCGCGGACGCGGCCGCCGCGGGAGCGTAAGGCACGAATGACGAATGTTCGTGCGTGACGTATATCACGATGGAAGGCTCCCCTCAGGGGAGCCTTCGTTGTACTTACGTCGTTCTCTGATCTGGCTCATCGGCATGCGTATGCGTTGTTGATAGCGACAATTGCGGAAAACGCTTACAGTATGATGTGCACACGGACAACAAACCGATACATGCAAGGATCGGTGACGACGATGACATCCACAGAACACAGCACGCGAGCCGACATGCTGGCCCATATGGGCAGCCTTCAGCAGGCCGCCTACGTGCGCCCGATCGAATACCAGGAAGGCCGAGCCCACGGCCTCAAGGCCATCGAGGTGAAGAACGGTCCGTTGCGCTTCGTGTCCATGGCCGACCGCGCCCTCGACGTCTGCCAGTTCGAATACCGCGGCGAGAACCTCGTACTGCGTCGCACAATCACCAGCGTGTACGGCCGGCCGTCGATCACGGTCGAGGATGAGGTGACCAACGAATCCTTCCGCGACGAACCTCCCCGAAAGCGTGTACCTGCACGAGCTCGCCGCCGACGAGAATGGCCGCAGCTTCGCCGCCGTGGTTAACCGCAAGCTCGGACTCGGCGTCCGTCTGGACTTCGACGTCAGCCTCTTCCCGTACTTCATGGAATGGAAGTCGATGGGGGCGGGCGACTACGTGGTCGGCCTCGAGCCCTCGAACTCCAGCGTCCACGGCCGCGGCTGGCACGAGCAGCGCGGCGACCTGCACACCATCGCCCCGCAGGCCAGCGAACGCAAGTCCCTGACCTTCACCGTCATCGAAGGCGAGGCGGCGATTGACGCGCTTATCGCCCGCCGTGACGCCCTGCTCGGCTGAATTATGAGATAATATCGGTCGATATGTGAACGGCTGATTAGCGTGGGGAGCATGGTTACCTGGGATTCGGAACAGTATCTGCGATTCAAACGGGAGCGCACGCAGCCGGCGCGTGATCTGGCGATGCAGCTGCCGCCGGACGACGGCAGCGTCACGCGCGTGCTGGATATCGGCTGCGGGCCGGGCAACAGCACGGCCGTGCTGCGCGAGCGCTATCCCCATGCCAAGATTCTCGGCGTCGACAGCTCGCCGGACATGATCGAGGTGGCGCGCAACACCTATCCCGACATCGATTTCCAGCTGTGCGACGTGTCCACGCAGCTGAACGATTTGCCGGCCGACTTCGACGTGGTCTTCTCCAACGCCTGCATCCAATGGGTGCCGGACCATCCGCATCTGATTCCCGGTCTGCTCGCCCGGCTCAGGGTCGGGGGAGTGCTGGCCGTGCAGACGCCGATGAACTATGAGGAGCCGATCCACCGCATCATCGGCGGTATCGTGCACTCGCCTGCGTTCGCGGACAAGCTGCCGCAGCAACGCGAGTTCTACAACCTCACGCCGCCCGAATACTGGGAGCTGCTGCATGCGCATGCCAGCGCCTTCCGCATATGGAAGGTCACGTACATGCACACGCTGCCCTCGCATGAGGCGATTATGGACTGGTATCGCGGCACCGGCATGCGTCCGTATCTGCAGGCGCTTGGCGACGCCGGCCGTAAGAAGTTCGAGGCCGAAGTGTTCGCCCAAGTCCGCGAGGAATACCCCACGCAGTCGGACGGCAGCATCATCTTCCCGTTCCCGCGCTTCTTCTTCCTCGCTACTCGGTAGAGGCTCGCCGGATTCGCGTACTGGGCGGCGCGACCTGTTTCCCGCGCCGCCAGCTGTGGGTTGACCTCGCTACTGGGCTTGCGGTGATGCCGCTGGCTGCTGCGCTGTTTCCGATTGCGATGGCATTTGCATATGCGGCGCGATGCGGGGGAGCAGTTTTTCGGAGACGAAGTGCCCGATTTCGGTGGGGTCGGTCATGATCGAGCCGTTCAGTGCGGCTCGGAACGTGCCGATGATGCCGGAAACGTAGAACTGCTTCAGGAGGATGCGGCGTTTGCGTTCGGCCGGATCGGCGATGGAGCCGATATCCGGCTCGCCGGGGAACAGGATCGGCTGCAGGAACGGCCAGGCGGTCTCCTCGGCGCGCACGGACGAGAAATACAGGTAGAACGTGGCGTGGTTGTAGCCGGCGAGCTCGGTGATCTGACGCACCGAGATCTTCTCGATCGGCTTGGTCCCGTACAGCTTCCGGAACGCCTCCTTGAGGCGCTTGACCGTCTGTTGCGTAAGTTGCGGGTTCTTCTTGATTGCGATTCGCGGTATGGTTATTGCGCACAAAACGCACAACCCCATCGACTCGTCGGTCAAGTTCGTGACCTTCATCGACGCGATGCTCTCGCTGGTGGTCACGCAGGACGTGCTTTTGGAATCCCAGGGAACCGCGCACGCGGCGCAATCCTCGGGACTGTTCGGCATCGGGCTTGGTGCGGTGACCATGATCATCGGCCTGTGGGTGCTGCTGCGGCGGCGCTGGACGGTGCCGGCGTCGGGCGAAGATTCTCCGGACGATGCCGTTCCTGCAGTCGAGATCACGGCTGAAACCGAGGCGTAGGGCGTCGCAATGCCTGTTTACAATCGACTCGAATGGTCTTTGTGGTGAGAAGAGGCATATGGTGAGGCTGCCGACGTTGAACGTGAATTGGAGTCGCGATCGGGTCTACGTGATTCGGCGCGGAGTGGTCGCCTGCTGTATCCTGTTCTGCCTGATCGGCGCCGGAGTCGAGACCGCGGCGGCGCAACGCAGCTGGCCGCGGGCCGACACCGCATCCGCCGCCGGGGCAGCCACCGCCGCAACCGCAGCGGCGAACGAGCCCACGGCCGTTACCCGCAAGCAGGTTCCCGATAGCGGCAAACAGGGCGCGTTGCGGAAGACGCAGAACGCGCAGAACGGCGATGACAAAGCCGCGCAAAGCGTGGACTGGAAGGGGCCGACCGGCAAACAGCCCGACCTATCCCAGTACTCCGACCTGAGCGTGGAGGTCAGTCTCGCCAAACAACGGGTGTACGTCAAGTCCGGTGGCCAGACCATCTATACGATGATCGCCAGCACCGGCGTCGGCGACGCCACCCCGCACGGCTCGTACACCATCGATACGCGCGGCGAACACTTCTACAATGCCGAAGAAGGCATGGGCGCCGACTATTGGGTGCAGTTCTACGGTTCGTACCTGTTCCACTCGGTGCCGACCGGCGAGGCCTTCGGCGACTATCTGCCGGAGGAGGGTGCCAAACTCGGCCAGCCCGCCTCGCACGGCTGCGTGCGCCTGACCGTGGCCGACGCGCAATGGTTCTATGACCAGGTGCCGGACGGCACGCTGGTCACCATCGCGTAGAGTGGTCTCTCCCTCAGTCTCGTTGCGCTCGACAGCTCCCTCGTCAGAGGGAGCTTATCAGAGGGAGCTTAGCTGATTAGCGCGCTTCGGGCGGGCGGTATTGGTCGTCGGCGGTGAAGCAGGTGCGGTAGATCATGACCATGATCAGGCCGTCGGCCAGCAGGGTCAGCGCGGCGATGGCGTCGAGGACCACGAACTGGTACTTGGCGGCGTTGAGCGGGTCGCCGCCGGCGATCACCTGACCGGCCATCATGCCCGGGATCGTCACGATGCCGCTGGACGCCAGCGAGGCGGTGGTGGGCAGCAGGCCCAGGCGAATCGATGAGACGATGGACGGGCGGGCCGACTCCCACGGGGTCGCTCCCAGCGCCAGCATCAGCAGCATGGTGATGACCAGGCTCAGGAAGATCGGTCCGGCAAGGCCCTTGGGGATGCCGCGTGCGCGGGACATCACGATCTGCACGGCCGCCACCAGCATGACCGCCATCAGGGCGAACACCATCCACACGCTGTTCGACCGGATCACGTAGCCGATGATGAAGCCCGTGGCGCACAGCTGCACCAATGCGCGGCACGACGACCACATCAGGGTCTTGCCGATGCACATGTGCATCAGTTCGCTGATGATGGCCGCCACGGCCACCATGCCCAGCGCGATGAGCAGACCCCAGATATCGATGTTGTAGGAATTGCCCAGATCGCCGCTCATGCCTGCGTCTCCTCATTTTCATCGGCGCCGGCAGGCACCGCGTTCGCGTCCTGCGCCGCCGAATCCGTCATCTCGCGTTCGGTCAGCCGCCCCTTGTCCAGCGTCAGCGTGCGGGTGGCCCGTCCGTCCGGCGGACGGTGGCGGATGCGGATGATCGTCATGCCGCGTGTGGCGGCATCCGCCATGATCGTAGCCACCTTGGCCACGTTGTCGTCGTCGAGACCGGCATCTACCTCGTCGGCCAGCAGCACCTTCGGATCGGTGAGCAGTGTGCGGGCCAGGGCCACGCGGGCCGCCTGGCCGCCGGACAGGTCGTGCGGGGCGCGCTCCAGATTGATGTCCTCGCAGCCCATCGCGTCCAACGTCGTGCGGATGCGCTCGTCGGGCAACAACTGCTCGGCCTTGCCGCCCTTGCCGCGAATCGCGAGCGTCTAGGGCAGGCGGATCGCCTCGGCCACGTTCATGCCTGTCAGAATCGGCTTCTGCGGCGGGTAGGCAACATCCCGCCGCCACTGCTGCGGCGTGAACTCGCCGCTGCCCTTGCCTTCAAGGGCGAACGCGCCGTGCGCATGCGGGTTGAGCCGGGCGCACGCGGTCAACAGACTCGACTTGCCGGAGCCGGACGGTCCCACCAGATCGACGATCTCGCCGCGTTCCATGCTGAAGGACAGGTTGTCGAACACCGTGCGTTCGCCGTCCGCCGGCGATTGCGCGGGGACGACGCAGGACACGGATACGGCTTCGAAGAAGGATCGCATATTCATCCAGTCTAGTCGGGGGTCACGTGGGAAACCCCAGCGTTCACTTCCTGTATACCCGGTGTGGCATAATAGCCGAGGCAATTTTTGGGCTTTGCCTAAGCTAGTTTGAATTTGAAATAGGTGAATAACGTGGCACAGACTACTAACGACATCAAGAACGGATCCGTCCTGAACCTCGACGGGCAGCTGTGGACCGTCATGAAGTTCCAGCACGTCAAGCCGGGCAAGGGCCCCGCCTTCGTGCGCACCACCATCAAGAACGTGCTCTCCGGCAAGATCGTCGACAAGACCTTCAACGCGGGCATGAAGATGGAATTCGAGACCGTGGACAACCGCACTCTCCAGTACTCCTACGAGGACGGCGACAACTTCGTGTTCATGGACATGACCACCTACGATCAGATCATGGTTCCGAAGACCCTCGTGGGCGACAAGGCCAAGTTCCTGCTCGAAGGCACCGACTGCCTGGTCTCCTTCCACGACGGCACCCCGCTGAGCATCGATCTGCCGGGCTCCGTGGTCCTGACCATCACCCACACCGAGCCGGGCCTGCAGGGCAACCGCTCCAACGCCGGCACCAAGCCGGCCAACGTTGAGACCGGAGCCGAGATTCAGGTCCCGCTGTTCATCAATGAGGGCGACCGCGTCAAGATCAACACCGAGGACGGTTCCTACACCGGCCGCGAGAACAACTGATCTCCGCATCCTCAACAGACCACCGACCGTAT
The DNA here is from genome assembly GCF_041900695.1 of Bifidobacterium sp. 2450. Taxonomy (NCBI): domain Bacteria; kingdom Bacillati; phylum Actinomycetota; class Actinomycetes; order Bifidobacteriales; family Bifidobacteriaceae; genus Bifidobacterium; species Bifidobacterium sp. 2450. The sequence continues at coordinate 42,783 of NZ_JBHEEA010000002.1, forward strand.
AAAGGACTAGGACAGCAGCAGTATGGCACGTTCCACCGCGCGCAAAAGGGCTCTGAACACCCTGTACGAAGCCGACGAAAAAAGCCAGGATATTCTCTCCCTGCTTGACGAGCGCATCGCACATCCCGGTGCCCAGACCCCGCTTTCCGACTATGCCATTGAAATCGTCAAGGGCGTGGCCGAGCACCGTCGTCAGATCGACATGACCCTGGACGAACACTCCACGGGTTGGAAGGTCCGCCGTATGGGCGTGGTCGATCGCAACATTCTGCGTATCGCCGCTTGGGAGATTCTGTTCAACGATGATGTGCCGGACAAGGTCGCCATCGACGAGGCTCTGGCATTGGCCAAGACCCTGTGCGATGACGATTCGCCCGCTTTCATCCATGGCCTGCTGTCTGCGGTGTGCATCGCCAAGAACGCAGCACCGGCACCGGAGTCCGTGGCAGAAGAGGCCGATGAGGAATCGTCCGATTCCGATGCCGCCGCATCCGAGCCGACCGATGAGGGCGATGTTTCCGATTCGCCCGATTCGTCCGGTGCATCCGACGAGCCTGCTGCCCCGTCCGCTGAGATTCAGCCGACGGTCGATTAGTCATTTGTTGTTCAGCCTCCCCATTCGGGAGGCTTTTTCATGGGCGGACACTTGTGCCGCCGTACATTCTCAAGTCGGCACCTTGCCGACAGCCCCGCCAGCGGGGTGAGACTGTGCGCCCAACGGCGTGTGAGTCTGCGCTGGCCGTTAACCTTGGTACGAATACCCGAAAAACATAAGGGGGTTTTGGTGAGCCAGAACGAGTCCGGGACCATCGCAATTCCGATGTATGACAAGGACGATGCAGTCCTCGTTTTGGAAGACGGACAGGTATATGTGGGGGAGCCGTATGGCGCCCTCGGCGAGACGACCGGTGAGATCGTCTTCGCCACCGGTATGACCGGATACCAGGAGACGCTCACCGATCCGAGCTACGATCGCCAGATCGTTGTGCAGACGTTCCCGCACATCGGCGATACCGGCGTCAACAGCGAAGACCCTGAGTCCTCCCGCATCTGGGTTGCCGGATACATCGTGCGTGATCCCTCTCCGAACGTGAGCAACTGGCGTGCCGAGGGCAGCCTGGACGACGACCTCGCCAAGAACGGCATCGTCGGCCTGGGCCACATCGACACCCGCAAGCTGGTGCGTCACCTGCGTTCCGCAGGCGTGATGCGCGCCGGCATCTTCTCCGGCGACGCCCTGACCGATCAGGCCACCGGCGCGCTCAAGACCATCGAGCAGCTGCTCGAAGACGTCAAGAACACCCCGCAGATGCAGGGTCTGAGCCTGTACGACGAGGTGTCCACCGAGGAGACCTACACCGTCGAGCCGTGCGGCGAGTACGAAGGCAAGGAGCCGCTGTACACCGTGGCCGCTGTGGACCTCGGCATCAAGGGCATGACCCCGCACCGCATGGCCGAACGCGGCTGCCGCGTGCACGTGGTGCCCTCCACCATCACCTTCGCCGAAATCGAGAACCTGAACCTGGACGGCGTCTTCTTCTCCAACGGCCCGGGCGACCCGGAACAGGCCGGTCCCGAAATCGAGCTGCTGCGCCAGGTACTTGACGCCGGCTACCCGTTCTTCGGCATCTGCTTTGGCAACCAGCTGCTCGGCCGCGCACTCGGCTTCGGCACCTACAAGCTCAAGTTCGGCCACCGCGGCATCAACCAGCCGGTCAAGGATCTGACCACCGGCAAGGTCGAGGTCACCGCCCACAACCACGGCTTCGCGGTCGACGCCCCGATCGGCAAGCAGGTCGACGCGCCGTTTGAAAACGGCAAGTACGGCAAGGTGTTCGTCTCCCACATCGATCTGAACGACGACGTGGTCGAAGGCCTGCAGTGCGTGGACATCCCCGCATTCTCCGTGCAGTACCACCCGGAGGCCGCAGCAGGCCCGCACGATGCGGCCTACCTGTTCGACCGTTTCTGCGAACTTATGAAGAACAACTCCAAGGAAGGTAAGTGATATGCCGAAGCGCACCGACATCAAATCCGTGATGGTCATCGGCTCCGGCCCGATCGTGATCGGTCAGGCTGCGGAGTTCGATTACTCGGGCACCCAGGCATGCCGCGTCCTTCGTGAGGAAGGCATCCGCGTCATCCTCGTCAACTCCAACCCGGCCACCATCATGACCGACCCGGAGATGGCTGACGCCACCTACATCGAGCCGATCGCTACCCCGATCCTCGAGCAGATCATCGCCAAGGAACGCCCCGACGCGCTCCTGCCCACCTTGGGCGGCCAGACCGCACTCAACGCCGCCATGGCGCTGGGCGAGGCCGGCGTCCTGAAGAAGTACAACGTCGAACTGATCGGTGCTTCCCTGGAAGCCATCGACCGTGGCGAGGACCGTGAACTGTTCAAGAAGGTCGTCGATGAGGCCGGCGCCGAATCCGCCCGCTCCGACATCGCCCACAGCATCGAGGAAGTCGACAAGATCGCCGAGAAGTTCGGCTACCCGCTGGTCGTGCGCCCGAGCTTCACCATGGGCGGCCTGGGCTCCGGCATCGCCCACAACGAGGAGGAGCTGCACCGCATCGCCGGCGCCGGCATCCATTACTCGCCCACCGACGAAGTCCTGATCGAAGAGGGCATCGAGGGCTGGAAGGAATTCGAGCTCGAGCTCATGCGCGACCGCAACGACAACGTCGTGGTCGTCTGCCCGATCGAGAACGTCGATCCGGTCGGCGTGCACACCGGTGACTCCATCACCGTGGCCCCCTGCTTCACCCTGACCGACCGCGAATACCAGAAGCTGCGTGACATCGGCATCGCCATCATCCGTGGCGTGGGCGTGGACACCGGCGGCTGCAACATCCAGTTCGCCGTTCGTCCGGACACCGGCCGCATCATCGTCATCGAGATGAACCCGCGCGTCTCCCGTTCCTCCGCACTGGCCTCCAAGGCCACCGGCTTCCCGATCGCCAAGATCGCCACCAAGCTGGCTCTCGGCTACACGCTCGACGAGATTCGCAACGACATCACCCAGTCCACGCCGGCCTCCTTCGAGCCGACCATCGACTACGTGGTCACCAAGGTGCCGCGCTTCGCTTTCGAGAAGTTCCCGGGCGCCGACCCCACCCTGACCACCTCCATGAAGTCCGTGGGCGAGGCCATGGCCCTGGCCGGCAACTTCCAGGAGTCCCTCGGCAAGGCCATGCGCTCCATCGACAAGCGCCACATGGGCTTCAATTGGGATGGCGAGAAGCCGTCCGCCGAAGAAGTGGCCGAACTGCTTGAGGCCATCCACACCCCGACCGAACACCGTTACCTGCAGCTCATGCGCGCCATCTGGGGCGGCGCCACGCTGGAGCAGGTGTTCGCGGCCACCAAGATCGACCCGTGGTTCCTGAAGCAGATCTTCCTCATCAATGAGACCGCCATGACGGTGCGCGAGGCCGAAACCCTCACCCCGAAGCTGCTCAAGAAGGCCAAGCTCGCCGGTCTGTCCGACGTGCAGGTGGCCCACCTGCGTGGTTTGGGCGACGAAGGCGAGAACACCATCCGCGAACTGCGCTGGACCTACGGTCTGCGCCCGGTCTACAAGACCGTCGACACCTGCGCCGCCGAGTTCGACGCCGCCACGCCGTACTACTACAGCTGCTACGCCGACGAAACCGAGCTGCGCCCGCGCGAACGCGAGGCTGTGATCATCCTCGGCTCCGGCCCGAACCGCATCGGTCAGGGCATCGAGTTCGACTACACGTGCGTGCACGCCGTGCAGGAGCTTGGCAAGGACTATGACACCGTCATGGTCAACTGCAACCCGGAGACCGTGTCCACCGATTACGACATGTCCGACCGCCTCTACTTCGAGCCGCTCACCTTCGAGGACGTGCTCGAGATCTACGAGGCCGAGAAGAAGATGGGCCCGGTCAAGGGCGTCATCGTCCAGCTCGGCGGCCAGACCCCGCTGTCCTTGGCCGCGCGTCTGAAGGCCGCCGGCGTGCCGATTCTCGGCACCACCCCGGAATCCATCGACTTGGCCGAGAACCGTGAGCTGTTCGGCGAAGTGCTCAAGAAGGCGGAGATGAACGCCCCGCGTTACGGCACCGCCCTGAGCCTCGAAGAGGCCAAGGAAGCCGCCCACCGCATCGGTTACCCGGTGCTCGTGCGCCCGAGCTACGTGCTCGGCGGCCGTGGCATGGAAATCGTCTACGATGACAAGCAGCTCAACAAGTACGTGGACCGCGCACTTGCCGAGGCCAAGGCCGATACCGTGGTCTCCGGCCGCCTGCCCTCCCCGCTGCTCATCGACAAGTTCCTGCAAGACGCCATCGAAATCGACGTCGACGCACTGTTCGACGGCGAGGAACTGTACATCGGCGGCATTATGGAGCACGTCGAGGAGGCCGGTGTCCACTCCGGTGACGCCGCCTGCACCCTGCCTCCGTCCACCCTGTCCGACGACCAGATTCGTCGCCTGCGTGAAGGCACCTACGCCATCGCCAAGGGCTGCCATGTGCAGGGCCTGATCAACGTGCAGTACGCCTTCATGGCCAACACGCTGTACGTGATCGAAGCCAACCCGCGCGCCTCCCGTACCGTGCCGTTCGCCTCCAAGGCCACCGGCGTGGCACTGGCCAAGGCCGCTGCCCGCATCATGGCCGGCGAAACCATCGCCGATCAGCGTGCCAACGGTCTGCTGCTGCCCAAGGGCGACGGCGGCGACATCCGCCCCGGCCAGCAGGTCGCGGTTAAGGAATCCGTGCTGCCGTTCAAGCGCTTCCGCACCCCGGTGGGCAAGACCGTCGACATCCTGCTCGGACCTGAGATGCGTTCCACCGGTGAGGTCATGGGCTTCGACCGTGACTTCCCGCACGCCTTCGCCAAGAGCCAGCTCGCTGCCTACGACGGTGGCCTGCCGACCCACGGCAACGTGTTCATCTCCGTGAACGACACCGACAAGCGTCAGCTGCCGTTGATCGCCGTTCGTCTCGAGGAGCTTGGATTCAAGCTCTGGGCCACCGAGGGCACCGCCTCCGTGCTTCGCCGTTACGGCATCGAGTCGAACATCGTGGACAAGATCAGCACCCGCGTGGACACCGATCCGGAAGCCCCGGTCGAGGTGCATCACGCTGCCGGATCCGTGGGCAAGAACGTGGTTCAGCTCATCGAGGAAGGCAAGATCGACATGATCCTCAACACGCCGAACTCGCGCGGCTCCCGTTCCGACGGCTACTCCATCCGTGCCGCCGCCATTGCCGCCGATCTGCCGCAGTTCACCACCATCACCGAGTTCCAGGCCGCACTGCTCGCTATCGAGGCCGTGAAGCATAATGATTATCAGATTATGAGCATTCAGGAGCATTCGAAGCAGCTGTTCGAATTGGAGCGACGGGAGTTCTGATGACTACACTCAGCAGTGAGGAATTGCAGGCACAACGTTCGGATTTCGGTCTGCGATTAAGCAATTCAATGGCCAAATACGGGCCGCTGTGTGTGGGCGTTGACCCGCATCGCAAGCTCCTCACCGACTGGGGATACAACGTCGACGCCGAAGGCGCCGAACTCTTCTCCATGCGTATGCTGCAGGCCGCCAACGGGCGCGCCGCAGCAGTCAAATTCCAGACGCCGATGTTCGAGCGCTACGGAGCCAAAGGTTTCGAAGCGCTCGAGCGCGTGCTCTACGCGGCACGACAAATGGGCGTCATCACCATCGTCGATTGCCTGCACGGCGGCCTATCCACCACGATTTCCGCCATCGCAGACGCCTATTTCAAGCCCGGTGCACCGTTGCTGGCCGACGCCATCACGCTGCTGCCGTACTATGGCGCGCGTTCGTTGAACGGCCTGATTACCGAAGCGCTGGAAAACGGACGCGGCGTGTTCATCGCCTCCCTGACCTCCAACCCGGAAGGCATGAGTCTGCAGACCGCGTTGCGCCAGAGCGGCGATTACAAGGGACGTACCGTGGCCTACGGCATCGCCTCCACCGCGCAGAAGCATAACGCGGATATCGAAGGCATGGGCTCGGTGGGTCTGATCATCGGTGCCACCATCGGCCAATGGATGCAGGATTCCGGCGTGGGTCCCTCCAAGTTCACCGGTCCGATTCTTTCCCCCGGTTACGGTTGGCAGGGTGCCGAGGCCAAGGATCTGAAAACCGTGTTCCGTGGTACGCGCGGCAACGTACTGGTCACCGTGTCCCGCTTCATCGCCTCGCATGGGCCGGATATCGCCGCACTGAGCCAAGCTACCGAGTCGATTGCGCTTGACGTACGTCAGGCGCTGATGGAAGCCACTGCCGAAGGCGCGGAAAACCAGTGATCAGAACGGAATCGGATGGTGCGGCATGCGTACGTGTCTATCTCATCGCGTACGTCGCATCACGATCCATGTTCTTCCCTGTTCGTCGGGGCTGTAGCAGTTACCGGTCATCTCGCCGGTGAGCCGTTACCACATTGGATTCATAATCGCTGCACACCACATCATCTCCGGAGGAACCCATGACTGAAAACACCCATGCCGGCCGTCTAATCGTCCTGACTGGCCCCACCGCAGTAGGTAAGGGCACCGTGGAAGCCAAGCTGCGCGCCGACCACCCCGAAGTGTGGGTGTCCGTCTCCGCCACCACGCGTGTCCCGCGCCCCGGCGAGGTTGATGGCGTCAACTACTGGTTCCTCACTGAAGATGAGTTCCTGGCCCGCGAAGCGGCGGGGGAGTTCCTGGAAACTGCAGTGGTGCACGGCATGGCCCATTATGGCACCTTGTTGAAGCCTGTGGAGGAGCGTCTGGCCGCCGGTGTGCCCACGATTCTGGAAATCGACCTGCAGGGCGCCCGCCGCGTCAAGCAGCGCGCCGCCGAACTCGACCTCGAAGTGGTGTACGTGTTCATCGCGCCGCCAAGCTTCGAAGAGCTCAAGCGCCGCCTGATCGGCCGCGGCACCGAAACCGCCGAACAGCAGGCCCGTCGCCTGGAAACCGCCAAAGTGGAGCTCGCCGCCGAAAGCGAATTCGACGTCACCATCGTCAACGAAACCGTTGATCAGGCCGCCGCCGACCTCTGGTCCGTCATCGCCAAGGAATACGGGCTGTAAACTACCGCTTTACCACCAACTGCTGGTGGAGGATTTCGGTGCTGTTTTTGGCCGGCGCCTGCTTCCAGCGGATTGCTTCGGTTTCGTGATGCTCGGTGACGTAATGCCGCATCCATTCGAAGCACTGCTGGGTTTGGATGGCATCGCTTAATGCGCGGTGTTCCTCATTGTCCGCGATGCCGAAGCGTACGATCAGGTCGGCCAGACGGTGATGCCGCTGCGCGGGGAACAGGGCGCGGCTGATCTGCATCGTGTCATAATCCGCGCAGGCAAAGCCGCAGCCGGCGATATGCCGGGTGTTGTAATCCAGGAATCGCAGATCGAAGCTGACGTTATGACCGACGATCGGCTCAACGGCGGGACCGGCAGCCGGGGCAGCGAGCCACGCGATGAATCGGGGAAGCACCTCGCCAATCGGATCGAGGTCGGCCACCATCGCATCGGTGATGCCGGTCAGCGTGGTGATCTGACGCGGAATCGGCCGCAAGGGATTCACCAGCTGCTGGAATTGATCGACGATATGCCCCTCCCGCACGCGCACGGCACCGATTTCCGTGATGGCGCAACTGTTCGGGTAAAAGCCGGTGGTCTCCAGATCCAGCGCCACGTAATCGGTGGGGAAGAGGGCATCGTCCATGGCGATTCGCCCGCCGGCACCATGATTGGGCTGGGATGGTTGGCCGAAAACGGTAATGCCGGAAGTGGTCACGGAGGCTCCTCATATCAGTCGGTGTTCGGTGACTTATTGTACCGGCAGCCCGGTCTGACGGTAAAATTATTCCCTCCCGGATTTTCTCGGATATATTGGTTAGGCGGCCGGCAATTGCGCGGCGCATCGGGAAGGGAGCACAGCTGATGAAACAGATAGTGGCAGGCATCGTGGCGCATGTGGACGCGGGCAAGACCACGCTGTCCGAGGCGCTGCTCTACCGTACCGGTGAGATTCGCAAATTGGGGCGAGTGGATCACGGCGATGCGTTTCTGGACACCAATTCCTTGGAGAAGGCGCGAGGAATCACGATTTTCGCGCACCAGGCATTGGTGGAACACGGCGACCTGCGTCTGACCTTGCTGGATACGCCGGGGCACGTGGACTTCGCAGCCGAAACCGAACGTGTGATGCGTGTGCTTGATTACGCGATTCTTGTGGTCTCCGGCACGGATGGCGTGCAAGGCCATACCGAGACACTATGGCGTCTGCTGGCCAGATACGGTGTGCCGACGTTCATCTTCGTCAACAAGTGCGACGCCGCCGGATTCGCCCGCGAGGCCATTCTGGCACAGTTGCGCAAACGCCTGAGCGATGCGATATATCCGTTGCCGGCAATGGAACAGTCCACTGAGGGCAGCGCGGTACCGTTGGACGCGTTCGCCGAAGACATCGCCACCCTGGACGAGGATGCGATGAACGACTATCTGGAACATGGCGCGCTGTCCGTGGGCAGATTGCGAGCGATGATCGCCGTACGCGAGCTGTTCCCTGTATATTTCGGCTCGGCATTGAAGCTCGAAGGGGTCGAGGAATTCCTGGACGGGCTGGAGACGTTCACCCGCGAACGTGAATGGCCGGCCGCCTTCGCCGCACGCGTGTTCAAAATCGCCCACGACGGCCAGCACAACCGTATGACGTGGCTGCGCGTCACCGGCGGTGCGCTCAAAGCCAAGGAGATCGTCTCTTCATCCTCGTGTTCGGCGTCATCAGCACCGTCGCCGGTACAGGGGGATGATGGCACGGTATGGTCCGAGAAAGTCGATCAGGTGCGCATCTACAATGGCGCCAAATTCGAGACGGTCACCGAGGTGCCTGCCGGATCGGTGTGTGCGGTGACCGGACTGACGCGGACCTTCCCCGGCGAAGGGCTGGGAGCGGAACCGGACGCTGAATCACCGTCACTGCAACCCGTGTTGACCTACACGGTGTTGCCCGCCGGAGCTGAATCCGATACGGCCGGCACCTCGGGAGCGGCCAAACGCGGTGGCGCCGGCCATGACAGCGTGAATCGGGACGATGCCGAGCATGATGCCGCCACATCGGGAACCAGCCGCAATGAGGAGAACGACACTGCCGGCCAAGACGCAGAGACGGACAAGAACTCGCCGGCCCGTCCCCAGTTCGATGATCTGACCTTGCATAAGGTCATCACTGCATTGCGCGAGCTGGAAGACGAAGACCCACTGCTGCATGTGGTCTGGGTGGAGCGGTTGGCCGAGATTCATGTGCAATTGATGGGCGCGGTCCAGCTGGAGATCATCCAGCAGACGCTGCACGACCGGTTCGGGCTGGATGTGTCGTTTGGCCCCGGCTCCATCCTGTACCGCGAGACCATCACCGCGCCGGTCGAAGGTGCGGGTCATTTTGAGCCGCTCCGTCATTATGCCGAAGCTCATATTCTGCTGGAGCCGGGGGAGCCGGGCAGTGGAATCACGGTGACCTCGGCCCTGTCCGAAAACGATTTGGATCGCAATTGGCAACGGCTGATTCTGACCCACCTGACCGAGCGTGAGCATCTCGGTGTGCTCGTTGGCACGCCGCTCACCGATATCAAGATGACTGTGGTGGCTGGCCGCGCGCATCTGAAGCATACCGAAGGCGGCGACTTCCGCCAAGCCACCTATCGTGCGATTCGTCAAGGGCTCATGGAAGCCAGAGCGGGAGTCAGCGGGCGACCTGAGACAACGGTCGAGAGCCGGCCGGACACCACAGGGGAGGGCAACTGCCGACTGCTGGAACCGTGGTACCGGTTCCGGCTCGAAGTGCCCGCAGACATGATCGGCCGTGCCATGAGCGACATCCAGCGCATGGCCGGCACCTTCGAATCCCCGGTCACCGATGGCGAATACGCCGTGATCGAAGGCGAGGCGCCGGTGTCCGAAATGCGCGACTATGCGATGGACGTGAACCAGTACACGCACGGCCATGGCCGCTTCTCCGCCACCTTCGGCGGCTACAAGCCATGCCATGACGCCGAACAGGTCATCGCAGCCGCCGCCTACGATCCCGAAGCCGATCTGGACAATACCCCCGACTCGGTCTTCTGCGCCCACGGTGCCGGCTACCCTGTCAAATGGTACAAGGTCCCCGAATTCGCCCACGTAGACTACGCCATGTGAGGTGGTGACTACCAAATCTGCGGCCGAATGAATCCGTTGGTCTCCAAGAACCGTTGAATATCGCGCATTTCCGGCATATTGATCGAATGGGCCATGCCCGGATACACTTGTTCGGTCAACGTGCCGTGCTCGCGCCAGAACTCACCCATCGCCGTCACATCGGCTTTCGGGAAGATGTCGTCCACAGCGCCATGCCCGTAGAATACGGGCGGCTTCAACGAAGCCAATTCGGCATCGCCCGCAACGGACCCCGGTGCCAGCCATCCAGAGCAGGAGACGGCTGCGGCATATCGCTTCGGATTGAAACGCAGCAGATGCGCGGCCAAGAGGCCGCCCTGCGAGAATCCCATGGCAACCACCGGTCGAGTGGCGGGAATATGCTCCGCAACCCATGCATCAATGGCTTGGGCGGCTTCAGCCGCCTGCTTGTCTAATGATTCGCCCTCCGGCACACCTTCATGCGCCCACGCACCGAACCATGTATATCCCATGCCATAGGCGATGGATGCCTGCAAACTGGCATAATCAGCCGAACCGGCACCGCAATAGTTCAGCAGATCGGGCAAATCGTATTCATTGGAACCCCAGCCGTGCAACAGCACGAACACCGGAGCGGTTTCGGAACCGGTCAGGCGGGTCAGAGCTTTGGTGATCTTCATAGCCTCAGTGTATCCACTGTTTGGGTGACAATAATGCCCTGATGTTCGCCCATCGAGTAACGTCCCATAAGTAATGCGTATAGCGCAGCGGCCGTGCCACGTGTTCTGATACTCTACGATGACACGGCAGGGGACAGGTATGTTCGGCCCCCGAAATCGTACATGGGTGGCTAAGACCGTTTATGCGCAGGAGAAGAAACGAGAAGCAAAGGAAGGAGCGCGCCCGATGACATTCGATTGGTCGTTCGTGCAGCGTTACGCGCCTTTCTTCGTCAACGGCACATTGATGACCTTATTCATATCCGTGTTTGGCATATTGCTTGCCATCGCGGTGGGTCTGGTCTGCGCTGGCGTGGAAATCGCGCGTATCCCGGTCGCCCGGCAAATCGTGAGAATCTACATCGAACTCAGCCGCAATACGCCATTGCTGGTACAGCTGTACTTTCTGTACTTCGGTCTGCCCAAACTCGGCGTAGTATGGTCCGCCGAAACCTGCGCGATAGTCGGCCTTGGATTCTTGGGCGGTTCCTACATGGCCGAGGCAATGCGCGGCGGATTGGAAGCGGTGCCCAACGTGCAGCGCGAAACCGCGTACGTGCTGGGACTGACTTCCACGCAAACCATCACCCGAGTCATTCTGCCGCAAGCAGTGTCCACCGCCATTCCCGGCGTAGTGGCCAATGTGATCTTCCTGTTTAAGGAATCGAGCGTCGTCTCCGCCATTGCGCTCGCCGACGTGATGTACATGGCCAAGGATCTGATCGGCATGTATTACAGCACCTATGAGTCGTTGTTCATGCTGGTCGTGGCCTATCTGGTGATTCTGCTGCCGATTTCCATCTTCGGCACATGGTTGGAGCGGAGATTCGATTATGAGCGGCGCTGAAATACTACTCCAGCCGGGCGTATTCCCACGTCTGTTGCAAGGCCTGTGGGTCACCGTGTGGATAGCCGGCGTATCCGTAGGCGCGTCCATCCCGGTCGGCCTGTTGGTGGGCTGGTTGATGACGCTGAAGAATCCCGTGATCCGGGCCGCGATGCGCATCTACCTCGACTTCATCCGCATTATGCCTCAGCTGGCGTTGCTGTTCCTTGCCTACTACGGTTTTGCTCGATGGTTCGATTGGAATCTCGATGCCACCGGTGCCTGCGTGCTGGTGTTCATCCTGTGGGGAGGCGCCGAGCTGGGCGATCTGGTGCGTGGCGCATTGCAGTCGATTCCCAAAGTGCAGTACGAATCGAGCTACGTACTGGGGTTGAGACCGTGGCAGACCTTCTCTCGGGTGATTCTGCCGCAGGCTGTTCGCCGTATGCTGCCGGCATCCGTAAACTTGGCGACACGTATCGTCAAAACGACATCATTGGCCGTGCTGCTCGGTGTGGTCGAGGTCATCAAGGTCGGCCAGCAGATTATCGACGCGAACCGATTCCAGTTCCCGACCGGAACCTTGTGGATTTATGGCGTGATTTTCTTTATGTACTTCATCGTGTGCTGGCCGCTGTCCATTGTGGCCCGCCGACTGGAAAAGAGGTGGTCGAATGACTGAACCCGAAACGACCTGCAAGGGTTTCGAGGTGAATCATCTGGTCAAACAGTATGCGAATGCCGACAAGCCGGTGCTGGATGGCATCTCCTTCAAGGTGGAGCATGGTTCGGTGCTCGTGGTGCTGGGTCCTTCCGGCTCGGGCAAGTCGACGCTGCTGCGCACCATCGCCGGTCTGGAACCGATTCAGGGCGGCACGATTTCCATCAACGATCAGGTGATCGATGCCGGCAAGCCCGGCACGGAACGAGCCGGACGATCCGACCGGTCCAGTGAACTGCGCACGCGTATCGGCATGGTGTTCCAAAGCTACGATTTGTTCCCGAACAAAACGGTGCTTGGCAACATCACCATGGCGCCGGTGCTCGTGCAGAAACGCGATAAGTCCGAGGTGGAGGCTGAAGCGATCCGGTTGCTTGGCCGCGTGGGACTTGCCGATCGCAAGGACTCTTGTCCGCACGAATTGTCCGGCGGTCAGCGCCAGCGTGTGGCCATTTGCCGTGCGCTGATTCTGCACCCGGAAGTACTGCTGCTCGATGAGATTACGGCGGCTCTCGACCCCGAAATGGTGCGTGAAGTGCTCGACGTGGTGCTCGAACTGGCCAAGTCCGGGCAGACGATGCTTATCGTCACCCACGAAATGCAGTTCGCGCGAGCCATCGCCGACCACATCATCTTGCTGGACGGCGGGCACATCGTCGAGGAATCGTATGATGCGCAGGCGTTCTTCGAACACCCGCAAACCGAACGTGCGCAGCAGTTCCTGCACACCTTCGAATTCGAGTGATTCGATTGTGCCATATCGACGTATTTGAGAAGAAATATCAATAACAACAAGAGAAGGAGAACCCAATGAGTATCAAGGTTGGGAAATCATTCAAAGCACTGATTGCCGCAGGCGCGGCATTGGTAATGGCGGCGTCCATGGCCGCATGCGGTCCGTCGGCAGGCACCCCGAGCGAAGCGAAGTCCTCCGACACGGGCACCAGCTCCAGCGCCAAGGCCCGCAGCCTCGACGAGATCAAGAAGAGCGGCAAGATCAAGATTGCCGTCTTCTCCGACAAGGCGCCATTCGGCTACGTGGACAAGGACGGCAAGTACCAGGGCTATGACGTCTACTTCGCCGAACAGCTGGCCAAGGATCTGGGTGTGGAGTCGGAATACACGTCGGTCGACCCGGCCGCCCGTGTGGACGTGCTCACCTCCAACAAGGTCGATCTGGTGCTCGCCAACTTCACCGTCACCGATGAGCGCAAGGAGAAGGTCGACTTCGCCAAGCCGTACATGAAGGTGGCGCTTGGTGTGGTCTCCCCGGAGAGCGCCCCGATCACCGATGTCAGCCAGCTCGACGGCAAGACCCTGATCATCGCCAAGGGCACCACCGCCGAAACCTGGTTCGAGAAGAACGCGCCGAACGTCAAGCTGCAGAAGTACGACCAGTACGCCGATGCCTACAACGCGCTGCTGGACGGCCGTGGCGACGCCTTCTCCACCGACAACACCGAGGTGCTCGCCTGGGCCAAGTCCAACAAGGGCTTCAAGGTCGGCATCACCCACCTTGGTGACGACGACACCATCGCGCCCGCCGTGCAGAAGGGCAACACCGAACTGCTGAACTTCGTGAACGACGAGATCGTCAAGCTCGGCAAAGACAACTTCTTCCACAAGGATTACCAGGAGACTCTGGAGCCGGCCTACGGCAACGAAGTCAACCCCGATGACATCGTGGTAGAAGGCGGAGAGGTCTGATTATACCCGTCCATAACCAACACATATAGCAACGCCGGCCTTCGGGCCGGCGTTTTGCGTTAAGGTCGTAATCGTGCCGCGCGGGGAACGGCTTCGCGCAGATGACGCAACACTTTAAGGGGGTGCGCAATGACCGGATTCAATACTCAGCTCGTCCACGGACTGCCGGTTGACGATAATAACACCGGAGCTGTGAACCCGCCGATCTACAACTCAACGACATATGCTTTCGAGAGGGTCGACGCGATGCCCCGTTACGACTATGCGCGCAGCGGCAATCCCACACGTGACTTCCTGGAACAGCAGATCGCCCAGCTCGAGCAGGGAACGCGTGGTTTTGCGTTCGCCTCCGGTCTCGCGGCGATTCACGCGGTACTGAGCATTTTCAAGCCCGGCGACCGCATCGTGGTCGGTGACAATATTTATGGCGGATCGTATTCCCAGCTCAATGAGTTCTTCACTCGCTGGGGAATCATCGTCGAGGCCGTCGACACTCAGGACATCGCAGCATTGGAGGCCGCCGTCAAGGGCGACCGCGCGAACGGCATCGCGCCTGCCCAAGCCGTCTACTTTGAAACCCTGACCAATCCTCTACTCAAGGTGAACGACGTGCGCGCCATCTCCACGGTGGCCCACCGTTTCGGGGCGCTTTCGATTGTGGATAACACGTTCGTGACCCCGTATCTGCAGAAGCCGCTTGCTTTGGGTGCCGATGTGGTGATTCACTCCGCCACCAAGTATCTGGCCGGTCATTCTGATGTGAACGCCGGTCTGGTGGTCGTTTCCGGTGAGGATCTGGCGAACCGCGTGTACTTCGCGCAGAACCGTTTGGGTGGTGTGTTGGCTCCTGCTGAGTGCGACGCGGTGCGCCGCGGCATTCAGACGCTGGCCCTTCGCATGAATCGTCAGCAGGAGAATGCCAATGCCATCGCCCGCTACCTGCTGGTGCATCCGCTGGTTAAGGCGGTGCATTACCCGGGTCTGCCCGGCGCAGGCGACCAGCATCTGGCTGCCAAAGGTCTCAAGGGGGCCGGTGGCGTGTTGAGCTTCGAGGTCGTGCCTGGCGTTGATCCGGCTGACGTGCTCAACAACCTGCACCTGTTCCGTCTTGCTGTGTCGTTGGGTGCGGTGGAGTCTCTTGCCGAGCTGCCGTGTCGTATGACGCATTTCGAACTGCCTCGCGAGGAGCGTCTGAAGATCGGCATCACCGATGAATTGGTGCGTCTCGCCGTTGGCATCGAGGACGCCAACGATCTGATCGAAGATCTCGGCCAGGCGTTCGATATCGCTTACGCCCGTTACATCGATCGGCATGCCGACTTCGACGTGTTTCAACAGCTGACTTCGGGGGTGTTTGCCTGATCTAATACTTTTCTGCCTATTTTTTCTATTCCTGGGGAGCGGCGTCGGTTGTGCCACACCGACGCCGCTTTTTTTATGCTCTGGTTCCGCCCCGCTGGCAGAGGGCTGTCGGCGTAGCCGACTGGGGGGTGGTTAAGCGGACCGCCCGCATTATGCCAACCGCGATATCACAGCATCCCCGTTACGATGAATACGGTTTGATAGTGCACCGCGTAAAAGTCAAGCGCGGCGGAACAAAGAAAGGACCCGATATGGCCATCGACGTCTACGGTGCCACATGGTGCGGCGACTGCCGCCAGGCAAAGAACACGCTCGACAAACTGGGCGCGGCATACACTTGGCACAACATCGAGGAAGAGGAAGGTGCCGCCGACCGTGCCGTGGAGATCAGCGGCCAGATGCACATTCCGGTGGTGCGGTACGATGACGGCTCGTTCCAAGTGGAACCCTCTGCAGTGGATATCAAGAACAAGCTGCAGGAGCTGGGGGGACTGACGGACTAGGAATCCGTGGTCTGAGCTGCATAAGGCGTGCGTCATCGATCGGTCTTGATGGCGCACGCCTTATCTGTTTATGTGGATCAGAGAGTAGGGGGCTTACGCTTCGGTGCCCACTACTGTTCCAATTGCTGGGCTTTGACCCCAATGCGATTTCGGTGGTCGGCAAGCATATTGGCAAGCGTAACTTCCCTCATGGAATCCGACATGGCTTTGGCCACTGGAGCATACGTATCTTTGAGAACGTCGTGGATATTCCGAGCCACGGGGCATGTGTGATTCCCGCTCTCGTGGATGCCGATCACATCATCGAGGTTTGTGGATTCCACTGCCTGATAGATATCGAGCAGAGTGATTTCCTTGGGGGTGTGGGCAAGTTCGGCACCGCCGGTTCCGCGTGCCACTGTGATGAGCCCCGCGCGTTTGAGCGCTCCCAAGGCGTTACGAATGCTGACGGCGTTCGTCCCGGTGCTTTCGGAGAGCAGCGCGCTGGTGACGCGCACGCCGCTCTCGGCCGATCCCACGCGATTGGCCTCGCAGATAAAGATGAGGCAGTGGATGGCGACTGAGCATCTGGTGCTGATCTGCATGCGTCCTCCCATCGGCAGTCAATGTAACTATTGACATTACAGCATAACACCGCTATATTTGTTGTAATCTTTGAAATTACAACAGGATCCCGATGTGTGCAGACATAATTCGGGCGAGAGGATTCACTACGAAGGCAGCCCAGATTTATAGTTACGGGGATATCTCGAATGTACAGGTGCACGAAGTACCGAAACCTACACCGGCACCAGGCCAAGTGCTCGTACGTATTCAGGCGGCTGCGGTAAACCCACTTGATCTCCTCAATCTGAGCGAGGCTGTCAAGCTTATCCAGGATTATTCCATGCCGCTGTTCAAACGCGCGCTGTTCGCGCTCGCCGGGGCCAAGCTTGACCGTATGGCACGTAAACAGGGTAAGGAATATCGCTTCATGTTCGTGCGTGCCGATGGTAGCCAGTTGCGCCGCGTGAGCAAGATCGTTGAGCGGCGGAAACTGCGCCCTGTGATTGACTCCCGGTGCTTTGCATTGGATGATGTGCGTGATGCGCTTGAGCTGGTGGCGGCCGGTCATCCGGAGGGCAAAGTTGTTATCCGGATGGAGTGACCGAGCGTCTTTGCGCTGATTGCTGATTTGATATGCGTTATCGCCAGATATGAAAAGAGAACCATGACAACATGTTCCACTTCTTTGAGCAGCATAAAGAGGGCCTGGCGGCAGGAGAGGAAGCGATCAGGGAACTCGATTTGGGCATTGCCGTAATTCATTTCCACCAGACGGCGTTGTCTCTTGGTCTCAGAGGGCACTTCGAGCAGATGATGGACGTGATCGGTGATGTTCCTTCAGACTGGCATTACCACATCAGCTGGGTGATGGAGTGATTGGAGAGAGAGGACCCTCGGCTGGGCCAGCCTGGTTTGGGCAGTCTGGTGGAAGATTGGGGCCGATGAGGGACGGTATGCTGTGTTTTAGCAGAAAGATTATGCTAGCTTCGGAGTGATTTTCTAGGCGGCGCCACTGACTTTCACCTCGTTGGATCTGACTGCTGAGGTTTACCTTTGGCTTCACTTTTGAAGCAGGGTCTGGTATCGTAGGGTGCCGGGCCCTTGCACGCTCATGGGGTCTGTGGATGTGCTAAGAAACAGATTCGGCAGACGAAAACTTAAGTGAACGATACAAGGTGCATCATGTCAGCGTATGGCATAACGTGCCATAGGCAAGCCATATAGCCACGCCTGTGTTCTTCGTAGAGACTCATGTTAAGTTGAGAGCACCATGGAAATGGTTCTGTGGTGAAGCAACCATCAGTACCGAGGGGATGTCGGTGCCGATGATCATTGTATCGGGAAATAAATCATGAAAATCTTTTCTAATAAGAGAACTGTATCTATCTGCATCATCGGTCTGCTAAGCGCCGGAATGTGGATACTACGTCGAACCTGGGTAAGGTGCGAGAGTTCCTGGAAGGGGACTCCCCTTTGATGAGATTGTCTGAAGTCCAACGATTGGTCCGGATGCAATATGTGTCCAAGGAAGTTTCTGAAGCGTTGGTGTCGCAAATTACTAAAGGGTTCGGCATCGATGTCAACATAATCTTTGGAGATATCGACATCGTCGCGGATGCTCCGATAGGGGGCATCGTGGCCATTTTCGATGGTGAACCGGCACAGATTGACGCGGCTTTGAATTATTTGAGGCAGCGTAATATTGCGGCCGAGGTGCTGAAAGAGGGCTAGGCAGCTTGGTGTGTTCCGGCATTCGGCGGATATTCTATAGCCATTGCTTATAAGCGCGCATTGACAATTGCGATACCGATGTGCCGGTGTCGCGTACCATGACTTGCAAGTTCGGGAATAGAGTCGAGCCCGCCACAATAGAGCGGCATGAGGAAGAAGGATTAATGGACGTTGATTTCCGAACGCAAGCCATCCACGCCGGCTACGAGCCGCTGGATAACGGCCGTGCCGCTGTGCCGCCAATCTATGCCTCGGCCGCATTCGACCTGGGTGACGCGGCGCGCGGCGATGCGCTCGCGGGCGGTGACATCGACGGTACCAAACTGTCCAGCTACGTGCCCAACATCGGTGATGCCCGCTCTCTTATCGTCGACCCCGCGCACATCACGCATCGCGAAGTACCGGCCGAAGCGCGTATAGCCGCCGGCGTCAGCGACAACCTGATTCGCCTATCCATAGGTTTGGAAGATGTCAACGACCTGATCGCAGACCTCGATCAGGCCATCGCCGCAGCATACTGATTGGATGCCGCACATTCTTTATAAGAAGCCAGCATGCACACATAGTGAACAGTTGTACACATATGCGTACGATGTCTACCGCTTTGTTTTGAACGCTGATACGATGGAAATCACGAGTCGAGGCCGAGGGCGGTTTCGACGTGGGTGAAGGGAAAACATCATGGCCGTATTCTTTGCTGGTCCGCTGGTTATCATCGTGCTACTCATTGTTCTGCTGAGTGCCGCACTCTTCGTCGTGCCGCAGCAGCAGGCCTACATCATTGAGCGATTCGGCAAGTTCCTTAAGGTGCAGTTCGCAGGTATTCATATCCGCATACCGTTCGTGGACCGCATCGCCATGAAGACGAACATGCGTGTCAACCAGCTTAACGTGCAGCTGGAAACCAAGACTCTTGACAACGTGTTCGTCACCGTGGTGGCCTCCACTCAGTTCCGCGTGAACCCGAACGATGTGGCCACCGCCTACTACGAGTTGCGTGACCCGGCCGGTCAGCTGCGCTCCTACATGGAGGACGCGCTGCGTTCCGCCATCCCTGCACTGTCTTTGGACGATGCCTTTGCCCGCAAGGACGATGTGGCGTTCGACGTGCAGAAGACCGTAGGCGCTGAGATGAGCCGCTTCGGCTTCACCGTGGTCAAGACGCTGATCACCGCCATCGACCCGAGCCCACAGGTCAAGAACGCGATGGACTCCATCAACGCCGCCCAGCGTGAAAAGGAAGCCACCCGTCAACGTGCCGAGGCCCAGCGTATCCAGATCGAGACCCAGGCCGCCGCCGATGCGGAGAAGACTCGCTTGCAGGGTGAGGGCCAGGCCAATTACCGCCGCGAGATCGCCAACGGTATCGTCGACCAGATCAAGAGTCTGCAGGCTGTGGGCATGAACATCAACGACGTGAACAACGTGGTGCTGTTCAACCAGTACCTCGACGTGATGCGCTCGCTGTCCGAATCGAACAACACCAAGACCGTGGTGCTGCCCGCCTCCACGCCCGGCGGCTATCAGGATCTCTACGAGCAGGTCACCAAGGCCATGCTCACCGCTTCCGAGACGAAGTAATCACCCCGTTTGCGAATCCCCATCCATCGATAGTGAAGCCCCTCCAAGCGAGGGGCTTCACTATCGCTATGCCTGAAGGAATGCCGGAATGGCCTCGGCCGCCGCGTATCCCTTGCGATACATCATTTCCAGGCCCTCGAAGTTCTTCTTCAGGGTGTTGAGACCATACAGGTCTTCGGGTGCGAGGATCAGCACTTTGCCTTCCGCCTCGTAATGCCTGGCGAGTTCGAGTTCGTCGTTGTAGGTCTTGTAGCGCATGCGCAGCTTCTCGGCCGCGGCGGGGTGGGAGCGTTTGAGGATGCGGGCCGGAGCCAAATCCTTCTGCTGCTTGCGCACTTCGTCACGCAAGCGGGACAGAATCAGAATCACGCGATCATAGCCGTCATCCAGCGCCTTCTGTACCGGGATCGGATCGGCGATGCCGCCATCGAAATATGGCACACCATCCACCACATACGGCTCGCAGGCCACCGGCACGGCGGACGAAGCCTTGATGATGGCGAAATCATCAAAACGCACGCGCGATTTGTCGAAGTACTTGGTCGAGCCGTCCTTGGCATTGCAGGCCACCACGGTGAACCCGGTCTCATTGGCCTCGAACGCCGCGAAATCCACCGGATTCTCGCCATCGTGATTGCTCAGCGTGCCGTAGATGTAGTCGAGGTTGGCAAAGTTGTGGTTCTTGAAGAAGCTTTCCGCGCTCGCGTACTCCTTGCGGAAGGCGTACTTGGTGTAGAAGGTGTGGTTGCGGCCGTGCTGGCGGGCAATGAATGAGGTCATATTGGCCGCGCCGGCGGAAACGCCGTAGCACATATCCACGTCGATGCCGTCCTCCAGCATGCGGTCCATAACACCACAGCCGAAAATCGCGCGGAACCCGCCGCCGACATCAATCATCGCCGTCTTTGCCATACCAACCCCCTGTTCACTTGAATCTGGTATGAGCTTACGCGTGCTGCACGGACAACGATATGGGCAGTGTGCTGTGAATTTGTCTGGTTCTTCCTTGGCTCCCCTCAGAGAGGGGAGCCAAGAACGGTTCATACGTTCAGCAATTTGCGTGACAACTCGGCAATCCGTTCGGACGGATCGGAATTGGCGAGCTCCACGCCGCCGGTCGCGTCTTCGGGCGCCAGTTTGCCCAGAGACTCCAACACCACGCCCAGATGGCGCACGGTACCCTCATTGCCGTCGATGACAGCAGCCCGTTCGGGCAGCAGCTCGCGGAAGTAGTCGCGGTAGAACACGAAATGCGTGCAGCCCAGCACCACCGAGTCGATATGCTCCATATCGTACTGGTCGAAGTAGCCGTGCAGCGTGCGCATCACCAGGTCATGGTCGCCGAGCCGCCCGGATTCCACAATCTCCACCAAGTCGGGGCAAGGCTCCTTGAAAATCGTGTTGTTGGAATCGAATCGATCCATCAGTTTGGCGAACTTCCGCTCACGCAAGGTCAGGGGAGTGGCCGCCACAATCACCCTCTGGGGAATATGATGCGGGTCGGAAGGCACGTCACCACGGTCGCACGCCACTTTCAGGGCCGGTTCCATGCCGATGATCGGAATATCGTAGTGTTCGCGCAAATCGTTCACCGCGGCGGAAGTGGCGGTGTTGCATGCGATGACCACGGCCTTGACGCCTTGACGCACGAACCGTTCGACAATATCGGAACTCAGGGCCCTCACCTGCTCAGGCGTCTTGATGCCGTACGGGGCGTTGGCCGAATCGCCAAAATACAGCACATGCTCGGCCGGCATATCCTTGGCGATTTGGCGAGCCACGGAAATACCGCCAAGACCCGAATCGAATACGCCGATTGGAGCCGAAGAGCTCATGCCTGAATCCTCCCTATAGCCATGCCTGCAACCGTGTGTTGCCGCGACCGATCACAAAGCCGATTGTTTTGCGGTGTTGTTTCGCTCCCTAGAGTACTCTGAAAGCCATGAGTCTTCCGCAACGAGTAACCAAGACACACGCAACCGGCAATGATTTCGTGGTGTACCTCGACAAGTCCGGCAAATTCGAGCCTACCGCCGATGAGGTCCGATTCCTGTGCGACCGTCACTTCGGCATTGGCGGTGACGGCCTGATTCGCCTGACACGGCCTGATTTCGTGTCTGATTTAAGCGATGATCAGCTTTCGGACGTACTGGCCGGGGGCGCGAAATGGTTCATGGACTATCGCAATGCGGATGGATCGTTGGCGGAGGTGTGCGGCAACGGTACACGCGCCATCACCTTGTTCGCTCAGCGCGAGAGTGTGGCCGACTCCACCGAGCCGTTCCGCCTCGGCACCCGTGCCGGCGTCAAGATTCTGACGCCACGCGGCAATATGAGGCCGTACGGAGCCAACGTGTTCCAGGTCGAAATGGGGGAGTGGGAGATCGGCGAAACCGACGCCTACGAGGTCACCATCCCCGGCACTGAGGGCTCGGCGCGCGGTACGTTCGTGGATATGGGCAACCCGCATGTGGTCGCGGTGATCGAGGATGCCTTCGCGTCCCTGCCAGTGGTTGAATCACTGGATTTGGTCACCAAACCAGTGGTGGCTCCGGTCATCGAATCCGACCAGAACGTGGAATTCGTGCGAGTCGACGACATCGACCAGAACACCGGCGTGGGTGAAGCCACGATGCGCGTCAACGAACGTGGCTGCGGCGAAACCCTGTCCTGCGGCACCGGCCTGTGCGCCACAGGCGTTGTGCTGCGGGCCAAGACCGGCATCAGCCACTGGGACATCACCGTACGTGGCGGTACCCTGCGCGTGGACGTCACCGACAGCGACGTAAAGCTGACCGGAGCAGCCACGCTGGTCGCCGATATCGATTTGTTGTAAAGGAATCAGGCAGCGAACAGGGCCGCGCCTTCGGTGACGATGATGAGTACCACGATCGCCACGATCCACAGTATGTCAACCATGAGGTCGATGTTGAGGCGGTAATACTTATTGAGTCCGGCCGGCACCGCCGCGACCTCAGCCTCACCGTCGCTATCATCAGCCGCCACAGCCTTACGTGACGGCAATCCCTGCACGGCCACGGTCGCATGGCTCAACGCCATGAACTGGATGGTGGTGGAGAACATCAGGGTCAGGCACCACGGGCACAGCGCGTGAATCACGAACAGCGACTGCGTGCTCAGCCAGTACGAGTAGGCCAAAGCGGCCAGTCCGCCCAGCCACGTGCAGGTCGCGAACCAACGCGGCACCTTCACACGCGCCAAACCGATCACCGCGATGGTAATGAACACCGATTCGGCGGCGATGCCGAAGAACGCGTTCGGATAGCTCAGCCCGCCGAACTTCACGATTTCCGCCTGCCAGGACCGGGCCACCGTCGAACAGGACACCACCGAGTTCAGATCGCAGCCGAGCACGGACTCCGGATGCCGAGCCAATTGCAAAGTCTCGGCGGACAGAATGAGCGAGGCCCCCAACGCCACTGCCGAGGCAATCAGCATGATGAGATATGTCCAAGTGGCACTGTGGCGCCATCCAATCAACGGTCGTGCCTCCGCCAAGCCAAGCGGCGTGTTGTTCGTGGTGCTGGATGATGTGTCGGTTGCGGTGTTACGAGTCATCATGTCCCTTTCGATAGCGCTGCGCTCCAGATTAGCCTCTGCGGTTGTCAGCTGAGTGCCGAATGTCTGGTTTTGGCCGTTGGCAGAAGGTGACGACCTGTCTGCGCCTTGCGTGGGAATGCTGAAATGAGGTTACGATGGAAGGTATGACTGGATATGTGATGCCTTTGGAACCGCCCGCCGTCGGGTGGGACATCCACTGCCATACCGCCTTCTCGGATGGCACGGAAACGCCGGCCACGTTGGCCGAACAATCCAAGGCATTGGGACTCAAGGGCGTGGCCATTTCCGATCATGACACCACCGCCGGCTGGCCGGAGGCCGAAGCCGCGGCTCATAGGGTCGGTTTGCCGTTGCTCCGCGGCACCGAGATCACCGCCACGGATGAGAACGTCTCCGTACACATGCTCGGCTACCAGTATGATCCCACGAATCAGCACATCACGGACTTGTTCGCCAATACTCGAGCCGCACGGTTGCAACGCACGCAGCGCATGGTCGAATTGTTGTCTCGTGATTATCCGATTACCTGGCAATCCGTGCTCGCCCAAGTCAAGGAGGGTGGCAAAACCACCATTGGCCGGCCTCACATCGCTGATGCTTTGGTGAGTGCCGGCGTATATCGGACTCGTTCGGAAGCGTTTGCGGATGCGGTCAGCGCCTCATCCAAATACTATATTCCCACGCCTTCGCCGACCTCTCATGAAGTGGTGGCCGCCGTCAAGGGAGCGGGCGGTGTGATTCTGATCGCCCATGCCGGTGATGTGAGCCGTAACCGCAGACTATTGTCCGATGACCAGATCGAGGCATTGATCAGCGAAGGACTGGACGGGCTGGAGGTATGGCACCGTGGCAATTCACCGGAGCAACGAGAACGGCTGCTCACCATCTGCCGCCGGCACCAGCTGCTGGTCACCGGTGGGTCTGACTGGCATGGCAAAGGCAAACCGAACAAACTGGGGGAGAACCTCACCGACGAGGCCACTGTCGAAGAGATCGTTCATCGCGGCGTGCTTCCGCTATATCGGTGATTCAGCAATACAAAAACGGCCTTGAGATAATGCCCAAGGCCGCTTATGCGCGATTCATGGTCACAGCGTGCCGAAGCCGACGGCGTGCTTGGTTTCGGAGCCGATGATCGCGTAACCGAGTGCCTTGGCGGGCACGATGATGCGACGGCCCTTGTCATCGGTCAGATTGATCGTCGCGTTGTCGGCCACGGCCTGCGCGATGGCCTGGCTCACATTGTCGGCTGATTCGTCGGTGCTGAAGTTCACCGGTCGTGCCACGTTCTGAATGCCCAGTTCGATATCCATATAAGGCTCCTTGTTCTGCCGTCTTTGTGACGAACATCATGGTAAGTGGCCGTCGCCGGCCGAGGTTCTGTACTCTATTGTGCCGCGTGTCTGCGTCATCATGTGCGGTGTTACGCGCTCGGCGTGGCGCGGAACACCGCACACGACATTATTTGGATGATGTGGATGATTCGGCCAGCGGATTGCCCTCGCTGTCATACCCGTCCAACCCGGCACGGGCATCGCGCAGAGCGCGTTCTTCCCGCTCCAACAGCGGAATCACCGTGGTTTGGGCACTCGAGGCTCCGTACTGAACGAGACTGTCCGGAGTATCGTCATTCACCGCATCGTCGGTCGGGGCGGCGGATTGAGACGCAGGGGAAGCGTCGGTTGACGTCGTGCCGCTATGCCCGTTCATACTGAGGAGCTCCTTCAGCGTGATCGTCACCGAAGAATGGGAAGCGCCATGTGAGGGCTGCGGTTTGGTCGATCCCGTACCGGTTACGGTGCCGGAGACATTCGCTTGCGGGTGATTGGCGGTCCGGTCAGCATCGGGTTCGACTTCCGGGGTAAGATCCACGTCGCCAGCGGCCACGATGTCAGCGGAACCGGTGCGATCGGGATCGGGCGTGTCGTCCGAGACCTCGGCCGCCGCGGTACCGGTGTCGGACTGCTGCGGTTGTGCGGGTACCTGTGTGGCGGGTGCCTGATGACGTTCGTCCTGCAACAATGTGCCGACGGTGATTGTGGAAGGCGAACCGGGCTTCGTCGACGAGGCGGCGGCCGACCCTGCGGCTGGGGCCGGTGCCGGAGTGTGTTTGATCACGCCCAACTGGTGTGCGAGTCGTTCGACCTGTGCCTTGAACTGCATGATGCGATCGTTGTCCGCACGGTTCAACGCCTGAATGAATTCGCCCACCTGTTCCATCTGCAGCCACAGGTTGGCCCTGAGCATGATGAGATCGTCAAGTCGAGAGCCCATCATGCGGCCGTATGCGGAAAGCACGGCGTTGCGATGGGATTCGTCGAGCTTTCCGAAAATCCAGGCAAGGTCTCGTGCCGGATCGTTGACCTGCATATCCTGCCAGTTGGTCACCGTGGTGATGGTGGAACCGGAGAACAGGAAGTCGCCGTCGGAAAAACCGCCGTGAACCGTGCCGGTGGAGAACGACCACAATCCCTCGGTGTCCATGATGCGCGCCCAGCTGTCGGTGATTTCTTGGGGAACATGGCCGGCGGAGCGTAAGCGGCGAATCCAGGCGGTCAGCTGCGAACGAATCTGACCGGTGGTAACTACCGGATATTTGGCATTGGCCAGAAAAGTCGAAGGCAGGCGATGAATGGCTCCGATGGCGGTGCCGACGGCCGCGCAGTCATCCAATGTCAACAGGTCGAGAGGCCGCGCCTGGCCATCACGGTGGACGGCGATCATCACGGTCGTCTCGCCTGTGGGGCCGGGCTTGCGCGGGGTCAGCGGTGTGGACTCCGCCTGGGTCTGCTGCCCCACGGCCTGTGCGGTGGCCGTCTGGCCGGGGTGGGAAACGTCTCCCGGGGCGAACGCGACCACACGGTCCATATCGAAGCCGAGGCCACCAGGCTCGCGCGCGGCTGCCAGTGTCTGCGCCGCTTTCACACGGCGAATCAGACGTGTACGCCCTTCCTTGGTGTCAGTGGCGTATACGTCGTACAACTTGCCTGAGGCATCTTGAATCACGGTCTGATCGATGCCTTTGGCCTCGTCGGTTGTGCTGGCCTGCACGTTCTCGCGTACGCCGGCCACCCCCAGATTCGGCAGGACGGCTGAGGCGAGTGCCGCCAACATATAATCGCTACGTTTCATCACCCTTCCACACTAATACATCCGTGGCGATTCGCACCGCAGAATGACACGCAAAACGCATGATTCTGGCGATGTTTTGTCGTGAGCCCGATTCAGCCATAGGCATGAGTCGTGCCGTGAGCGCGAATCGTGCCACAATGGACGCATGGAACAGGCGCAGGGGATTCTTGAGGGGCTCGATGAGCGGCAGCGTACCGCCGCGACTACGTTGCAAGGGCCGGTGCGCATCATCGCCGGCGCAGGTGCCGGTAAAACACGCACGGTCACGCGGCGAATCGCCTATGCCTGCGCCACCGGGGCATGGAAGCCGGAGCGGGTGCTTGCCGTCACCTTTTCGGTAAAAGCGGCGGCGGAAATGCGCGCACGATTGGGCCAGCTCGGCGTAGGGGGAGGTACCGGACGTTCCGGTTCGGGTGCGGGAACTGCCGGAGTCACGGCCGCGACCTTCCACTCAGCGGCATTGCATCAGCTCAACAGCGTCTGGGCGGACATATGCGAGGCTCCATTTCCGCATGTGATCGAAGATCAGCGTGACGTCGTCTCCCGCGCGATCATCCGCGCCACCGCACGTACCGATGCCGATTCGCTGACCGTTCGTGATGTGCTCGCCGAAATCAATTGGGCCAAAATCTCGTTGGTGGCGGTGGAAGATTATGCCCGGGCCTGTGCCATCGCCCATAGGCAGCCGCCCGCCGGACTCGACACCGCTCGGTTCGCCGACGTCTACAGCGCCTACGAGCAGGAAAAGACCTCGCGTGGCGAAATCGATTTTGACGATATTCTGCTGCTCGTATGCCATATCATGGATGATTTTCCCGAAGCCGTCGCCCAAATTCGTTCCACCATCGGCTGGCTCACCGTCGACGAGTATCAGGACGTCTCGCCCCTGCAACACAGGCTGCTGACCCTGTGGCTGGGCGGGGGAGGACCTGACGGCAAGAGCGCAATGAACCGCAACGTATGCGTCGTGGGCGATCCGGCCCAGACCATCTACTCGTTTGCCGGTGCCTCCAGCTGGGATCTGCTGCGTTTCGCCGATGAATTCGGGCCGCTCGCCGCCGATGTCAATCTCAACACCGACTATCGTTCGACGCCGGAAGTCGTGAACCTCGCCAACCGGGTGCTTGCGGCCGCGCCGAACCGTGAGGATTACCTGAAACTGGTTTCCGCCCGCGAATCCGGCCCGCGCGTTACCCGAACCGCTTATGAGAGCGATATGGAAGAGGCACAGGGCGTGGCGGCACGCATAGCCCGGTTGGTCGCCAACGGGGCCAAGCCGTCCGATTGCGCGATCCTCACCCGCATCAACGCCCAACAGCCGGTATTCGGTGCCGCCTTGCGCGCTGCGAGACTGAAATATCGCGTCCGCAAGGATTCGGGATGGCAATCATCCGCGCTCGCCGACGAGGCCGCGTCCAAACGCGCACTATTGGAGGCGATGGGTTTGGACGCCACCGGACTTGCCGCAAACGACGATCCCGGGGTTACGATTTCCACGATCCACGCATCCAAGGGTCTGGAATTCAAGCACGTGTTTCTGATCGGCTGTTCGGAAGGGCTCTTGCCGTACGGTTCGCCGGAAACGGGGGATGCGCTGGAAGAGGAACGCCGGCTTATGTATGTGGGCATCACCCGAGCTGAGGATTCGCTGCATTTGTCGTATGCACGGACCAAGGATGGTTATGGAGCGCAGCACAGACGCCCATCACGATTTTTGTGACGGGCGTCTGTAATGCATACTGAATGCTCCTGAACGTTCAGGAGCGGGAATTGGCTGAAGGCCGGTTGACTATGCCTGCGTATCCTCCGAGTTGCCGTTTTCACCGTCTTCGCCATCTTCGCCGAGAAGCTTGGACAGTTCGGCATCCCAATCGATATCGCCGGTCTTGCCATCTGCGGCAGGGTGAGAAGCGGAACCGTTGGCATCGGAAGAAGAACCTGAAGGGGCGTCGGATGACGGAGACGCGCCATCTGCGGGCTTGTCGCCAGGCAGCGAAGGCAGCAGATCGGGATGCGGCCACTTGGCGTCACGGCCTTCAGGGCCTTCGGCGGCGGTGATCATCTCCCATAACCCGGTGGCCTCGCGCATGCGCTTGGGGCGCAGCTGCAAACCGAGCAGACTTTCGAACGTACGCTCGGCGGGGCCGCCCATCGCGCGCTCGCGGCGCATCATCTCACGCAACTGTTCGATATGAGGCAGATGAGCCATACCGGCGCGCCACACCACGCAATCCACCCAGCCCTCGACCATCGCCAGCAGCGATTCCAGCGAAGCCAGCGCCTCGCGCTGTTCGGGAGTGTCGGGGATGCCGACCTTGGTGAGATTCACCGCGCCGGAAATCGACTCCGGATCCATCGACGTGGCGTCACGCAGCTGTTCCTCCATCGCATCCAGATCGATGGAGATGCCGCGTGCGTACTTGCCGATGAGCGCCTCGAAACGCGGCATCAGCCACGGTACCGAGGCATACAGGCGGGCGTGAGCCATTTCCTGCAGGGCCAGGAAGGAAAGCACTTCAGATTCGGGGATTTTCTCGGTGGTCTCGAATCCGGAGAGCGCAGCCTCGAACGCGGCGGCGTCGGCGGCGTCGGCGGAAGCATCAGAGCCGGAGACTTGGGCGGTACCGTCAGTTGCCGGAGTATCGCTGTTGCCGGCCGAAGTGAAGCCGATGGGATTGGCAGAAGCGTCGGTGGATGTGGAGAACGGATTGACCGAGTCGGTTGAAGTGCCGGCCGTGTCGGCCTCAGCCGCAGAAGCCTCACCGTTCAGCATCTTCGCGTATTCGGTGGCGTTCTGGGCAATCAGTCCACCAGCCGGATTCTTCAGCAACGCGATGCCCTGATCGAAACTGCCACGCACTTCATGGCTCAGATTGCCGGCCGCATGCCCCAACTGCATGGCAAAGGACGTGTTGCCCAGCAGCTTCATCAGTTGGGCTGGGTCTTTCGTACCGTCGGGAATCGGAATCGGCACCGGTCCGGCGAACATGCCGGCAATCTCGCCATCGCCGAACGCGCCGCCAAGACGCTCCGAAATCACCGAAGCCAAAGCGTCGTTCATCGACTCGGCCACAGGAGCTGCGAACTTCGCCCACTGGTCGATGGTGCCCTCCACCCAGCCGGCGCGGGTCAGCACATCCGGATCGCCGGGCGCGGGATTGAACTCGCAGGCGGTATCCAGCCACAGGTTCGCCTCACTCATCGCGCGGCGAGCCGCCTCGCCATCCACGGCGGACACGCTGGATGCAGAACCGGGGGCGTTGGCCTGCTGCAAGGCAATCGACTTGGCGAGCTTGACGTTGATCGGCCCTTCCTCGACAGTGCGCTTGATATCGCCCATCGTGTTGAGTCCGCCGGCGCTGAACGCGGCCATCATCTGCTGGACTTCGGATGGATTGGGCAGTCGGCTGGGGTCCTGACTCATCAGCTGTTCACGGATCTCCTCAGGCAACTGGCTGATCTGCTGCCAGGCCATCTCACCCTGAATGGGGCCGAAGCATTTGATCAGCCACTCGTGAATCGCGTTGTCGTCCATGCGTATCCTTCTTTGCCGCGGTGTGTTACCCCAAGTGTAGGGTCTGCCCGGGCCTGTTCGCTTGTGGCCGAGCAATATTTTCGGTTTATGTTCGTTTTCGGCCGATTTCGGCCCTCCGCTTACACTGTAGGGTATGCTTGCACGCCACAGGAATCAGGAACCAGACCTCGTTCAGGAGCAGGAGAGCCCGACTGCGGGTTCGGAAGCGGGAGATGAGCACATGCCATCGTTCGAAGTGAAGCATGATTCGCGCCTATCTCGTGGAATCAGCCGTGCTCGGGCCTATGCGGCCGCTCGTCCGAAACGCCATTTCGTCGGTGCGTTCGCCGTGTTGCTTGGTGTGGTGATTCTGCTGCTGCCCAGCCCGTACGTCATCGAGATGCCCGGACCCACCCAGGATGTGCTGGGCAAAGTTGAGGATGGTGCGGTTATCGACATCACTGGTACCGACGTGACGACGTATAAGGATTCCGGCAAGCTGCTGCTGACCACGGTGAACGCGTCCGGCGTGCCCGGGTACCCGATCATCAACGCGCAGGCCGTCTGGGGTTGGGCCAATCCGCAGGTGGAGGTCATGCCGCGTGAGGCCACGGTACCGGTGGGCCAGAGCGCGGACCAGTATCAGAAGAAAGTCGAACAAGACATGGCCGGTTCCCAGGATTCGGCCAGTGCCGTCGGTCTGGCGTATGCCAAAGCCCATGCGGACGAACTGGGCATTGACGCCAGTGCATTGCGACACGCCAAGGTGACGATGCACGTGGACAGCATCGGCGGGCCGTCCGCAGGCATGATGTACACGCTCGGTCTCATCGACAAACTCACCCCCGCCAACGAGAGCGGCGGCAAGACCATCGCCGGCACCGGCACCATAGACAAGGACGGCAAAGTCGGCAGAATCGGCGGCATAGAGCTGAAGATGCTTGGCGCCAAGCGCGATGGCGCCACATGGTTCCTGGCCCCCGCGTCGAATTGTTTGGATGTGGCCGGCCGCGTGCCGGATGGTCTGCGCGACGTCAAGGTCGCCACGCTGGACGAGGCGTATCAGGCGTTGGTGGCCGTCGGCAAGGGGCAAGCCGACGATTTGCCTCATTGCGAGGCATGACGCGCGCGGCCAGTCGTTGTTTCTGGTGAGACGACTCGCATGGGTCTGCCCACAATGCGGCGATTTTCGGCCGCGTTAACGCATTTGTTCGCGAAGACTTGCTAATGTGTCCCCTGTGAATCAAACGGCATCACAGAACGCTGAAGAATTTGGTTTCGAGCCCGGCGATATCGTCCAGGAGTGGCTCTGGGACGACGACGTGGACGATTCCATTCGTGCCCAGATTGAAGAGCTCACGGGCGAGAATCTCGTGGACGAGGACTACGACTCCGCTGTGGACGGCGTCATCGTATGGTGGCGCGACGGCGATGATGAGGACGAATTGTCCGATACGATCGTTGACGCCTACGCGGTACTGGGCAATGACGGCCCGCTGTGGATACTGACTCCCAAGCCCGGCCGCCCGGGTGCCGCCAGCTCCTCCACCGTGCAGTCCGCCGCGCAGACCGCCGGTATGAACGCCGCCACCCCGCTGACCGTCAGCTCGGACTGGAACGGCATCCGCCTGCGCGCATTCGGCAAGGGCCGCTGATAAGCGTCAATCAATACGCTTGACTTTAAGCGTGTTGACCGGCGTCGCGTGCTGCGTAGTGCTGCTGGGCGTGACTGAATGTCATTGCGATTGAGCGCTACGGCACGCGTATGCGACACCACGTGTCGCGCAGTGCCGGCCATACGCTATTGTTGTCATTTGTGGGCAATTAGCTCAGTTGGTTAGAGCGCCACCTTTACACGGTGGATGTCGGGGGTTCGAGTCCCTCATTGCCCACTTTCATTTTTCATCACTTCATGCAATCCCCTCATTCCACGGATATAGGCTGTGACGATATTCCCTGACAGTCTTCGGCAAGGGTTCTGAAATCTCAGTGAGATGCGTGCAGAAGGAAGCTTGCAGTACTGCTACAAAATCGTGAATTTCGGTCTTCTTGGTCAGATGCGTCTCAATAGTCACGTAAAGTTGTGGCAGAGTGTTTATATCCAGCAGGAGGTCGAATAGCCGATGGCGCAGGAACTTCGTGAAGGGGACGGCAAGTCGGGCATCGCACGTGCGGGCAAGCGCAAGTGGGGGTATGACCCCGCTCAGGTGGACGCTTTCCTGGAGCGCGCCCATGCTCTGTATGACAGCGAGGGCATGAATCTCACCCAGCATGACATTCAGAACGTGTCCTTTGATTTGCGCAAGAACGGCTATGTGATCGCACAGGTTGACGCCGCGCTTGGACGTCTGGAACGTGCCGTGGTCGATAAGCAGACCACATGGGAGATCGCACAGCATGGGCGTGTGACGTGGAAGGCGAAGACCGAGAAGCTGTACCACGAAGTCCAGAACCATGCGGAGCGTAATGAGCGCGAACGCTTCAAGTCCGGAGCGCCCAAGCAGCCTTCGTACGATAAGAAGCAGGTGGATCGTCTGGTCGACCAGATTGTGGACAAGGCGGCGGCCGCATTGGGCGTTGACGGCGTGACCGAAGACGATGTACGGTCTTTGGCCGATCTCAATGCGAATACGGTCAACAATGTGATCTTCACCCAGCGCAAGGGCAAGAAAGGCTATGACGAGCGACAGGTCGATTACTTCCTGAACGCCTGCGTGCGGTTGCTGAGTCGCTTGGAATCCTATGCACGTGTGGCCGATTTCGTGTCCGGCGAGCCTGCGGCTCCTGCCCAGACCGCCACGAACGTGACCGTTCAAGCGAACGGCGTCTCACCGTTGTTCGCTTCCGGAACGCAGCGCCCGGCAACTGACGAACGTTTTGCGCCGTCTGCCGTTGCTCATGACGAATCATTCGATGCCCTGCATCAGGCCGAGCAGAGCCTGTTCACTGCTCCGGCTCCGGTTGCTCCCGCGGCGCCGGCCGCGGCGGCACCGATCGCCTATGCGCCGGCTCCTGCATCGTTCGATGCTTCCACAAGCACCAATAACACCAATGCGGAACAGCCGGTTTCCTTTGCTCCCGCAGCATACCCGGTGCATGAGTCCAACGAGTCTGCGGCGAAGCCCGTCTCCGAGACGCCTTCCGTGGCTCCTACCGCAGTTGCTGCGGCTGAGCCTCCCGTCAGTGCCCCGTCCGCGCCGGTTTCCGGTGTGACCGCTGGCAGCGTCCCCTCGTTTGCTCCGGCACAGGCAGCTCACGAACCCGCAGCTCCGTCATCGACCCCGTCGGTGTTCGCGGAACAGCCCGTGGATATGGTGCAGGACGGTTCCTCTCTGGCCGCTCTCGCCCACATGGCTGCGGTTTCTCAGGAACTTCCGGCGGTGGATACGCCGTCCTTCGCTCCCAAGATGCCCAGCCTTGATACACCGAATGCGCTGAAATTGAATGAGGTACCGGGTTCGGTTTCATCCCCGGCACCCTCCGCCCCGGCAGCGCAACCTGTGAATAGCACTGCTGACGAGGCTGCGTCCGCTGCCATGCCGGTCTCCTTTGCTCCCACCAGCAAGCCGGATCGTAACACGAACTCCATTCCGGTTCGCGTATCCGATAGTCAGCCTGCAGACAGCACGACCTCCCGTCCGGCTGTGGAATCATCTGAATACGTTGCCGCCTCCCATGACGCGGAAGCAGCTCAGCCGTCACAGGATAAGCACGATTCCAACGATTCGTTCCCGCTGCTGTTCCCGCTTGGCGGTGACTTCGATTCGGATATCCCCGACCTGTCGTTCCCCACACTGAACAATGACGATACGAAGAAGGAACAGTGAGCATAGCCTCCAACTCCACTGTCATCGTTCTCGGATCCACCGGATCCATCGGCACCCAAGGACTTGACGTCATCTCGCGTCATCCTGAACGATTTACCGTCACCGGTCTGGCGGCGGGCGGAGCACATATCGAGCTGCTGGCGCAACAGGCCGCACAGTTCCATGTGTCCGAAGTCGCGGTGTTTGATGAGACCAAGGTTCCAGCGCTGCAAGCAGCTCTCGCACAGGCCGGCGCACAAGGTGTCCGCGTGACCGGCGGTCCGGATTCGGTCATCGCCATGGCCGGCTCCGGTGCGAATGTCGTATTGAACGGCATCACCGGCTCCATCGGCCTCGAACCGTCGATCGCGGCGCTCAAGGCCGGTTCCCAGCTGGCATTGGCCAACAAGGAGTCCGTAGTCGCGGGCGGGCATCTGCTGTTCAGCGCGCAAGTGCGCGAGAACCAAATCAACCCGGTCGATTCCGAGCATTCCGCCATCTGGCAATCCCTGCGCTCCGGAACCCACGCCGAAGTCGCCAAGCTTGTGGTCACCGCCTCCGGCGGACCGTTCCGCGGCTGGAAACGTGCCGACATGGAGAACATCACTCCCGAGCAGGCGCTGCATCATCCGACGTGGAACATGGGGCCGGTTGTCACCATCAACTCCTCCACACTGATGAACAAGGGCCTCGAAGTCATCGAGGCGTCCCGCTTGTTCAACGTGCCGCCTGAACGCATCGACGTGACCGTGCACCCGCAGTCCATCGTCCATTCCATGGTCGAATTTGTGGACGGCGCCACGATTTGCCAAGCTTCGCCGCCAGACATGCGTCTGCCCATCGCGCTGGGCCTGTCCGCGCCGGACCGCATGACCAATGTGGCCGCCGCGTGCGACTGGACGCAAGCCGCAACCTGGACCTTTGAACCGTTGGACAATGAGGCGTTCCCTGCCGTGCAACTGGCCCGCCACTGCCTGGCCGCCTCCGAGAAGCATACGGCGGTGCTCAATGCTGCCAATGAACAGGCCGTGCATGCCTTCCTCGAGCATCGTCTGCCATACCTCGGCATCGTGGACACGGTCAAAGCCGTGCTGGACCAGATGGACGCCGAGCTTCGTGGTAACCCGCTGTTCACGGACGTGGAGGAAATGAACCAGCTTGAGCTTGAAGCCCGCCGACGCGCCGACGACCTGATAAACAAGCAATGATGAATACCTTGAATACGGAAAATCCCATCGAAAAGCCGTTCCGCAAAACCGGTGATCCGGTCGACCTGACCAGCGAATCGCCCTTGCACCCGCGCCGCAAGTCCCGCCGCATCATGGTGGGTCCGGTGCCGGTGGGCGGGGGAGCGCCCATCTCCGTGCAGTCGATGACCAACACGCTCACGGCCAACGTACCTGCCACGTTGCAGCAGATCGCCGAACTGACCGCCGCCGGCTGCGACATCGTGCGCGTGGCCGTGCCGAGTCAGGACGATGCCGACGCACTGCCGGAAATCTGCCGCAAATCGCCGATTCCGGTCATCGCCGATATCCACTTCCAGTCCAAATACGTGTTCCAGGCCATCGACGCCGGCTGCGCGGCCGTGCGTGTGAACCCCGGCAACATCCGTAAGTTCGACGAAGTCGGCCCGGACATCTGCAAGGCCGCCACCGACGCGGGCATCTCGCTGCGTATCGGTGTGAACGCCGGCTCGCTGGACAAGGAACTCTACGCCAAATACGGTGGCCCGACTCCGGAAGCGCTGGTGGCCTCCGCCTTGAAGGAAGCGCACATGTTCGAGGACGTCGGCTTCCACGATTTCAAGATCTCCGTCAAACACCATGACGTCATCACCATGGTCGAAACGTACCGACTGCTCGCATCCAAGGGCGATTGGCCGCTGCACCTCGGCGTCACCGAGGCCGGCCCTGCCTGGCAAGGCACCATTAAATCTTGTCTTGCGTTCGGTGCGCTCCTGGCCGAGGGCATTGGCGACACGATTCGCGTGTCCCTCTCCGCGCCGCCGGTCGAAGAGGTCAAGGTGGGTTGCAAACTCTTGGAATACATGGGATTGCGCCCCCGCAAGTTCGACATCATCTCCTGCCCGAGCTGCGGCCGCGCCCAAGTGGATGTGATCCAGCTCGCCTCCGCCGTCACCGAAGGCCTGAAGGACGTGACCGCGCCGATCCGTGTAGCCGTCATGGGCTGCATCGTCAACGGTCCGGGCGAAGCACGCGAAGCCGACCTCGGCGTGGCCTCCGGCAATGGCAAGGGCCAGATCTTCATCAAGGGCAAGGTCATCAAGACCGTGCCCGAAGACCAGATCGTCGACACGCTGCTCACCATAGCGAACGATATCGCCGCCCAAATGGAGGTCGACGGCCAAGTCCCCGTCAATTCCACCGGCCCGGTCGTGGTCCCAATCCAGCACCCCGGTCACTGATTCGGCCGAATAGTCCCTCGGCATAAATATCGCGGTCAGATTACAATAGCGCACGTGCCGCAAGAAGAAGAGCATCGCCTGACTGTTCGATCCAAGCCGTGGACCAGCACCCACCGGCTGATGGTCAGCCTGCCCATCTTCATTATCCTGATCGGCGTGCTGGTCTCCATTTCCAATCTGACCACGGTGCCTTGGAACATCGAACCCACCGGCCAGTCGATGGCCACGCTCACCGACGATACCGAAGTCACCTTCGATAACCCGTCCGGAGAAACGCTGCCGGCAAAAGGCACGTATGAGGTCACCGAGCGATACATCACGCTGAACATGACCAGCGACGGCAATCTGACCAAGGAGTCCGTTGATCGGGGCAAGGCCAATGCGGACGGCGTCCAAGCCATCAAGGTATTGATTCGGGAACCTCAGAATGCATCAGGCAAGCGCCCCGGCGTGGTGTTCATGCACGGTGCCGGATACGGCACCTGTGACAACTCCTTTGGCGACGTGGCCTCCGATATGGCTTCGGCCGGCTTTGTGACCGCAGTGCTCGACAAACCCGTCTGGAACACCACCGACATCAACCGCGATTATCCGGCTTCAGCCAAGGCTTATGATCAGGTCATCGAATACCTGCGAGACCAAAGCGATGTGGACGCGGCCAAGGTCGGCATCTATGCCACCTCCGAATCGACATGGATCTCCTCGTATCTGCTCGGGGACGATCCGGACGTCGCCTTCCAGATTCTCCTGAGCCCGATGGTGTTCAGCCCACGCCAATCGCTGGGATTTTTCGTCACCCAAGACTTCACCCTTGTTGGCGCGAACGAAGGCTATCAATCCATCGTCCAACGTGTGTTCAGCGCGGACACCGGCCTGTTCGGATTGAACAATTTCGACCTCGCCACACTCAAACCCGCCGCCTACGCCGTACCCACCTATGTGGCTTACGGTTCGAAAGACGTGATGACAGCGCAGGTCGACGGCGTGCGTGCGATTCTCTACAACGCCCACAAAGCCGATAACTGGAATGTGACCGTGCGCAGCTACCCGGTCGCCAACCATGTGCTGCGTTTGGGAGATGAGTCCGAAGCGGGCACCCCGTTTGCGGACGCCTATGTGGACGATCTCATCGACTGGGCCGTCGGCACTTCCGCCGGACTCACGCAGACCAGCGAAAAGGTGGCCGGCACCAATCTGTACCAATCAATCGGTCTGCCGGGCGCTTTGAAGGCAAGACGCGTCGGCACCATATATGGTGTGATTCTGCACGTCACGGTGGTACTGCTGTTGCTCGCATCCATCGTGCTGGCACTGGTGGCGCTGGGTCGCAAAATCGCGGCGGATGCCCGATGGCGGCGAGAGAAGCGCGAGGCCAAACGTGCGGGCATGCTGATACCGGGACGGCCTGTGGTACTCGATTTCGCACATGGTTTCGGCAATGCGCTGCTGACTTTGACCCTCACCACTCTTGCCACATTGCTCATCTTCTTCGCCGGACTCGGGCAGGTGATCATGGGCGTGGTCAGACTTGCATGGGGTGGCGCGCCTACCGAGACGCCGGGTGTCATGTATTGGAGCTGGCCGGTCATCCAAGTGGTGTCCGTGCTGGTGCTATGGGCTTGGTCCCGCGTCTTTATGCACCTGATAGAAGTCGCTTCCGTCTGCGGCCTGATTCAGATACCCCCTCGTCGCGAATCCGTTCGAGACATCGTCACCGGTGCCGACCCGGTACTGGCCTCCACCCGTCTGGGCCGAGTCCTGTTCTGGCTGGTGGCCTTCACCATGCTGTACATACTGTTGGTGTTCGCCTTCTGGGGCCTGTTTATTTACTGACTACTTCATTGAGTAGGGTCTGCCGGGCGTCGCGGGGAAAGGAGATGAGATGTCGCTGTACCGAGACGAAGGTGTGGTGTTGCGTACCTCCAAACTGGGCGAGGCTGATCGTATCATCACCATCCTGACGCGTGGGCATGGCAAGATTCGGGCGGTCGCCAAAGGCGTACGTCGCACCAAATCACGCTTTGGTGCCAGGCTCGAGCCGTTCATGCGAGTCGATGTGCTTATCGCTGAAGGCCGCTCGCTTGACGTGGTCTCCCAAGCTGAAGCGGTCGCCGCTTATGGTGCTCCGATCGCGGCGGATTATGCGGCGTATGAGGCCGCCAACGTCATCGTTGAGACTATCGATAAACTCGCCAGCACCGAACATGAGCAGCTGCCGAACCAATATCGGCTGCTCATCGGCGCGTTGAACGCGCTCGCCAAACAATCCCACGCCCCGCAAGCCATAGGCGACTCCTATGTGATGCGCGCCTTGGCCTTGGCTGGTTGGACGCCACGATTGGGTGCTTGCGTGGTATGCGGCAAGGCGGAGCCGGCGTACCTGTCCATCGCGTCCGGCGGCGTGATGTGCGAAGCCGACCACACTACCGATGCGCGCCGTATCGCGCCGTTCGTGTTAAACCAGTTCGATGCACTGATTCGTGGCGATTGGTCGGTGCTTGATGCCGCGCCTGTGGAGCGGGTTGTGCAGGAGTTGGTTGAAGATTGGGGGGAGTATTACCTCGAACGCCCGATTCGTTCGCTGCGCTTGATAGATTCATGAGTATGGCTTTTGAGAACGTTGATTACACGTCGTTGGACATTCCCGCAGCTCCGTTCAGCGACCCCGCTCGTATTCCCGACTTCCCCAAGAACAAGGTACCCCGCCATATCGGTGTGATTATGGACGGCAATGGTCGTTGGGCCAAGCAGCGCGGCATGGTCCGCACCAATGGTCATCAGGCCGCCGAACCGGTGGTGTTCGACACTATCGCCGGTGCCATCGAAGCCGGTGTACGGTATTTGAGCCTGTACACGTTCTCCACTGAAAACTGGAAGCGCTCGCCACAGGAAGTGCGCTTCCTCATGGGTTTCTCGCGTGAAATCATCCACCGTCGTGTGGAACAGATGGACGAGTGGGGTGTGCGCGTGCGCTGGTCCGGCCGTCGCCCCAAGCTGTGGAAGTCGGTGATCGACGAGCTTGAAGCCGCCGAGGAGCGCACCAAGAACAACAAGGTCATCGATGTGGTGTTCTGCATCAACTATGGTGGCCGTGCTGAAATCGCCGACGCCTGCGCCGCCATCGCTCGCGAAGTGCGCGATGGCAAGATTTCCGGCGACCGTGTGACTGAAAAGATGATTGCCGACCATCTGTACAATCCGGACATTCCCGATTGCGACTTGGTGATCCGTACTTCCGGCGAACAGCGCACCTCCAACTTCCTGCCGTGGGAGGCCGCCTACGCCGAGCTCGACTTCGTGCCCGAACTCTTCCCGGACTGCGGCCGTGACGTGCTATGGCGCTCCATCGACCATTACATCCACCGCGATCGCCGATTCGGCGGTGTGAAATAGTCCTTGTTAGGCCCCTCTGACGGGCTGAACCGTAAAGCAAACAGCCCGGTGGGCTGCTTGTAGGCGAAGGCGAGACGAGAGTCGAGCCAGAAGAATGCGAGCGGCAGCTTGTCCGTAATTGCGGTCGAGCTGTCCGTGTAGCGGACTGAGGGGAGTTACCGGCACACCTCAGCTATCCTCTCTACAAACTCATCCAAAAAACGTCCCGAATTCACACCAAGTGCCACATGCACATGCGGCATGGAATGATTCACCAGCCCAACCGGGTCTCCGGTGGTCCGGCCTCGTACTCCATTGAAATCACCGGTATTGGTCTCCGCGCGCAACGCAAGATCAAAACAATCGACCAGTGAAGAATCAAGTGCAACCGCCGCCGCCAACGGATCATGAAACGGCATGCCGCCAGAGAACAGTGCGGGGTCGGCTTCCAAATTTGCCTTGATGGAAAAGTCCGCGAGATCAGCCAAAAACCGCCCGCGCTTGGTCCCCGTCGCACGCCACTGGTCGGCTGCCGATTGCGGTAGCAAACACTGGTGAGTCACATCAAGTCCCACCATTGTGATGTCTGCGCCGGAATGAAATACACGATTCGCGGCCTCAGGGTCTTGGATGATATTCGTCTCAGCTACCGCATCCCAACAATTACCGGGTTGGGTAAGCGTACCGCCCATCATCACCAGCCTGAGTTTCGATGCAATATCCGGTGCTCGAGTAATAGCCGCATCCACATCCGTCAACGGCCCGGTAGCCAGCACGGTAACGTCTCGGCCAAACTCGCGAACCTGCTCAATCAGATACTCAATCCCATCCGCAGCATCAACGGAGCACCTCCTTTTGCCCCCGCTGGCGAGAGCTGTCGGCATAGCCGACTGGGGGTGGCCCACCGACCGAGAGCGGTTCACACGAGAACAAGCACCCAACGCCGGATGAGCATGAACATCCCCCGCCAAATACCCGCCAACAGAAACAACCTCATCGGGCACATCCACAGACATGTCATCCCCAGACATATCATCACCAGGCACACCAGCTCCATCAGCCAGAGCCCCGGACCCTGCCAGCCGAGTATTCCCCAGTCCATCATCCCCATGGAACTGGGCACACCCTGCATCAGGAATAAACGCATCAGCCCAAGAAGGATGCTCAGACCCTAAAAACACTGGAATATCCGCCCGACCAAACAAATCAAGCACCGCGCAAGTATTGGTATAAGCCGTGTTCGCATCCACATTGCCATAACTGGCAATCACGCCACCCAACTCGCACTCATCCGCCGACCCCAACAAATACGCCAACGCCAACGCATCATCAACACCCGTATCCATGCTGGCAATAATACGGTCAGGACATTGGACCATAGAATCGTCTCCTTGTTAGCGTGATCCGCTATGAATAACCTTATCGGCCGATACGCAAAAATGCGTCCTTTCCTCATGGGAAGGACGCATTTTTGCGTAGATTCAAACTCGGAATATCGGAAATTACTTGCCGATGAATTCGTCGGTGGCAAGGTCCTTGGCCTGCGGGGCCTCATGAATTATCTTGTCATGACTGTCGGTGTATGCGTCTTCTTCAGCCAGGAAGTCGAAGTATTCTTGAGCGCCCTTGAAGTCGTTGGTGCCGAGCACGAAAGAGCCGTCCTTGATCTTGGCCGGATCGCCCCAGTACTGGCCGTCGACGATAACCTGCATGCTCTTCTTGACGAATTCGGGCTTGAGGTTGGCGTCAGGGGCTTCGTCCACGAGAATCTGCGCGGCGTCATCCGGGTTGGCGTACGCGTACTCGTAACCCTTTTGAGTGGCCTGAGTGAACTTCTTGACCAGGTCGGGATTGTTCTTGATGGTCTTGTCGTTGGTGATGATGCCGATGGTGTCGGCGTTGCCGGGCACGCCATAGTCAGGCTCGGTGAAGCAGTTGAGCTTCGGGCCGTACATGTCGGCTTGCACGCCTTCCCACGTGGCGTAGAAGCCGCCGAAATCGGCCTTGCCGGATTCCATGGTCTGGAAGGTGGAGGTGCCGACGGTCACCTTGTCGAATTCGCCCTTGCCGCCATCGGTTTGGATCATGCGGCGCACCACGGCATCGGACTCGTTGGAGCCGAAGGTGGCGAAGGTCTTGCCATCCAAATCCTTAGGGGACTTGATGGCGGTGTTGGACGCCAGTGCGCACCAAATGGCGCTCGGCTTCTGCTGCACCTGCAGCACCTGCTTGATGTGAGCGCCCTTCAGCGTGTAGATGCCCACGTTGGTCAGGTTGGACAGGGCGAAGTCGGCCACACCGTTGTTCACGGCCTGTTCGGCACCGGCCTGGGCCACGGCCACGATATCCACGTCAAGGCCGGCATCCTTGAAGTAGCCCTTGTTCTTGGCCACGTACACGCCGATGTGGTTGGTATCGGGTGCCCAGGAAAGCATGAAAGTGACCTTCTTGAGGTCGGAGGTGTTGGAGTTGGAGGAGTCGGCGGTGTTGGTCTGGCCACATGCGGCGAAACCGAAAGTCATAGCAAGGGCGCCCACGAGGGCAGCGGCCTTGGATACAAGGCTTTTCTTCATAATGATGGTTCCCTAATTCGTTGTCTCTCTATCGTTCTCTGGGATTGCTTCGAACGGAAGTCGGCAGAAAACGATATGGAGGGCCTTGATTTCCGTTCGACCAGCGCCCCCGACATTCCCTATGAAAGCTCGGGAAAGCCGGTTTGCCACACGCTGGTAAAGCTGTTCCATTATAGAGACAGGGTTGGAGACCTCATGAGAAGCCGCCTCGTTCAGTCGGTCCTGGCTGCCGGCTTGTGCCTTTGACGGTAAAAAAAAGAACTACTGGTCCGCGTCGGGGTCTTCGTCGTCGCCGGCCGGGCCGAGCAGGATGCGCTCGCTGGCGTTTACCGCCAGCATCAGTACGCATGTCATCAGGATAATGACGATGGTGGCGGAGAAGATCAGCGGCGTGCGGAATGAACTGTAGGCAGCCTGCAGCCAGATGCCGAGGCCCTTGCGTGCGCCAAGGTATTCAGCGGTGGATGCCGTGGCGAAGATGTATGCGGCAGATACTCGGATACCGCCATAGATCTGACGTGCGGCAACGCGCAGCTTCACGTGCCAGAGCGTCCAGACCGGGGTCGCGCCGCAGGTCAATGCGACGTCGGAATAGAACTGGGGCACTGCTTCTAGTCCGCGCACAGTCTGCACGGCGATGGGGAAGAGGCCGAATACCGCCACGATTACGATTTTGCCGGAAATCTCAAAACCGAACCAAATCAGGAACAACGGGGCGATGGAAATCAGCGGCATGGTTTGTGCGGCGGCAAGCAGCGGATAGAACGCCGCGTTGAACGTGTGCGAGCAGTACAGTGCAATGCCGATCATAATGCCGAAGAACACGGCAAACAGGAAGCCA
Source organism: Bifidobacterium sp. 2450 (assembly GCF_041900695.1). NCBI lineage: Bacteria > Bacillati > Actinomycetota > Actinomycetes > Bifidobacteriales > Bifidobacteriaceae > Bifidobacterium > Bifidobacterium sp. 2450. The sequence continues at coordinate 85,900 of NZ_JBHEEA010000002.1, forward strand.
GCCACGCCCTCATAGCCGGTGATTGCCGCGGCCGGGCCGAGCGTGTTCCATGTTTCGATGGTGGCGGCGAAAATCTCGCTTGGTGCGGAGATCATCGTGGGGGAGACATGTCCTAGATCCACCCACGTTTCCCAGACTGCCAGCAATACGATGACGGCGATGACGGTGGGCATGCGGCGCTTGAGGCGCTTGGCGATGGACATGGGATGTCACCTTGCTTTCCGCGCCAGTCCGGTTTGCTGGTGGCGCTTGCGGCCGGGGCGTGGAACAGTAAGGTGAGGAGCCTGCGCGCCTGCCGGTCGTGTGATGGATTGTGTTATATGCCGTCCATCAGTATAGGCGAAGGCGAACGACAGGGCGCACAAAAAACCTCCCTCGTCAGAGGGAGGTGAGAGAGCTACTCCAGTCCGATGGACTTCATGTGGTGGAGCTTCAGGGAATCCACCTTGAGACTACCGGACTCGGCGACGAGCTTGATGGCGCGCGGGCCTTCGGAGGCGTAGGAGTAGGAGCTCAGCACTTGGTGGCCACCGTTGACGTAGACCTCCACGGAGCCGCGATCCACGAACACGCGCAGGTCCAGCTTGCCGGAGGCCAGTTCGGCGTCGGTCAGTGGGGCGGCGCGGTAGCCGCGATCGCCGTTGGTCATGGCCTGACGATCCACCACCACGCGGCCGATCTGGTCGTCATAAGCCACGTAGGTGTAGGCACCGTCCTCAGTGGCGTGAATCTTCAGACCCGCACGCTCGGCAGTGGAGGCAGCCAAGTCGATGGTCATTTCGATTTCCACGGCCTCGGCGTCGTCGGCGATGACCTGCTCGCCATCCATGTCGAGTGTGATCGAACCATGGTCGAGGGTATCCTCGCGCAGGCCTTCCATTTCGGCGACCGGCGCGGTGACCACGTCGCCGTCATCGCCAAGGGTGATCTCGCGCGGCAGGGTGAGCTGGCCACACCAGCCGTCATCCTCCATGGGAATCGGCTGCACGAACGGGCTCATCCAGCCATAGACGATCTGACGGCCGTCCACATTGAAGGACTGCGGGGCATAGTAGTTGTGGCCGCAATCCCACAGGCGGAACTCGGTTTCCGGCTTGAATTCGCCGCCCGGCTCCCACGTGCCGATCATGTAGCCGGCGTTGTTGACGTTGCGGTTCATGAAGCCGCTGGGCTTGGACCCCATGGCGGAGAAGCCAATGACCCACTTCTCGTTGCCGTCCTTGTCTTTGATGGGGAAGAAGTCGGGGCATTCGAGCATGAACACATCCGGATCCGGGTGCTGGAAGAGCACGCGCTCGTATTCCCAGCGGACCATGTCCTTGGAGGAGAACAGCCACATCTGGCCGCGCTTGTCCGCAGAGGAGACACCGAAGGTCATGTACCAGGTGTCGCCGGTCTTCCAGACCTTCGGGTCGCGGTAGTGATGGTCGACCTTGTCGGTCGGGCAGTCGATGATCATGCCCTGCTTGGTGGCGGAGGTGAGCTCGTCATTGTCCGGCAGCGCGGTCATCTGCACCTGCCAGTCGCCGCCGGTGTTGTCGTGGCCGTTGGCCCAACGGTGGCCGGTGTAGTAGAAGCGAAGGTCGCCGTTGTCGTCGATGACGGCGGAACCGGAGAACACGCCGTCCTTCTCCTGCTCTAGGGACGGTGCGAACATGATGGGCTCGCGCTTCCAGTTGAGCATGTCGGTGGAGGAGACGTGGCCCCAGTGCATCGGACCCCACTGGGTGCCGTAGGGGTGCAGCTGGTAGAACACGTGCCAGCGGCCCTTGTAGAAGCACAGGCCGTTCGGGTCGTTGATCCAGCCACCGTTGGAGGCGATGTGATACTTCGGGTACCAGCGGTTGTTGCGCTTGGCGGCCATCTCAGCCACGCCGGCTTCGGCTTTTGCCAGTTCAGCAGCGTGGTCGCGGATGGGGGTGAGAACAGGGGTTTCGGGAGTGAAGTCAGTCATGGTGTGTCCTTTCAGGCCTTGGCAGCTTCCATCTGGCGCAGCTGCTTGTCGGTGTAGAACGGGTCGCCGCCGACTTCCTGATCATCGTGCTTGATGACGAAGAAGCCGTAGATCAGCGCGCACAGCACGATGCCGGAGATGACCCAGAAGGTCACGCGGGAGCCCATGTCGTTGTTCGGCAGGATGCCGGCCATGTAGTCGTGGAAGGCGCCCAGTGGGGTGGAGAAGATGATCTGGCCCACCTGGGAGGCGATCTGGAAGCCGACCATGTACAGCGTGGCGGAGAGCTTGGTGTCGAAGTGCAGGGTGAAGTAGCGGAACGCCGGCAGACAGAACAGCGGCACTTCGATGGAGTGGAACAGCTTGACGATGGAGACGGTGACCGGGTCGTGGAACACGCCGCACAGGCCGATGCGCAGGAACATCACGGTGGCGCCGAGCAGCAGGGAGTTGCGCACGCCGATCTTCTTCATGATGATCGGTACAACGCCCATCATCGCGGACTCGAGGAAGACCTGGAAGCCGTTGAGGGTGCCGTAGGTGGCGTTGCCGATGGCCTCAGTGGGGAACAGACCGGCGTAGTAGACCGGGAACCACTGCTGGTCGAACACGGTGTAGAAGGTGTTGGTCAGGAGCATGAAGACGATGAGCACCCACAGGGTCGGCATCTTGAGCACGCCGACCATCTCCTTGAAGGAGGGGTTGGTCTTCTCGGCGTTCGGATCGGCTGCCTTCTTGAGCTCTTCCTTCTGCTCGGCCGGAACCCAGAACAGGTAGATGAGCAGCATGCCGACGCCGCAGGCGGTGCCGATCCAGAAGTTGATCATCGGGCTGATGTTGAACAGGAAGCCGGCGCACAGGGCCACGATGGCGTAGCCGAAGGAACCCCAGGCACGGGACTGGCCGTATTCGAAGTTGAACTTACGGGAGTAGCGTTCGGTGACAGCCTCGAACAGGGAGCAGGCTGCCATGAAGCCGGCGGACAGGACGATGGAGCCAATCAGTGCACCAGCCCAGCGGGTGGTGCCTCCGGCGTTGATCATCGGGGCGTAGACGAACTGGACAAAGGGGCCCACGCATGCGGAGATCACGGAGACCACGATGATGAGCTTGCGCTTGATGCCGAGCTGATCCTGGATGATGCCGTAGCAGAACATGATAATCATGGTCATTGCGGAGTTGATGGAGTAGATGGTGCCGACTTCGGTGCCGCTCAGGCCCAAGGATTCAAGCCAGATACGGAAGAAGGACCACCAGATGCCCCAGGAGCAGAAGAACATGAAGATGCCGAAAGAGCTCTGCAGATAGGAAGGATTCTTCCATGCAGATTTGGTTGCACTTGCCATAATCATCCTTTGATTACTACTTGGTTGGTTATTGGTTATGTAGCGCTTCTGCTCGGGCGGCCGTGCCTTTGTAGAAGTTGTTGTGTAGCAATTATTATGCGACGTCAATCGATTTACGTCAATCGATTGACGTCATCGGCGTGTCGTACCTGTTTGACACGCAAAAAGGCCTCCGCGCTGAGCGGAGGCCTTGAGAAATCGCGTGGGACTCGGTTACTTCGCCGAGGCCTTTTCGATCAGCGTGCAGTGGATCTTCGCCGGAATCGGCGCGTCGATCGGCGGCAGGGGAGCGGTGGTCGCTGGCCATGAGGCGTCGTCCATCGAGCGTCCTTCGATAATCGACACCAGCTTGGCCACGGCCCAGTAGCCCATCTCGAAATGCGGCAGTTCCACAGTGGTGAGCATCGGTTCCAGCGTTTCGGCGAACACGCGATGGTTATCCACGCCGACCACGGAGATGTCCTTGCCGACCGTGAGTCCTCGGCGTGCGGCGCATTCGTACACATACCAGGCGCGGGCATCGTTGAAGCAGAAGAATCCGTCCGGATGCTCGGCGTCGAACAAATCGCTGACTGCGGTCAGTGCCGGCCCGTTGTTGAGCACATTGACGGCCAGATGATCGTCATAGTCGAGGCCGGCGTCCCTGAGCGCCGCCTGATAGCCTTTCAAACGATCGTCCTGCGCAATCATCGGCTCCAAGCAACCCACATAGGCGATACGTGCGCATCCGGCCTTAACCAATCTGGTGGTGGCGTCGTAGCCGATTTGGAACTCGTCCGGTTCCACGCTCGGGATTTTGCCAAGCGAGTCGGTGGCATCCACCAACACCAGTGGTGTCTTGGCCAGCGAAGAAGGCACATGGGTGATGCGGTTCGACATCTTGGCGTACAGAAAACCGTCGGTGCCGTATCGCTTGAGTGCGGCGATTTCCTCGCTCTCGCTGTTCTCGCCGTCGGTGCTCACGGTGATGAGCATATAGCCGAACTGGCTTGCGGCGGTCTGCGCGCCCAGAATCATACCGCCGGCGTACGGGGTGGTGGCCACCTCCTCACTGATGAAACCGAGGATGTGCGTCTTGCCTGTACGCAGCGAACTGGCCAGCGGATTCGACCGGTAGCCGAGCTTGGTGGCGATGGCGCGCACATTGTCCGCAATTTTGGACTTTACGCGCCCCTCGTCGCGTCCGTTGAGCACCAGCGACACCGTGGAGACGGAAACCCCCGTCTTGTTCGCGATTTCCTTCATCGTAACCATGCGTCAAACGATACACCCTAATTGACGGACTGTCAGGAAAGTATCAGTTTTCTCCACCGACTCCGCCGAGGTTGTGCACCGCACCGATGAATAATGGTATGCCGTCCGGGGTGACGTACGAATACAGAAATGGGCGATCCACCGTGAACTCGACGTTGTCCACCGGCGCGCTAACGGAGTCCACGCCGACCTTGGTGAAGGACATGGCCTTGGCTCCGGCTTCGTTCACCTCGATGCGCGTGCCTTGCAGAATCGAGCCGATATACAGATTCTCGCCGTGCGAACCGGTGTCGATCATCTTGGTGAAGTCGGCGTCGCCTGCACTGAACGCATCGGTCACCCCCAGTTTTTTCGAATGCCTTGATGGTGGCTTCCGAGTCGAACATGCTGTCGATGGTGAATCGCGGTAGCGTGACGTTCACCATGACCGAGTTGACGGAGACGCCCCAGCCGGACATGCTGTCTGTAATGCAATCTCTTGCGCCCTCGCCAAGGGAAGCCGTCGAGCATGTACCGAACGCCCAACTGAGCTTCTCGGCATCGCCGGCCAACTCGTCGAAATGCCCTTCGGCCGGCAGCACGATGGCCAGATTGCCGCCGTTGTCGAACGGAATCTCCACCCGCTGCCAAGTGTTGTACTCATCATGTCCGTAAGCCATTTGGCTGAAGGTCCGGTGCATCATCGGCACCTGAGCATCTCCGGCTTCGCCGTGGAAGGTGCCGTTGCCGGTGGACCGCTCTTCGAACGGATCCTTCCAGCGGCCATCCGCATAGACGGTGTTGATGATGGACAGGACTTCACGGTCACGCAGCGTGATCTTCGGCTTGAGCGAACCATTCGTATGCTTGGCGATCCAATCGGACATCTTTGCGGCGGCCTGATCGTCGAACGGTAACGTGGTGACTTCTGCCTCGAACATCTTCTTGACAGTGGATTGGTAATCGCTGGCAAGAGAGTAGCCGTCATCAATCCACAGCGAGTTTGCGGCGCTCATCTCGGATTTCGCCCCCGAATATTGCCCGTTGATCGAACTCAGCAGCGATTGGTAGTCGCTATCGGTCAGCGAACCGGAGCCCAGCAGTTCGTTCAGTTGCGAGCGGGTCGTGCCATTGGCGCCCTGCGCGGCGATGGCCAACGCCATCCACATCGAAGCAGGGGAGTAGTTCACATTGCCGGTGCCTCGGTCTCCGGCTTCCATCGCCAGGAATTCCGGTGCGGTGCGGTAGGCGAAGGTTGCGGTGCTGTTGACTACCGGCTGCGTGGCAGGCGTGGCCTTCGGCTTGAACATATTGCGAACCAATGCGCTGCCATCGCCGGCCGTCCACCATACGCCGCCGGCGACGGCAAGGACGAGCACTACTGTCACGATGGCGGCGATACAAGCGTTACGGCGTTTGCGTTGTCCGCGCAACCGGTACTGTTCCATCAGTTGCTCGCTCATGGTCGGCCCCTTTGCTTGGATCGGCTCGTGCATCATTGCACGAAGCCCCTGATTTCAGTATATTTTGGTCTCTCTTATTTTGTGCGACGAGTCACAATCCACCGCACGGCCCACACCACGCCGAATCCGAGGAAGCTCGCCACGGCGAACACGATGACGAAATGCAAGACCTGATCCATCGAGACCCAGGAGAGGTATCGGTCGCCGATCAGCGTGCAGGTACTTCCTACCGGGCACGTGTCTTCATACACCGTGATGAGCACCATGAGCATCGGCGCAGGTACCAGTGTGCACACCAACGGGAACAGCAGGCTTTTCCACGGATACGTCAGTGAGGCCGGGCGTAGCGCGTAGATGCCGTTGATGACCAGCAAGGCGGGCGGAATCACAAAATTGATTAGCAGTGCGGCGGCCATCGCAGCCATGCCGCCCCGTAAGGTCAGCGCCAATAGCAAGCCGTACATGATTGCCGTCGCCAGCCAGCAGCCGAAGCGAATCGTATCCTGACGAATCCATGTGAGCAGTCGTCCGCTCGCCGTCTGCGGATTCGGATCCACAAACAATTCGCGCAGACCGTAGCATCCGATTGCATAGCAGATGAACGCAACGGCCGTATAACAGATCAACAGCATGGCCGAGCCGATCAACGAATGAACCAATAACTGATGGCCGCTTTCAGTGTGCATTAGCTTCCACCACTGAGCCCAGGAACGGTATGGGAACCCCGGCCGTAAGCGAAGATTGGTACAGCCGAATGCCAGCGGTCCGATGATTGCGCTCGCCAACGGGAAAGACAGACTGCCGGATCGTATCGAACCGAGTATCAGGTTGGTGATTCCCAACACCAATGGCCAGTGCAGCACCATACCGGGGAACCATACGAACAGGTTTTTGGCAGCCCTGTCAAGAACCTCGTCGGGCATGAGATACATTGATGAGCTCCACTGCAGCAGCAACAACACCGCTATCAGTACAACCATGCCAATCCAATGCGCGCGGTTCCATGTGAACAGTGTTTGCGTCCCGCGCTCGGCGGCGGCATTGCGCATATCGCTCCTGTTGAGCTTGCTGAGTGCTTGTGCACGGTTCATTGCCGTCCTCCTTTACCGCCTTGTCAAGGATTGATGATGATTCCATCGTAAATCACGCAGGAAATGTGGAATGATAGTTGTCATAGTGACCATGACATGTCAGGACGGAGCAGTTTGGCGTCGGGCACACTGAAGGGGTGAATGTAATGGAAGAAGCGCGCAACCGCAACATACGCATCGGCATTGTGGACAATGACCCATATGCGCTGAAAGTGTTCGGCGCGCTAATCGAACGTATGTCCAGCGATTTTGCCGTGATATGGACCTGCGATTTGGGTGCCGTGGCCATCAGCCGATGCCTGAGCCCCACCAAGCGGCCTGACGTGCTGGTTACGGATATGTCTATGGGCGACGTGCCCGGTACCGAAGTCTGCCGAGCGATTCGTGCCAAAACACCCGAGGTTGGGCTGGTGGGTGTCACCTCATACGCGCTCGCGTCATTTCACGACGAGGCGGCTCGCTGCGGGGCACAGGCCTTGGTTGGTAAAACCGATTTGAACGGCATTGCGCTCGCTATTCGCAATGCAGCCCAAGGATTGCCAACCAATGAGCTGGTACTGGGAGATGAGGAGAGCGGTAATTCGCTGTCCTTCATGGATGCCGCAACCGCCTACGCGGTGCTCGAAGATACGTCATACGCGCACCGTGGCGCGCTTTCCGGCAAAGAACGCAACACCCTGCGCATGTATGCGGACGGGTCAACCACCAAGGAAATCGCCGAGCGATTGGGCATCAGCGTGGCCACTGTGGCGACTTTTGAACGCCGCGCACTCGCCAAACTCGGCGCTCGCAGTCGCGCCCATGCCATATCAATCTGCGTGAAACGGCATGAGATTTAAGAGCTGGCAAGGGCTGCATGTGCAACGGCATGGATGGTAGGAAAGGAACTGCTATGAAAGCGTTACGACACCGATTGGCCGAGCTGGATAGCGGTGTTCGCAATGCATGGCTGTTGATTGCCATACTGGTTGTTGCCTTGATATGCACGATGGAAACCATGGCGGGCTTGGCCGCTGACAATGTCTCGGCGGCGGACTGCCTTGCGGAGTTCATATTCGTTGCCATTGTGGGGTGGATGGCGTTTCGTCCGGTCACCGGATGCGTGGCGGTAGCGGTGGCTTGGATAGTGTTGTGCATGAGTCCGATCTGGATGCCGTCGGGTGCAATGCTCGCCATGTTATTGGCGGTGGGTATTGCCGGATACACCGATAAGCGATTGGCGCTGGCGGTTGCCGGCATTGCCGTTGTGGTGTGGATGTTGTCGCGTGGTGGCGTGGCCATTCCTTGGCTTGATGGCGGCTCAGACACGATGAGTGGATCTGCGGATGGCGCGGCGAGTAGTAGTGCCCTAGACGGTAGTGTTGCTGACGGTGGCGCTGCTGATGGTGGCTCTTCATCCAGTGGGTCTGACAGCGCAGGGCAGTCGGGAAGCGACTTCACCGGAAGCGCCTATGAATCGAGCGGTTCTTCTGCCGAGCATCGCACTGGGCAAGTGATTCTTGGTGCGATTGCCCTCTATGGTGTGATACCAGTGGCCGTGCTGTTTATTGGCTTCATGCTTGGCGGTATGGCAGCGCGATGGAATCACGAACGCAGCTTGGCACAAGCTGAGTTGGCTCACCGCCGTCAGCAGGAACGCACGGCTCAGGACATTCACGATTACGTATCCAATGATTTGGCATACCTGATTTTGCGATTCGACAAAAATATCGCCGATGGCAAGACCCCTTCTGAAGAAGAATTACGCGAACTGCGTAGCGTGGCTATGGGCGCATTGGATCGCACGCATCAGGTCATTGATGTTATTGAAGGCAGGGGAGAAGCGGCGCACAGTGTAGTGACTCCGTATGATTCGACCGTTGATGCCGCTTCTGGCATTGCATGTGACATCACAGGCGCTGATTGTCCGCTAGCCGAGCAAATTCGTGATGGTGCGAGCAATGGTGACCGCCGATTATCAGAGCTTGGCTTTGAAGGTCAGACGATTATTTCCGGTGCTCATGGCGCAGCCGGTCGGAGTGACCTGATCGCCGGGCTGTTGGAGGAACTGTACGGCAATATCGCCAAACATGCCGACCCGGAAGCGGGCTATGTAATGACGATTGGCATCGGACTGGACACCGTCCGCATCGCCTGCATCGACACGGCCTGCACGTCATCGGATTCGGATGCGGATGGCAGTGCGGACCTATCCACCGGCACCGGCCTCAACCGTTACCGACAATTACTAGAACAACAAAACGGCGCCCTGCATATCACCACGCAAGACGCCGAATGGACATTATCAGCAGTTATTCCACTGTGAGGAAACCATCACCCAACCGACTTCTGCGCAGTCTCCGCGCCAAAGAAGCCGACAATCAACATCGATGCAATAGCAATCGCGCTAATGGCCACAAAGATGGACGTAACACCAAGCGAGGTGAGCATCCAACCCACCACCATAGGCATCAACACATTGAGCAGCTTGGCCACGGCGTTCGCGAAACCGACGCAACGGAAGCGAACCTTGGTGGCGAACAGTTCCGGAGCGTACACAGCCACCACGGAAGCCATAAGCACGTACAGGCACATCATGAGCAGGAAGCCAACGATAATTGCGCTCACGGTAGAGGTCTGGAAGGCATACATCAAACCGAACACGCCAGTGAACAGGAAGGCCGGCACAATCGTGCGCTTGCGGCCGATGCGGTCGATAAGCAGAGAGCCAATCAGGCAGCCGACCGGGGCGCCGAGCATCATCGCCGTGGAGGTGAGCAGCGAGCTGGACAGGTTAATACCACGCTTGACCAGAATCGTCGGAACCCAAGAAGTGAAGGCGTAGGAGCACACGTTCGTGGCGGCCACAGCAACCACAGCCACAAGCAGGCAGATGCCGAGCGAACGGCCGCCGGCGTTGCGGGTGTCGCTGGTGTCGGCCTTGGCGGCTGCGTCGATCGGTTCGGAGCCGTTGGCCTCAAGCTGCTTGACGATGGCGTCGGCCTCATCGTAACGGCCGTGCACGGCGAGCCAACGCGGGGATTCGGGGATGTCGCGGCGCAGCCACCAGATGATGGCGGCCCCCAGACCGATGGCCACGAACAGCGGACGCCAGGACCAGCGGGGGATGATCCATGCACACAGCAGCATAGCGATCGGCACACCGCAGTTGGCCACGAGCGAGACAATCGCGCACCAGTGGCCACGGCGGTTCATCGGTGCGAACTCGTTGACCATGGCGAAGCCGGTGACGATTTCAGCGCCGAGGCCCAGGCCGGCACCCAGACGGCACAGGGACAGCACGGCCATGTTCGGGGCGAATGCGCCGAGGAAGGTGAAGCCGCCAAACAGCAGCAGGTTGATTTGGTAAGCCACGCGGCGGCCCTCCAGGTCACCGACGAAGCCGGCCAGCAGCGAACCGACCAGCAGACCCAGGAAGCCTGCGGACATAAAGGTGGAATTTTGCGCAACGGTGGACCAGTGGGTAGCCAACGCGCTGGAGGCAACGGCGCTGCCAATATATACGTCGATGCTGTCCATCAGCATGCCAGCGGCGACCAGCGTCACGATGCGATGGAACATCGGGGTTTCATGTGCGCGATCCATGCGCGAGATAATATCCTGAACCTTGGCTTGATCCATCACGGTGGTACGTGCTTGTGCGTTTTCCATAGCCGGGGGATTGCCGGAAATCTGCTGTTCAGCAGCAGTCATATTTGAGCCCTCTTCTTGCAAACCTGCCCGCGTGCAACTGCTCAATGGTGTTGCGGCGAGCGAACTCTTGATTGGACTGCGTGTTCCGTTCGCCCTCCCATTGTGTGGGATGAACGACGTTTGCGGTCCAAGTCTTGAATTCCACGTAGCGAGCCAATCGTTGTGAGATAGCTCACTGCATGGGGCTTAACTATAGGTTCGATTTTGTGGCACGCCGCGTTGCGGTCACATTGTGAACGATAACAGAGGTTGTAACGCTCCTACATATGCCCCACTTACGCTTTTACCCCGTCGAAAGAAGGCAGAACCGCGATTCCCATGGGGCGGTAAAACACTCATGGGGTGGTATTCGGCCCATGGGGCGGTTAGCGGATTATGCCTTTCCGCAGAATAGAGCCGTTTTCGCCTACCGCCCCATGAGATATTTACCACCCCATGGGTGAGCTACCGCCCCATGAAACGTGTAATAACAAAGCATGCCCTTGCTGGTGGAAGCAATGCTTTGCTACTTCGCCTGCTTGTCGGCGAGGATCTCATCCACCAGCTTGGGCTTTTCGGTCAGCTGGCCGGTGAAGCCGGGGCGGATATCCATGTGCAGCACCAGAGAAGTGCGGTAGCCCTGCTCGGCGAGCTTCTTGGCGGCCTCACCGGCCACCTTGAGCACGTCGTCCAGATTGCCTTCCACGTTGGTGAACAGGGCGTTGGTTTCCTGCGGCAGGCCGGATTCGCGAATCACCTCGACGGCCTGAGCCACGTATGGCGAAACCTCGGAGCCCACGCCATTGGCCGACACCTGAATGGCGGCCACGGTGTTGAGGTACGGTTTGCCGGTTTCCGGGTCGATCGGCACTTCCTGAGTAACGGCATTACGGTCAATAATCATGATTCTCCTTTTATTACTTGGTTCCCCTCAGAGAGGGGGGCCAGTAGGACTCAGCGATACTTCCAGAAATGATCCATCGGGCCGGAGCCGTGGCCAAGACTCAGCTGGGCCTTCAGCGCACCGGTCAGATACTTCTTCGCATGCTTGATGGTCTTGGGCAATGTGTCGCCAAGCGCCAGATACGAGGCGATGGCGGAGCTTAGCGTGCATCCGGTGCCGTGCGTGTTCGGATTATTGATACGCGCGCCATCAAACCAGGTCACGGTTCCATCCGTCTCGGCAAGCACATCGTTGGCATCCTCGGTGCCATGACCACCCTTGACCAGCGCGGCACAGCCATAACGCTCCACGAGGCGGTGGGCGGCGGCCTCCATATCCTCCTGATCGCGAATCAGCGTATCGGTCAGCACTTCGGCCTCGGGAATGTTCGGAGTCACGACCGTGGCCATCGGGAACAGTTTGCCGGTCAAGGCTGCAATGGCATCGTCACTGATGAGCTTGGCACCGGAAGTGGCCACCATAACCGGGTCGAGCACGATGTTCGTGGCGTGATGGAAGGTGAGTCGTTCAGCGATGACGTCGATGAGGTCAGTGGCAGACACCATGCCGATTTTCACCGCGACCGGCGGAATATCCTCAAACACCATGTTGATCTGATCGGCGAGAATGTCCGGTTTGGTGTCCTGAATGGAACGCACGCCGGTGGTGTTCTGTGCGGTGAGCGCGGTGATGGCGCTCATGCCGAACACGCCGCAGGCCAGCATGGTCTTCAGGTCGGCCTGCATGCCGGCACCGCCGGACGAGTCGGAGCCGGAGATCGCGAGAACAGCGGGAAGTGGAGATGTTGCAATTTGTGCCATAGTGTTCATTCTAAGTGGGGCCCATGATGTTTTTTCGGAGCGGTTTTCCTTGATGTTTTGCCGCTCCTGTGGTGAGATGGGGAAGGTTTGCTGATTGCGATTGATTCATGAAATGTTCGGGAGGAGGACATGGCTGATAACGATGTACTGCGCCGTGACGGCGTCTTGGTGCGCATCACCGGTTTTGACGATGAACGCACCGCATATTTTGGCGTAATGCCTAACGGACACACCACACAGCTCACATTTCCGCGTCAGGAAGTGTTCGATGTGGGCGACGTGTTGCTCGTCGGTACGGATTTCTATCGCAAAGTGCCGCATGATGTGTGGCCGTTGAAGCCCCGTGTGGGCATCGTGCGCCGTGCGCTCAACGAAGGCGTGGTCCTGGAGACTTCCAACGGCCTCGAACTGCTTGAGGGTGATTATCCGACTTCGATCATGCCCGGCAATACTGTGCAGTTCACCGACCTGTTCGGCATCGAACGAGTGCTGTGGCCCACGGCCATCCGTCCTGGCGAATCTGACCATGATGACGACATCAAGCAGTACCGCATCACGCCGGGCAGCGATCCGTCGCTTACCTTCGATTCGTTCGGCGGTTATGAGCAGGTGATTACGCGCGCCAAGGAGCTCATCGAAACGCAGCTGGGCAACAGTGCGCAGATGCGTGCGATTGGTGCCAAGCCCATCAAGGGCGTGATCTTCACCGGTGCTCCGGGCACCGGCAAAACGCATTTGGCCCGCATCATCGCCAATGTGGCGGACGCGCAGTTCTATCTAGTGTCCGGCCCGACCATTGTGAGCAAGTATGTAGGCGATAGTGAGGAAACGCTGCGCATGATTTTCGCCGCCGCGCAGGCGGACAAGCGCGCCATCATCTTCTTTGATGAGATCGATTCGATTGCGTCCTCGCGCGAGAACGATACCAATGGCGTCGGCAAGCGCTTGGTGGCACAGTTGCTGACGTTGATGGATGGTTTCGAGTCCAAGGGCAATGTTGTGGTGGTCGCTGCGACCAATCGTATTGAGGACGTGGATCCTGCTTTGTTGCGTCCGGGCCGTTTCGACTGGCAGATTCCTTTCCCGATGCCGTCCGAGCGCGACCGTTTGGGCATTCTGCAGGTGCAGGCCCGTTCGCTGTCAATTGAGGGCGAACTGCCGTTGGCCGATATCGCACAGCGGACTGAAGGCTGGAGTGGCGCCGAAGTGTGCGCCATTTGGACCGAGGCCGCTCTGGTGGCCGCCAAGGACCGCCGCGGCGCGATCCGTGCTGCCGACCTCGTCACCGCCTTCGAGCGAGTCGAGCGCCGCCCCGAATTAAGACACCACCGGGCATAATAATTGGCTCCCCTCAGAGAGGGGAGCCAGAGAGGTTTACTCCTGGGCGGTGGAGTAGAGCTTGCCGCCTTGGGCGGTGTACTTTTTGCTCATCGCATCCATGCCGGCGAGGATTTCTTCGGGGCTGAGCACGTTGGCGGACACCACGCCGTTATCGACATTGGCCTTGGCCTTAGCCAGTGCCTCGGAGTCGATGCCTGCAGCAGCCTCCTTCACGATTTGCTGCTGAGCGGCCTCGCCACCGAATGCCTTGCGGATGTTCTGGGAGATGGCCATCGAGCAGAACTTCGGGCCGCACATCGAGCAGAAGTGCGCCATCTTGGCCGGCTCGGCGGGCAGGGTATCGTCGTGGAAGGCGATGGCGGTGTCCGGATCGTAGGACAGATTGAACTGGTCGAGCCAACGGAACTCAAAGCGAGCCTTGGAAATCGCATTGTCACGATCCATCGCGTGCGGGTGGTGCTTGGCGATGTCTGCGGCGTGGCAGGCGATCTTGTAGGCAATCACGCCCTGCTTCACATCATCCTTGTTCGGCAGGCCGAGGTGTTCCTTCGGGGTCACGTAGCACAGCATAGCGGTGCCGTAACGACCGATCTCGGTGGCACCGATAGCGGAGGTGATGTGATCGTAACCCGGAGCGGTATCGGTGGTCAGCGGTCCGAGGGTGTAGAACGGGGCGTTGTGGCACACGGCCTTCTCCAGCTCGATGTTCATGCGCACGGTGTCGAACGGCACGTGGCCCGGCCCCTCGATCATCACCTGCACGTCCTTGGCCCAGGCGCGCTCAGTCAGCTCGCCCAGAGTCATGAGCTCGGAAAGCTGCGCGGCGTCGTTCGCGTCGGCCAGGGAGCCGGGGCGCAGGCCATCGCCCAGAGAGAACGCCACGTCGTACTTGGCGAAGATGTCGCACAGCTCGTCGAAGTGCGTGTACAGGAAGCTCTCCTGGTGGTGGCGCAGGCACCAGTCGGCCATGATGGAGCCACCGCGGGAGACGATGCCGGTCACGCGGTTGGCGGTCAGCGGCACGTAACGCAGCAGCACGCCGGCGTGGATGGTCATGTAATCCACACCCTGCTCGCACTGTTCGATCACGGTGTCGCGGAACAGCTCCCAGCTCAGCTTGGAGGCATCATCCTCGACCTTTTCGAGGGCCTGGTACATCGGCACGGTGCCGATCGGCACGGGGGAGTTGCGCAGAATCCACTCACGGGTGGTGTGGATGTCGTTACCGGTGGACAGGTCCATCACGGTATCGGCACCCCACTTGGTGGCCCACGTCAGCTTCTCCACTTCCTCATCGATGGAGGAGGTGACGGCCGAGTTGCCCATGTTGGCGTTGAGCTTGGTCAGGAAGGCGGATCCGATAATCATCGGCTCGGCCTCGGGGTGGTTGATGTTGCAGGGCATCACTGCGCGGCCGGCGGCCAGCTCGGAGCGCACGAGCTCCACATCGCAGTTCTCGCGGGTGGCCACGTACTGCATCTCCGGGGTGATGATGCCGTGGCGGGCGTACCACATCTGGGTGATCGGGTGATCCTTGGCGCGCATCGGCTCATGCTTGCGTCCACGCCATTCCTTGGTGGCGCGGCCGCGCTTGATGGCGCGCTTGCCATCGTCCTCAAGGTTGCGGCGGCGGCCCTCGTAGTCTTCGATGTCGCCGCGGTCGCGAATCCAGTCGAGACGCAGGGGCTTCAAGCCTTCCTTCGGGTCGCACTTGGGGCCTTCGGTGTTGTAATCGTGGAACGGCGGGTTCGGGCCCACGCCGGGCGTGTCGCTCAGCTTGATTTCGGTGTACGGCACTTCCAGATCGTAGGAACCGTACTGATAGGTGAACGGTACGGACTTGGTCTTGCGGATGTGCGCCTTGTCGCGCTGCTTGGAACCACGGGCAGCGATGTCCACGCGCTGCTGCTTGGCAAGCTTCTGGGCATCCTTGGCGTCCTTGGCGTTGGTGAACTTCTTCTCAGTGGCCTCGGAACCAGGCTTCGCGGCCCCCTCCTGAGCAGCCTGAGTGTCAGTAACGGGGGTGTGGGTTACGACGCGCGGCGCGTAGCCGTGCTTCTTGTCGCCGCGGACGGCCTTCCAGTCTTCGACCATGGTGCGCGCGGCCTCTTCCGGGTCCTCGGCACCCGCGATGGCGGAGACCGCGAACCAGCCGGCAGCCTTGGTATCGGCGAGCATGGCCATATCGGCTGCGGTCACGCCGCCGCCCACGACCACCGGGAATTCACTGGCAACGCAGATGGTGTTGATCTGGGCGGCGTCCAGCGTCTTGCCGGAGCCGTCGTTGCCGCCCACGGAAGCCTCGGGCTTGGTGGTGGAGACGTGCAGAGGGCCGGCGCCAATGTAGTCGATGCAGCCGTCGGGCAGCTCGTTGATGAGCCGAACGAGGCTTTCGGTCTCAGCCGACAGACCCACGATGGCCTCGTCGCCGAGCAGGGCGCGGGCTTCGCGCGGCTCCATGTCGGTTTGGCCGATGTGCACACCGTCCACCTTGATGCCCTTGCGGCGGGCCTGCCACACCACGTCGGCACGGTCGTCGATCACAAAGGCCACGGAATCGGACTTCTCATTGTCCTCGATGATCTGCGCGATGTCGCGAGCCATGTCGGTCAGCTCAGAGGCATCGGCCTCCTTGGCGCGCAGTTGGATGAAGGTTGCGCCGCCGTGCAGAGCCTGATCCACCACGTCGGTCAGCGGACGGCCTTTGCAGTCCTCCGGCCCCACCACGAAGTACGCGGACAGGTCGAAGCTGTCGCGCATGGAGTCGTATGGGTATTCAATATTCATTATTATTCCTGCTTTTGTTGTTTCTTGTGGAAGTCTTATTGGAAAAAACTGTTATGAGCTCCCTCATCAGAGGGAACTGAAACTACTGCACCAAAATCTCGGATTCCGCCACCTGTCCGGCGGTCACATTCCACAGCGCGTCAAGGAACGCGACTTGGAACGAGCCCGGCCCGTGCGAACTTGTATCGGCCACCTCTCCCGCGCGGTTGTACAGCAGAGACGCGGACAGGGCGGCGGTCAACGGATCGGAGACCGCCAAATACGTGGCAGCCACGCCGCCCAGCGAGCAGCCGGCACCGGTGATCTTGGTCATCATCGCGCTACCGCCCGGCAGCCGGTACACGGTTTCGCCATCGGTCACCAGATCGGCGATGCCGGACACGGCCACGGCGCAGCGGGTGGAAGCGTCATGGGAGGAATGCTTGGCGTGCTGTTCGGTCAGATACTGTGCCAGCGCCACCGCCGCACCGGTTGCGGACTCCACGTCGTCGACGGATTCCACTCCGGCGGGGCGGTGCTCGGAAACGTCCCCCACGGTTTCGGTATTGAGCCCCCACATGTTCGCCAGCGCGATTACCTCGGATGCATTCGCGCGAATCATGGTCGGGGGAGCGGCCTTGAAGGCCTGAAGAATGGCGGTACGGGTGCGGCCGATGCCGGCGGCCACCGGGTCGAGCACCCACGGCTTGTCCAAGTAGTTGAGTCGCTGGGCGATTTCGGGCAGTGCGTCCTTATAGAACGGCAGCAGCGTGCCCACGTTGATGTAGTTCGCGCCCGCGATTTTCGCGGTTTCGATCACGTCGTCCGGCAGGAAACTCATGGCCGCAGTGCCGCCGGCCGCCAGTTGCGCGTTGGCAACCAAATTGATGGTCACAAAATTGGTGAATGACTGGGCCAACGGAGTCGTCTCGCGTACGCGGCGAACGGCATCGGCGATATTGTCACGGATGGGTGAATCGGCTGGAACCGGAGTCCCGGCGGTACAACCGCTGGACACACCGGTAAACGATGATGCACTATTGCTCATTTACTGCTCCCTACGATGGTCTTAACCAACAGGTTCTAAGGGTCAGGCTCAGGCCTTTCTCAACTCGCGAACCACATGCGAGTTCCCCTGCATTACAGTGCCGACGCTATGCGCCAACATGGACATTATCGTGACGGATTTGTTCGATACGTGTCGTCAGGTCTGGCGCGTCCCGTCCATTCGTGATACATAGACGCCTCCGCCGAGCAACATCTCCCGCATTTGTGACGCTGACGCGATGCCAGTGGTACAAATTCGGGAAGGGTAAAACAACAGGAACAATATGGAGGTGTTGCGATAGAGGAATCGCTGCGAACGGCCGCTCGTGAGACGCGGAACATATACCGGATAATGCCGCCTGACCTGTCACCATATACGGCTATCCTGAAGCGGTTGTTATTAGACCCCCAAACCGTTCAAACCAGAAGGTGCATTGTGGCTCAGTCCAAACTCGATGAAGTCGTATCCCTTGCGAAGCGTCGCGGCTTCGTGTTCCCCGCCGGCGAAATTTACGGCGGCACCCGTTCCGCTTGGGATTACGGCCCCCTCGGCGTCGCTCTCAAGGACAATATCAAGCGTGAATGGTGGCGCTCCATGGTCGTCACCCGTCCTGATGTCGTCGGTGTCGACACTTCCATCATTCTGCCGCCCGAAGTGTGGGTGGCGTCCGGCCACGTGAGCGTGTTCAACGATCCGCTCGTCGAGTGTCTCAACTGCCACAAGCGCAACCGCGCCGACAAGCTCGAGGAATCCTACGCCGAGAAGCACGACGACAAGATGCCGGAAAACGGCATGAAGGACATCGTCTGCCCGAACTGCGGCACCCGTGGCCAGTGGACCGAACCGCGCGACTTCAACATGATGCTGCGCACCCACCTCGGCCCGGTCGAGGACGAGAACAGCCTGCACTACCTGCGCCCGGAGACTGCACAGGGCATCTTCGTGGACTTCAAGAACGTGATGACCTCTTCCCGTTCCAGGCCGCCGTTCGGCATCGCCAACATGGGTAAGTCCTTCCGTAACGAGATCACCCCGGGTAACTTCATCTTCCGCACCCGTGAGTTCGAGCAGATGGAGATGGAGTTCTTCGTCACGCCCGGCACCGATGAGGAATGGCACCAGTACTGGATCGACGCCCGCACCCGCTGGTACATCGACCTCGGCGTCAGGCCGGAGAACCTGCGCCACTACGAGCACCCGAAGGAGAAGCTCTCCCACTACTCCAAGCGCACCGTGGACATCGAATACAAGTTCGGCTTCCAGGGTTCCGACTGGGGCGAGCTCGAAGGCATCGCCAACCGTACCGATTACGATTTGAGCGCGCACTCCAAGCACTCCGGCGAAGACCTGAGCTACTTCAACCAGGCCACCGGCGAGAAGTACGTGCCGTACGTCATCGAACCGGCCGCCGGCCTGACCCGCTCCCTGATGTGCTTCCTCGTGGACGCCTACGATGTGGACGAGGCCCCGAACACCAAGGGCGGCGTTGACAAGCGCACCGTGCTGCGTCTCGACCCGCGTCTGGCCCCGGTCAAGGCCGCCGTGCTGCCGCTGAGCAAGAAGCCCGAACTGCAGACCGTGGCCCAGAACCTGGCCGACGACCTGCGCTTCAACGAGTGGATGATCGACTACGACGAGTCCGGTGCCATCGGTCGTCGTTACCGTCGTCAGGACGAGATCGGCACCCCGCTGTGCATCACCGTGGACTTCGACACCCTCGAGGACCACGCCGTGACCATCCGTGAGCGTGACACCATGGCCCAGGAGCGCGTCGCTCTTGACAAGGTGGCCGATTACGTGGCCGCCCGTATCGGCGAGAAGCGCACCCGCGTGCCCCTGAAGCCTGTGGAAATGGGCGGTGAGCCTTGGCCTGAGTCCGGCGTTCGGGAAGCCGGCGGCCTGTACTAAGCCGGAGTCGCACAACTTGGGCTCCCCTCTGTGGGCTGAGCCGTAAGGAAAACATCCCAGTGGGCTGTTTGTAGGCGAAGTGGCGGCGATAGACGCCGGGGCTCCTCTCTCAGGGGAGCCCCTACTTATTTTCTTAGGAATCACATGGCACAATCCGAATCCGAAACAGTGCTCACCGAGCATCACGAGACCGACAACCTCGACCCACGTACGGACGCGCCGGCGCGCCCCGGGACCCCGGTGCATATCGCCCCGGTCCAACTCGGCAACATCACCGTGCCGACCCCGGTGGTGCTCTCGCCGATGGCGGGAGTGACCAACTGGCCCTTCCGCGTGATTTGCGAGGAATATGGTCCCGATGGACTCTACGTGGCCGAGATGATCACCGCTCGAGCCCTCGTGGCGCATAACCCGAAAGCACTGCGCCTCTGTCATTTCGCCAAAAGCGAAAAAATCCGTTCACTGCAGTTGTACGGCGTGAACCCCTCCATCACCGAACAGGCGGCGAAAATCGTGGTCGACGGCAACATGGCCGACCATGTGGATCTGAACTTCGGCTGCCCGGTGCCCAAGGTCACTCGTCGAGGCGGTGGTTCGGCCTTGCCTTGGAAAACCGACATCTTCACCGAGCTCATCCAGCGCGTGGTCGCCGTATGCGAGCCGGCGGGCATCCCCGTCACCGCGAAGATCCGCGTCGGCATCGACCATAACCATGAGACCTTCCTCGAAGCCGGACACATCGCGCAGGAGGAGGGCTGCAAGGCCGTAACCCTGCATGCCCGCACCACCGCCGAATACTATGGCGGTCATTCCGACTGGTCCCGCATCGGCGAGCTCAAGGAACACCTCAACATTCCGGTATTCGGCAATGGCGATATCTGGGGTGCCGAGGATGCGCTCGAAATGGTGCGCGAGACCGGCTGCGACGGTGTGGCCATCGGCCGCGGATGCCAGGGCCGGCCGTGGCTGTTCGCCAACATCAAAA
Organism: Bifidobacterium sp. 2450; assembly: GCF_041900695.1. Taxonomy (NCBI): domain Bacteria; kingdom Bacillati; phylum Actinomycetota; class Actinomycetes; order Bifidobacteriales; family Bifidobacteriaceae; genus Bifidobacterium; species Bifidobacterium sp. 2450. The sequence continues at coordinate 106,471 of NZ_JBHEEA010000002.1, forward strand.
ACGCCTTCGAGGGCAATCCCGAACGGCTCAATCCGAATCTGGGCGAGGTCTGCCGGGTGATTCACCGTCATGCCGAGCTGCTTACCGAGTTTTATGAGGGCGATGAGATGATGGCCGTCCACGATCTGCGCAAGCACATCGCCTGGTATCTGAAAGGATTCCCGGTGGGCGGGTCCACCCGCAAGGCCTTTATGGAGTGCGAGAGCCTGACCGATGTGGACCGCGAGATCGGCAAGCTCGACCCGACTATCGAATACCCGCCACGCGTGGTCGACAAACCGCGCGGCCGCGTGCGTTTCGCCAAGAAGGTGCACTTGCCGTATGGCTGGTTGGAATCGCGTACCACCACCCACGAAGAGCGTGAGGCGCTCTTCGGTGACGACCCAATGGACGCCAGTTACTGAGAAAATACTGAAAATACACGCAACACGCGCCATTCTGCGCGTGAATTTCCCTCCAAGAGTAGCCTGTTTGCGCTACTCTTAGGTGTAACCGTGAAGTGACAGGAGCCAAACGTGAGCGAGATCGCGCAGAATGAGTTCAACGACAAGACCAACATCAAGGTTGTTGGCGTCGGCGGTGCCGGCGGTAATGCCGTCAATCGCATGATTGCCGAGGGATTACAGAATGTTGAATTTGTGGCGGTAAATACCGATGCGAAGGATCTTCTGCGCTCTGATGCGGATGTCAAGATTTCCCTTTCCGATAAGTCCAGTCGTGGTCTCGGTGCTGGTGCCGACCCGGAGCGTGGAGCCAAGGCGGCCCAGGACCACCAGTCGGATATCGAAGAGGCGCTTAGGGGTGCCGACATGGTGTTCGTCACCTGCGGCGAGGGCGGTGGCACCGGTACTGGAGCCAGCCCGATCGTCGCTCGTGCGGCTCATCAACAGGGTGCTCTCACCATCGCGGTTGTTACTCGTCCGTTCAGCTTCGAAGGCCCTCAGCGTTCCGCTTCCGCCGAATACGGCATCGACAACCTGCGCAAGGAAGTCGACGCGCTGATCGTCATTCCGAACGATCGCCTGCTCGAACTTTCTGACCGTTCCATTGGCATTATTGAGGCCTTCAAGACCGCTGATACCGCACTGCTTGCCGGTGTTCAGGGCATCACTGACCTGATTTCGATGAACTCCTATATTCACGTCGACTTCAACGATGTGAACTCCATTCTTCGTGGTGCTGGTACTGCGCTGTTTGGTATCGGTTCCGCACGGGGAGAGGATCGTGCCACGCAGGCCGCCGAAATCGCCATCAGCTCTCCGCTGCTTGAGGAAAGCATTGAAGGCGCACACGGTGCGCTGATCAACATCGCCGGTCCGACCGACCTGAAGTTGCAGGAGGCCTCTGCTGCCACCGAACTGGTGCGCAAGGCCATTCACCCTGAAGCCCAGATTATTTGGGGTCTTGCTCTGGACGATGCTTATGGCGATGAAGTGCGTGTCACTGTTATTGCTGCTGGTTTTGACCCCGTCGCTGCTCAAGATGACGACACTCGGAGCACGGTGACGCCGGTTGTGCCAACCGCCGCCGATCCTGCGACTCCCGTGGCACAGCCAGCTCCAGCACCGGCTGCACAGCCCGCTGCCACTGCCCAACCGGCATTCACACCGGCTACCGGTGACTCCGCATCGTTGCCTTTTGATGATTCGACTTCCGCTCATCCGAATATCGCCGTGAACGATCCGGCCGGCGATCTCGACATCCCTGACTTCCTGCGCTGAAAGGACTGATCCATGGCTGGGTTCATGAAAAACGCGATGTCCTATCTGGGCATGAGTGACGTTGTGGACGATGAGGACGACTACATCGAGGAGGACGAGGAGCAGAAGCCGGCTCCGAAGTCCGCATTTGATTCCGACCATACGGTCACGCCGCTGGCATCAACCACCGCGCCTGCCGCATCGTCGACTACCAAGCCGTTCCCCGGTGGCCGTGTGAACAGAATCACCACCATCCATCCGAAGTCATATGAGGATGCTCAACTGGTCGGCCGCGCATTGCGTGACGGTGTTCCGGTCGTACTGAATCTCACCGGTGTGGCCGAAGCCGTGGCATATCGCATCGTGGACTTCTCCGCCGGCGTGGTGTTCGGCGTGCGTGGTTCCCTCGAGCGTGTCACTCCGCGCGTGTTCCTGTTGAGCCCGGCGCAGGTGAACATCAAGGTCGAAGAGCCGACAAAACCAGCCTCGGCACACGATTTGTTCGCTGACTGACCGGTTCAGTAGTTTTCGCATTCGACGTTATATCGGTATTCGGCCGACTCCCAGCAAGGAGTCGGCCGATTCTTATTGTGCTCCGAACAAACTTTTCATGCGCGGTTGTTAGTCTGTCAGCATGCTTTCCTTAGTGTTCTCTCTGATCGGCCGCATTCTTGCATGGCTCATCAACGCGTATATCACGGTTCTGTTCGTGCGCATGATTCTGGACTGGGTCTCCGTTCTCGCACGAAACTGGTATCCACGTGGTGTGGTGGCCCAGCTGATCAATATTGTGTATTTCATTACCGAACCCCCTCTGCGTTGGCTACGTCGCTATATTCGCCCATTGCCGCTCGGTTCGATTTATCTTGATGTCAGCTTCATTGTGCTGTATTTTGCGCTGGTGGTACTGGAAAGTGTTGTTCTGATAGTGTTCTGAGGCCGTTTTGACCCGCCGGAGGCATATATCCGGCATAAAAACCCACGTCGAATGTTCTGAAACGATGGGGTCGTGATAGCATTCTGACTTGAGACCAACGTAAGTGCGGGCAATGCCCCGAAGCGAGGTGCAAGATTTATGGCTCTGTTGACGCCGAAGGATATTAGGGAGCATACCTTCCAGACTGTTCGATTCAAGGAAGGCTATGATGTCGACGAGGTCGATGACTTCCTTGATCAGGTCACGGAAACCGTCGAGGCTCTTGGACGTCAGGCGGTAGCCGGCGGTCAGGCCACTCAGTCTCTGGGTCCTGACGTAACCAACCTTAATGCGAAGATTTCCGATCTTACCGGTCAGGTGCAGCAACTCCAGTCGGAGAATGCTGGTTTGAAGAACACTGTGGCTCAGGCCCAGCAGGCCGCTCAGGCTGGCAATGATCAGGCAGCACAGCTTGCCTCTGCCAAGCTCAGCGAAGCCGAGGAATCCAACCGTGCGCTGTCCTCCCAGAATGAGCAGCTCAAGGGTCAGGTCGATCAGCTGAACGCTCAAATCGATCAGCTCACCGCTCAGGCCGCTCAGGCCTCCGGTAACCAGGAGGCTGTCGGCCAGCAGATCGCCGCCATTCAGCAGGAACGTGATCAGTTCCGCGCGGCCAACGAGGAGCTGTCCCGTCAGCTCGCCGTTGCTCAGCAGCAGGGTGCCGCCGCTCAGCAGCAGTCCGCTCAGATCGCTGAGCTGTCCCGTCAGCTCGAAGAAGCCAAGCAGCGTGAAAACCAGCTTCGTGCTCAGGTTTCCAAGGTCGAGCCGAGCACCGAGACCGGTTCTCTGCAGAAGATCGCTGGCGCCGCTTCCATGCCGGGCACCGAGCCCGAGCGCGCCACCGCCATGCTGACCCTGGCTATGCAGCTGCACGATCAGTACGTGGAGAAGGGCAAGAACAAGGCCAAGGAAATCACCGAGGCCAGCCAGAACAAGTACAACGATCTGGTCACCAAGGCCAACAACTACTCCGAGCGTACCCGTTCCGAGGCCGACGACTACTCCACTCGTACTCGTTCCGACGCCGACACCTATTCGGAGCGTACCCGTTCCGAGGCCGACGCTTACCGTGACCAGACTCACGCGGATGCCGAGACCTACTCCCAGAACACCCGTTCTGAGGCCGACGCATACTCCGTCAAGACTCGTCAGGATGCGGACAACTACTCCAAGTCTCAGCACGATGACGCTGACAACTACGAGAAGGAAGTGCAGCAGCGTGCCGCCGAGTATGACAAGAACACTCGTTCCGCAGCTGATGCGTACGACAAGAACACCCGCTCTGCAGCCGATACGTATGCCGAGCAGGTGCGCGACAACCTTCAGGCTCAGTCCAAGGTCGTCGAGGGCAACATCCAGAGCCTCAAGCAGTTCGAGACTGAATACCGCGCCCGCCTCACCGAGTACCTCGGCCAGCTGGCATCGCAGGTTTCCGAGTCGAACAACTACGTCGACCAGACCTCGTCCAAGACCAACTGAGCGTAGGCAGGTACAGGTCGTATGACGAACCAACAGGGACGGCTGCGCACTCGCGTGGCCGTCTTTGCATGTGTGGCCGCGGCTGCGCTGATTGTCGATCAGCTCACCAAGGCTTGGGCGATGGCCGCGTTATCCAACGGTCAGACCATTCGCGTGATTCCCGGACTGCTGTCCTTCACCTTGGTGCGCAATCCGGGCGCGTCCTTGGGCATGGGATCAGGCGCTACTTGGGTAATCAGTCTGTTGGCCGTTGTGGCTTGCGTGGCCCTTGCTGTGGCTGGGGTGCGCGCTGTCTCCATGAAATGGTCGGTGGCGATTTCTTTCGCGTTTGCAGGCGCTCTGGGCAACCTGATTGACCGTGTTATGTACGCTGACGGCTTCCTCAACGGCAAAGTGGTGGATTTCCTTAACTATGGCTGGTCCGTTGGCAATGTGGCGGATATCTATCTGGTAGTCGCCGGTGTGGTCCTGGTGATTCTGATTCTTATGGGGGAGCCGTTCTCACACAAGGATCTCATCGAGCAATCCGACGAATCCCTACAGTCTGAGCCGGAGGCGGACGCCAAGTAATGAGTCGAATAGTCCCTGCTCCCGATGCATTGGTGGGTAAGCGTTTCGACGTAGCCGTGGCCAAAATGCTGGGTATTTCACGATCTAAAGCCGCCGATCTGGTTGACTCCGGGCAGGCGCGCGTTTTAGGGCGTGAAGTTGCGCGGTCCAGCACATTGCAGGCGGGGGAGACCGTCGAATTTGATTTGGCGGAGGAACAGGCCGAGCCTGAGCCTATCGCAACTGATATGGCCGTTGTCTACGAAGACGATGATGTCGTTGTAGTCGATAAGCCTGTAGGCGTGGCGGCGCATGCCTCGGTTGGCTGGACCGGTCCAACCGTGCTCGGATCACTGCGTGACCGCGGTGTGCATATCACTTCCTATGGTGCGGCCGGGCGTGAGGGCATCGTTTCTCGCCTTGATGTAGGCACTTCCGGCTTGATGTTGGTGTGCAAGTCCGACCTTGCGTACACCGAGATGCGTCGGCAGTTCGCCGAGCATGAGGTAAAGAAAACCTATCATGCGCTCGTGCAGGGTGGTCTTAAAGAGAACAAAGCAACCATTGAGGCACCGATCGGGCGCGCCAAAGTGTCCGATTTCCGCTTCTGCGTGACTCCGGCCGGCAAACCGGCCGTTACGCACTGGGATGTGCTGGAGCGTTTCGGCCATGAGGCCACTCTGGTATCCGTGAATCTGGAGACCGGACGTACTCATCAGATTCGCGTGCATTTCTCCTCGATTGGGCATCCCCTGTACGGCGACCCCATGTATGGTGCCAATCCGGTGCTGTCTGAGGCCTTGGGACTTGACCGGCAGTGGCTGCACGCCATGAAGCTCGAATTCCGTCATCCTCGCACCCGCGTCTGGACCACGGTCCGGTCCCAGTACCCGGCCGACTTGGCTGCCGCCCTCGATGCCATGCGTGCCCGACATATCGAACCCGCTGAACCTGCCGAATATGCCGAAGTTCTGGTGGACTAATTCCGCAACGTGTGCATCATGCGTTTTAATATTTAGATTCAGTTCCGGCTTCGCCGGATTCATCCCAAAATAACGAGAGATCGGTCATGATGGCTCTCCGTCATGACCATACCCCAAGTGACTGCGGATGCTGAGTACCATTCAGGCCAATGGTCGGTAACCGTACGCGAATTACCGGTATTTCCGCTCAACGTGTCTCGGTACTCCAGCGTGAAGTGAACAGAAATGAGCCAAAGCAGTAATGAAGCCGGACGGTATATGCCATCCGGATTGCAGAATCTCCTGCTGATAAAAACCGTTTCCTGGTCGTTGTCCGTGCCCGTTCCGACGACGATCGCGGCCTACGACGCGTCTGGTCCGACTACCTGCGTGACGGCGCAATGCCGGCGACCGTGGGCTTCCCCGGCGACGAGACGATGCTTCACGACTATCTCGACGGCATCCTGAACACCGTGCTGCTCAAGGACGTCGCCGAACGTCTCGGCGCCTCCAACATCGGGGCGCTCGGCGCACTCACCCGCTACATGTTCGGCAACATCGGCAACCTGACCACGCCCAAGACCATCGCCAACACATGACCTCGCTGGTAACCAAGATCACGGCACCGACAGTGTCTAGCTACCTTGACGGCCTGTCCGACGCGTTCATCCTCTACCCGGCCCACCGATACGACATCAAAGGCAAGAGGATTCTCAAGCAGGAGAAGAAGTACTATGCCGTGGACTTGGGGATGCGACGTATCCTGTGCTCCAACAACGTGCGGGACATTGGACGCCTCCTCGAGAACGTGGTGTTCCTCGAACTGATGCGCCGCGAGGGCGACGTGTATGTCGGACAGAGCTCCGGCGGCGAGATCGACTTCGTCACGAACGGGCCAGGCGGGTGTCGGTACTACCAGGTCAGCGAATCGGTGCACGATTCGGCGACGCTGGATCGGGAGCTGTCCTCGCTGCGCGCCGTGCGTGACAACTATCCCAAGACACTGATTACGCTGGATGACGAACGGCCCTACTCCCACGAAGGCATCCGACAGGTATACGCGCTTGACTGGCTGTTGAACGAAGACCACAAGAAACAGTAGATACTAGGGCGGCCAGCGGGTTAGCAAGACATCAGTTGGTGAGGACTGCTGACATTGAACTCCGACGGATGAATTGAATACTCATATGGTATCCGATTCTGAACAATTGAGTGGGGCGTTGATGGTTGCCATCGTTTGAGCTGGCTAAATGCGATTTCGCGTCATGCTGTTTCAACAACGGTGACAACGGCTACAGTCGAACTATGCATGGGTTGAAGAGTGCGATTGACAGGGGAGCGGACGCGTGTGCACGTTCGCTGCCTGGGCGCGTGCTCGACCGGTATGTGTCGCGGAGCGGCCCCCTGCTGGCGAATGGTCTGGCATATGGTCTGCTATTCGCCTTTTTTGCCGGAATCTGGATTGCGGTGAGCGTGCTCGGTCTCATCATGGTCGGCAACATTGATTGGCAGCAAATGCTGATCGACGCGGTGCGTGAAGTCATTCCCGGTGTGGCCGACTCGTTTCTGACGTCTTCCGCGCTAGGCACCATGTCAAGCACATTGACGTGGACCGGTCTGGCCACGTTGGCCATATTCTGGTGGACAGTGACCGGCTGGATGAACTCGCTGCGCCACGCCGTACGGGCAATGTTCGACGACTGCGGCGACGAGCTCAATATCGTCGTCGCAAGGTTACGCGATACGCTTGCCGCCATCGCCATCGCAATACTGTTCATTCTTTCGACCGCGGCCGGTACGGTGTCCGGCGGCATCGTACGCCGACTGCTGCAATGGGGCGGCATCCCCAGCAGTTCGTTGCCCGGCACCGTGCTTTTGGAGATGACCGGTTTCGGTACCGGCGTCGCACTGAATTTCGCGTTGTTCATGTTGCTGCTGCGCGTGGTCTCCCGCATCAAAGCCGGACGATTCACGATACTCGGCGCGTTACTGGGATCTCTGACGGTTTCCGCAATGCAGCTTCTCGGTGCGCGACTATTAGCCGGAGCCTCCCGGAATCCGATGCTTGCCCCGTTCGCCGCGTTGATCGGCGTGCTCATTTGGTTCAACCTCGTCGCCCAGGTCATTTTGCTCTGTGCCGCCCTCATTGCCGAGTGCCGACAAAAGAGCTGAGCGTCTGAACTGACTAATATGACGATTAGCGATGAAGCCTCTCTCGCCGAGATGATTCGCGAACTCAGCTGGCACTACAGTTATTGCCGTGGTCTCTCCATCTTGGCATATCGCAAACGAGTAGCTTCACCCGTGATACCGAGCTTGCGACCAATTGTTTCCCATGATTGGCCACGCTCATGCATGAGCAGTACCATCTGCGCAATGCGGGCATCAATGTATTCCAGTTCGGCTTTGCGTCGATTGATTAGACGGCTGAGCTCCAGTTCGGGAGAGAAGTTTGGGCTGTCCTCGGGAATGCCTTCTGCTGGTGATTCCTGAGACTCCACGGCATCTGCCGCAGCGTTGCCGATTTCCATGAGTTTGGCTTGCACTTCGGGGGAGTAGTCTTCAAATTTCATCGTTATCACCATCCTGGTATTGCATCGTCAACCATTTCATTTCATAGGTCAGTCGAGCTCGCATGGCGTGCACGATGACATGCTCATATGTTCCCGGAATCCATTCGCGTTCAATGACGCCGATTTCATACAAAATGGCACCAGACGCTCCAGTCCCGACAAGCACATGAGTGGGAGGAAAACGAAGAACGTTGATGTCGACTTCGATGCCATATCGGTAGACATGGAGAATGTCCGAGTCGGCGATGGGCTGTTCGCCATGTTTCCGTTCCCTGTGTGCTGAGGGAAGAATCAAAGGATCCTCCCCACTTATGGGTGCAAGTATACTTGGCAAGTCCACTTGTATCAACTCCTCTGTTGAACGTAAAACGTGAATCAAGTGTCTTGAGCGTAAAGAAGGTAGGAAGCCCTTGTCCAGCTGAAACGGGGTATGTGGTTCTAGCTTGCTGAGTTATCCACAATGTTGTGAAAGCACGGCGATACTGCATAAAAAAATAGCGAAAAGAGACCATGCGGAGCGGCTACATCTAATTAACTGGCCAACCACGATAATCGCCGGTAAATATTTACCGCCGCCCAGACCACACGGTATGGTGGAACGCATGGCTGATTACGGGAACAACTTTGTGCAACTGCATAACCACACGCACTATTCGCTGCTCGATGGTGCGTCGAAGATTCCTGATTTGGCCAAGCGTGCGGCCGAACTTGGCATGCCTGCGGTCGGCATCACCGACCATGGCAACATGCATGGCGCCTACGAGATGTACACCAACTGCGTGGCCAATGGCGTCAAGCCCATCATCGGCATCGAAGCTTATGTGACCCCGGAAACCGCACGTCAAGACAAGTCCCGCGTGCATTGGGGCACCGAAGCCCAGCGCCGCGACGACGTCTCCGGTGGTGGTCTTATCACCCACTTGACCATGTGGGCCGAAAACGACGAAGGCCTGGTCAACCTCATCAAAGCCTCGTCCGTGGCCAACCTCGAAGGTCGCGTCATGCGTTATCCGCGAATGGATAAGGAGGTGCTCGCCACCTATTCCAAAGGCGTGATCGCATCCTCCGGCTGCCCCTCGGGCATCATCCAGACCCGTCTGCGCCTCGGTCAATTCGATGAGGCCCTGCGCGCCGCCGGCGAATTCCAGGACATCTTCGGCAAAGACAACTTCTTCGTCGAACTTATGGATCACGGTCTGCCCATCGAAACTCAGGTGACCGGTGACCTGCTGACCATCGCCAAGAAACTCAACGCACCACTGCTGGCCACCAACGATTCCCACTACGTACACGCCGAAGATGCACAGGCGCAGGACGCCATGCTCTGCATCAACTCCGGTTCCCGCCTTGACGATCCGGACCGATTCAAGTTCGACGGCACCGGCTACTACATCAAAACCGCCGAAGAAATGCGCGAACTGTTCAAGGACCACCCGGACGCCTGCGACAATACGCTCGTTATCGCCGAACGATGCAACGTGATGTTCGACGACCACGAAGACGGCGCGTTCATGCCGAAATTCCCCTGCCCCGAAGGCTGGGATGAGACCTCCCTGTTCCTCAAAAAAGTCGAGGAAGGTCTGGAGAAGCGCTACGACGGCAACCCTCCGCTCGACGTATTGAAGCAGGCCGACTACGAATGCGGCGTGATCTGCCAGATGCAGTTCTGCGGATACTTCCTCGTGGTCGCCGACTACATTCAGTGGGCCAAGGACCACGGCATTATGGTGGGTCCGGGCCGTGGTTCGGCCGCAGGCGCCATGGTCGCCTATTCCATGGGCATTACCGAGCTCGATCCGCTCAAGCATGGCCTGATTTTCGAGAGGTTCCTGAACCCTGAGCGAGTGAGCCTTCCTGATATCGATGTCGACTTCGACCCTGAAGGTCGTGCGCGAGTCATCGAATACTGCGGCGAAAAATACGGCACCGATAAGGTCGCCCAGTGCGTGATCTATGGCACCATCAAAACCAAGCAGGCCCTGAAAGACTCCGCCCGCATCATGGGTTATGAATTCTCAGTCGGTGAAAAAATCACCAAGGCGCTGCCTCCGGCGGCCACCGGCGGCAAAGACATCAGCCTGCATGACATCTTCGACCCGGCCGCCAAACGTTATGCCGAGGCCAGGGAATTCCGAGAACTCTACGATTCCGACCCGGACGCCAAGCGCATCACCGAGGAAGCCAAGGGTATCGAAGGCCTGATTCGACAAACCGGTGTACATGCCTGCGCCACCATCATGGGTAGCGCACCCATCACCGACACCTCGCCGTTGCTGGAACGCACCGATGGCACCATCACCACCACCTTCGAATACCACACGTGCGAAACGTTGGGGCTGGTCAAGATGGACTTCCTTGGCCTGTCCAACTTGACGATCATCCACGACACCCTGAAGAACATCGAAGCCAACGGCAAACCCGCCATCGACTACACCAAGATTCCGCTCGATGACGCCGAAACATACAAACTCATGTCCCGAGGAGACACGCTCGGCGTGTTCCAGCTCGATTCCGACGGCATGCGTTCACTGCTGAAAACCCTGAAGCCCGATAACTTCAACGATATTTCCGCACTTATCGCCCTGTACCGACCGGGCCCGATGAGTATGGATTCGCACACCAACTATGCCAAGCGCAAGAACGGCCTGCAGAAGATCACGCCAATCCACCCTGAGCTTGAGGAGCCTCTGAAGCAGGTGCTTGACGAGACCTATGGTCTGATCATCTACCAGGAGCAGGTGCAGTCCGCCGCCCGAATCCTCGCCGGCTATTCGCTGGGCAAGGCAGACGTGCTGCGTCGAGCCATGGGTAAGAAGAAGCCCGAAGTGCTGGCCAAGGAGAAGGTGCCGTTCTTCGCCGGTATGAAGGAGCATGGATACTCCGAAGAGGCCTCCCAGGCCGTGTGGGATATTCTGGTGCCGTTCTCCGGCTACGCTTTCAACAAAGCGCACTCCGCCGCATACGGTCTGATCTCCTACTGGACCGCATATCTGAAAACGCACTACCCGGTCGAATTCATGGCCGCCCTGTTGCAAGGTGCCGCCACCAACAAAGACAAGACCGCACTGTACTTGGGCGAGGCCCGCCGCATGGGCATCCAGGTGCTCTCGCCGGACGTCAACGAATCGGTGTACGAGTACTCGGCAGTCGGCGACGTCGTCCGATTCGGTCTTGGTGCCATCCGTAACGTGGGTGACAAGGCCGTGGCCGATATCATCGCCGAACGCGAAGGCCCGCGCGGCAAGTTCGTGAACTTCATGGACTTCATCCGCCGCGTGCCCCTGACTGCGCTGAACCGGCGATTGGTCGAATCGTTGATCAAGGCCGGTGCCTTCGACTCGATTGACCCGAACCGTCGCGCGCTGCTCACCGTGCACGAGGCTGCCATCGACTCGGTGGTGAGTCTGAAGCGCAAACAGGCGGAGGGCCAGTTCGATTTGTTCTCCGATGCCGAGGATGGGGGAGCGGAGGCCATGGGCGACGCTTCCGTGACCGTACCCGATCTTGAGGAATGGGACAAGAAGACCAAGCTTAACTTCGAACGCGAAATGTTGGGCCTGTATGTGTCTGACCATCCGCTCTCCGGTATGCAGTCGATTCTCGCGTCCTTGCGTGAAATGTCCATCGCGCATCTGGTTGATCGAGCCAAAACGATGGGTGAAGGACAGCAGGTCACGTTGGCTGGTTTGGTCACCAATGTGGACCGGCGCGTATCCAAGAAGGGCAACCCCTGGGCCATCGTGACCATCGAAGACATGGAAAGCTCCATCCAATGCATGTTCTTCGGCAAGGTCTATGAAGCGACCGCCGCCGAACTTGCCGTGGACGCCATCGTACAGATTCGTGGCCAAGTGGAGTTGCGCGACGAAACCGTTTCTCTGAGAGCCACGGAAATGCAGATTCCGACCTTGGAAGCCGAGGATGAACGTCCGTTGGTCATCACGCTGCCGCCGGTGGCGTTGGAGCGCCAACGCATGATGCAACTCGGTCAGGTGCTCGCTAATCATCCTGGTTACTGCGAAGTACATCTTGCGATGCTGGATGAGAAGGGTAACGCTCAGGTGCTCACGTTTGGCGATCGTTTCCGCGTCAAGCGAGATACTTCGTTGTTTGCTGAGATCAAGATTCTGTTTGGTCCCAGCTGCTTGCCTGCCGCCTGATTGGCGGGTTCCGCCCCTGGCCTCTCCCTCGCCTGGCTTTGCTGGGGCTCCTTCATCAGAGGGAGCTAAGGCGTGTGCCACCATACGATGTGCGCGACTACTGTGGAACGTATGGGCATGGAGATGGCGGATACTGGTAACAACGATGACGAGCAACAATGGATTGCCACGATGCTGGAACGGCTGTCTCATTCGCAGTTCCGCGTCAAATTCGCTTTGACCGACAAAGACCGAGCCTATGCCCGCACCAAAGGCAAGGCGACCATCGATCGTCATGCGCGAGAAATGTTGCGAGACCGCATAGGCGCAGCCGAACCGAAGAACGACGGCAGGCAGACGCCATGGCGCGGCCATCCGGTATTCACCGCTCAGCATGCTACCGCCACATGCTGCCGCGGATGCATCGAAAAATGGCATCATCTGCCCAAAGGCCGTGAACTCGCCGAAGCGGAGGTAAACCGACTTGCCGATTTGGTCATGGCATGGATTGAGCGGGACCTTATCAATCATCCGGTTCGGTGAAGCACCCCGCATCCTCAGTATGCCTGTATGCCTTCAATAGTTATGAGCCAACAGCCAACACAGGCCTCGAAAACCGTAGATGCAAGGTATTGGCGAATGCGGCAGAACGCCGAACGTTGCCTATGGCGCGTTCGTCAATAATGCGACATGATGTCTATTCAAGAAGAGTTGATGAAGTGTCAACTCTGCCCCAAGGAGGCGGAATATGTACTACAGCAGCGGCAATTATGAGGCTTTCGCACGTCCGAAGAAGCCGGCCGACGTGGACAACAAGCATGCATACATCATCGGTACCGGACTGGCGGCATTGTCTGCAGCCTGTTATCTGGTGCGTGATGGTCAGATGCCTGGCGAGAACATCCACATCCTTGAGAAGGACCCGGTACCCGGCGGCGCCTGTGACGGTCTTGATATTCCCGGCCTTGGCTATGTGATGCGTGGCGGCCGCGAAATGGACAATCATTTCGAGGTCATGTGGGATCTGTTCCGCTCGATTCCCTCCATCGAAACCGAAGGCGTCAGCGTACTCGACGAGTACTACTGGCTCAACAAGGAGGATCCGAACTACTCGCTGTGCCGCGCCACCAAGAATCTCGGCAAGGACGCGGGGCTCAAGGGCAAGTTCGGGCTGTCCGACAAGGCTTCGATGGAAATCATGAAGCTGTTCTTCACCCCGGACGAAGACCTGTATAACAAGCCGATCACCGATTTCTTCGATGATGAGGTGCTGAACTCCAACTTCTGGCTGTACTGGCGCACCATGTTCGCCTTCGAGAACTGGCACTCCGCGCTGGAAATGAAGCTGTACATCAAGCGCTACATTCATCACATCGGAGGCCTGCCGGACTTTTCCGCGCTGCGTTTCACCCGCTACAACCAGTACGAGTCGATGATTCTGCCGATGGTCAAGTATCTGGAATCGCACGGCGTCGAATTCCGCTACAACACCAAGGTCGAGAACGTGGAATTCGCGATTGGCGGGGGAGCCGGCCCCAAGCGCGAGCACACCGGCGTAGGCCAAGACACCATCCAGAAGATTCAGGCCACCTCCGGCTTCTTCAAGCGCAACCCTGCCAGCACGCCCACCAAGAAGCTTGCCGTGCGCATCGACGTGGATCACGAGGGTGATAAATCCTCCATCGACCTGACCGAGAACGATCTGGTGTTCATCACCAACGGCGGTTGCGTGGAGAACTCCACCATGGGTTCCCAGAACTCGCCCGCCGCATGGAACCCAGACCTGAAGCCCGGTGGCGGCTGGGACATGTGGAAGCGTATCGCCGACCAGGACCCGAGCTTTGGCCATCCGGAGAAGTTCTGCTCCGATCCGAATGCCACCAAGTGGATGAGCGCCACCGTCACCACCCTGGACGGCGAGATTCCGCCGTACATCCAGAAGATCTGCAAGCGCGACCCGTTCTCCGGCAAGGTCGTCACCGGCGGCATCGTCACCGTGCAGGACTCCAACTGGCTCATGAGTTGGACCCTGAACCGCCAGCAGCAGTTCCGCGACCAGCCCAAGGACCAGCTGTGCGTATGGGTCTACGGCCTGTTCCCGGACAAGCCCGGCAACTATGTGAAGAAGCCGATGACCGAATGCACCGGTGAAGAGATTTGCGAGGAGTGGCTTTACCACATGGGCGTGCCGACCGACAAGATCGAGGCGCTCGCAAAGCACCACGCCAACACCGTGCCGGTCATGATGCCGTACATCACCGCGTTCTTCATGCCGCGCGCGGCCGGCGACCGCCCGGACGTGGTGCCCGATGGTGCCGTGAACTTCGCATTCCTTGGCCAGTTCGCCGAGACCCCGCGCGACACGATTTTCACCACCGAATACTCGATGCGCACCGGTATGGAAGCTGTCTACACGTTGCTCGGCGTGGACCGCGGCGTGCCTGAAGTGTGGGGTAGCGTCTATGACGTGCGCAACCTGCTCAACGCCACCGTCAAATTGCGTGACGGTGCACCGGTCACCGATATGAAGCTCAACTTCATTGAAAAGGCCGTGGTCAAGAAGATGCTCAAGAAACTCGACGGCACCGATATTGCCACCCTGCTACGCGAATACCACGTAATCTGACATCCATCTGGCTCCCCTCAAGGTGAGGGGAGCCAGCACGCGAAGCGTGACTGAGGGAAGTTGCTCGCAACGGAGTGTTAAGAGAAAGACAAAAACATGACTGATTCTGATCCCCAGTTAATCCGCCACGCCACCATCGACGATCTGGACGCGCTGGCCGCCATGGAATCCGAATGCTTCCCGGCCGCCGAGGCCGCCGACCGCTCGTCCCTGCGCGCCCGAATCGAGACCTATCCGGAATGTTTCTGGCTATTGATTGATGGCGAGATCGTCATGGCGTTCATCAACGGTTTCGCGACCGATCGGCGCGACTTGACCGATGACATGTACGAGGATGCCGCGCAGCACGACCCTCAAGGTGACTGGCAAATGGTTTTCGGCGTGGATACTGCGCCGAAGTATCAGCATCGCGGTCGCGCCAGTACACTCATGAGGAAAGTCATTGAAGACACTCGTGCAGCTGGACGTAAAGGCCTGGTGCTCACCTGCAAAGATCGGCTGGTCGGATTCTATGCGCAATTTGGGTATGAGGACGAGGGCATTTCGGAGTCCACTCACGGTGACGTGGTCTGGCATCAGATGCGCCTGACCTTCTAATCCCCCTTTGGCTCCCCTCTTTGATGCTGAGTCGTCTAAAAAACAGTCCGGTGGACTGTTTTTTAGACGAAGGCGAGACGATAGTCGAGCCATAAGGGTGCGAGCTTTGCTCGTCCGTAATTGCGGGTGAGCCGTCCGCGTGATCGGACTGAGGGGAGTTGAACGTGGAATGAATTGTTGCGACACGCCGGTGAACATCTGATTTCGTTACGTGAGCCCATAAAAAGCCGGCGTATCCTGATGGTAACGGCGTGGTTCAAGCTGTTTGCGACACGCCGGGGGAACCGTGTGATTGCAACGGTTCCTGAGGTTTTTGCGCGCTTCGATTTGCGCGAGTCCGCGAATGCGTGTAGGTTGTTTCCTTGCTGCCGCTCGGCGAGTGGTTCTCCTTCTGGAGGGCTGCGAGGTGGGTGAGTGGTGGTGGTTTGAGAACTCAAGAGCGTGTTTGTACTACTTCTTTATAGTCAATGATTGCCAGTTCATCGTCAGCCTTGTCTTTTGTGGCGGGGTGCCCCGGGAGGGGTTGAATGATGGTGGGGTTTTTTGAGGGCGTCCTTCCTTAAGGACGTGCTCGTCAATTTTTGTTTTGAGAGTCATCTGTTCGGATGTTTTTCATGAAGTTTTTTTGTGGAGGGTTCGATTCTGGCTCAGGATGAACGCTGGCGGCGTGCTTAACACATGCAAGTCGAACGGGATCCATCGGGCTTTGCTTGGTGGTGAGAGTGGCGAACGGGTGAGTAATGCGTGACCGACCTGCCCCATGCACCGGAATAGCTCCTGGAAACGGGTGGTAATGCCGGATGTTCCAGTTGATCGCATGGTCTTCTGGGAAAGCTTTCGCGGTATGGGATGGGGTCGCGTCCTATCAGCTTGACGGCGGGGTAACGGCCCACCGTGGCTTCGACGGGTAGCCGGCCTGAGAGGGCGACCGGCCACATTGGGACTGAGATACGGCCCAGACTCCTACGGGAGGCAGCAGTGGGGAATATTGCACAATGGGCGCAAGCCTGATGCAGCGACGCCGCGTGAGGGATGGAGGCCTTCGGGTTGTAAACCTCTTTTATCGGGGAGCAAGCGTGAGTGAGTTTACCCGTTGAATAAGCACCGGCTAACTACGTGCCAGCAGCCGCGGTAATACGTAGGGTGCAAGCGTTATCCGGAATTATTGGGCGTAAAGGGCTCGTAGGCGGTTCGTCGCGTCCGGTGTGAAAGTCCATCGCTTAACGGTGGATCCGCGCCGGGTACGGGCGGGCTTGAGTGCGGTAGGGGAGACTGGAATTCCCGGTGTAACGGTGGAATGTGTAGATATCGGGAAGAACACCAATGGCGAAGGCAGGTCTCTGGGCCGTTACTGACGCTGAGGAGCGAAAGCGTGGGGAGCGAACAGGATTAGATACCCTGGTAGTCCACGCCGTAAACGGTGGATGCTGGATGTGGGGCCCGTTCCACGGGTTCCGTGTCGGAGCTAACGCGTTAAGCATCCCGCCTGGGGAGTACGGCCGCAAGGCTAAAACTCAAAGAAATTGACGGGGGCCCGCACAAGCGGCGGAGCATGCGGATTAATTCGATGCAACGCGAAGAACCTTACCTGGGCTTGACATGTTCCCGACGATCCCAGAGATGGGGTTTCCCTTCGGGGCGGGTTCACAGGTGGTGCATGGTCGTCGTCAGCTCGTGTCGTGAGATGTTGGGTTAAGTCCCGCAACGAGCGCAACCCTCGCCCCGTGTTGCCAGCGGATTGTGCCGGGAACTCGCGGGGGACCGCCGGGGTTAACTCGGAGGAAGGTGGGGATGACGTCAGATCATCATGCCCCTTACGTCCAGGGCTTCACGCATGCTACAATGGCCGGTACAACGGGATGCGACGCGGCGACGCGGAGCGGATCCCTGAAAACCGGTCTCAGTTCGGATCGCAGTCTGCAACTCGACTGCGTGAAGGCGGAGTCGCTAGTAATCGCGAATCAGCAACGTCGCGGTGAATGCGTTCCCGGGCCTTGTACACACCGCCCGTCAAGTCATGAAAGTGGGCAGCACCCGAAGCCGGTGGCCTAACCCCTTGTGGGATGGAGCCGTCTAAGGTGAGGCTCGTGATTGGGACTAAGTCGTAACAAGGTAGCCGTACCGGAAGGTGCGGCTGGATCACCTCCTTTCTACGGAGAATTCAGTCGGATGTTCGTCCGACGGTGTGCGCCCCGCGCGTCGCATGGTGCGGCGGTGGCGGGGTTGCTGGTGTGGAAGATGTCGTTGGCTTTGCCCTGCCGGTCGTGCGGTGGGTGCCGGAGTGGTGCGGATGCGCTTTTGGGCTCCCGGATCGCCACCCCAGGCTTTTTTGCCTGGCGCGATTCGGTGCCCGTCGTGCCCGAGGGCCGGCCGTGTGCCGGTGCGGCGGCGTGGCGGTGCGTGGTGGCTTGAGAACTGGATAGTGGACGCGAGCAAAGCAAGGGTTTTCTGGATCCTTGTTTTGCTGTTGATTTCGAATCGAACTCTGTTGTTCGTTTCGATCGTTTTGTGATCATTTTTAGTGTGATGATTTGTCGTCTGGGAATTTGCTGGAGGAATCTTGCGGCGCATGCATGTTGCGTGTGTGTTGCTTGCAAGGGCGTATGGTGGATGCCTTGGCAGACAGGACCGATGAAGGACGTTTGAGGCTGCGATATGCCTCGGGGAGCCGCCGACAGGGCTTTGATCCGAGGATTTCCGAATGGGGGAACCCACCGACCGTCATGGGTCGGTACCGGCTTCGGCCGGGGGGTACGCAGGGAAGTGAAACATCTCAGTACCTGCAGGAAAGGATATTCCGTGAGTAGTGGCGAGCGAAAGCGGATGATGGCCAAACCTTGCGCGTGTGATACCCGTCGGGGGTTGCGCGCGGGGTGTTGCGGGATCGCGTGCGCCGGCTCCGACGGGCCGGCCGGCAGTTGCAGAAAACCATGTGTCAGGGGAACCGGGTTGAATACCGGGCCGCAGAGGGTGAGGGCCCCGTACCTGAACGCGCATGGTCTGCCGATCGCGTCTCCCAAGTAGCACGGGTCCCGTGGAACCCCGTGCGAATCCGCCCAGACCGTTGGGTAAGCCTGAATATTCCTGTCTGACCGATAGCGAACGAGTACCGTGAGGGAAAGGTGAAAAGTACCCCGGGAGGGGAGTGAAACAGTCTCTGAAACCGTGCGCCTACAATCCGTCGGAGCCCTTTTGTGGGGTGACGGCGTGCCTATCGAAAAATGAGTCTGCGAGTCAGTGGCATGTGGCGAGCATAACCCGTGTGGGGTATGCGTAGCGAAGGCGAGTCTTAAAAGGCGTTTAAAGTCGCGTGTCCTGGACCCGAAGCGGGATGATCTAGCCCTGAGCAGGTTGAAGCGCGGGTAAGACCGTGTGGAGGACCGAACCCACCTGGGTTGAAAACCGGGGGGATGACTTGGGGCTAGGGGTGAAAGGCCAATCAAATTCCGTGATAGCTGGTTCTCTCCGAAATGCATTTGGGTGCAGCGTCGGGTCATTACGTCCCGGGGGTAGAGCTACTGGATGCTTGCGGGCCCGTATCGGGTACCAACAGCAACCAAACTCCGAATACCGGTGACGCGTATCCCGGCAGTGAGTCGGCGGGGGATAAGCTTCGTCGTCGAAAGGGAAACAGCCCAGACCGTCGTCTAAGGTCCCGAAGCGTGTGCTAAGTGGGAAAGGATGTGGAGTCGCATAGACAGCCAGGAGGTTGGCTCAGAAGCAGCCATCCTTGAAAGAGTGCGTAACAGCTCACTGGTCTAGTGGTTCCGCGCCGACAATGTAGCGGGGCTCAAGCACACCACCGAAGACGCGGCAGTGTTTTGTACTGGGTAGGAGAGCGTCCCATGAGGGGCGAAGCGGCCGTGTGAACGCGCCGTGGACTTCATGGGAGTGAGAATGCAGACATGAGTAGCGAGAGACGGGTGAAGATCCCGTCCGCTGGATGACCAAGGGTTCCAGGGCCACGTTCATCGTCCCTGGGTGAGTCGGGTCCTAAGGCGAGGCCGACAGGCGTAGTCGAATGGATGAACGGGTCGATATTCCCGTACCGGCTTTCAGCCGCCAAAACCGAGGCAGTGAGTACTAACCTCCGGCCGCGGGCTTACCTCCACTTCGGTGGTGGGATGCCTTCGGGCGTTGGGACCGTAGCTGTAGTAGGTCAGCGCAGGAGTGACGCAGAGGGGTAGCCGGCCGCGGAGGTGGTCTTCCGTGGTCAAGCACGCAGGGCGTGGGACAGGCAAATCCGTCCCGCGTGTGCCCGAGGTGCGATGATGGGGGCCGTTCGGCCCGATATCCGGTGATCCCGGCTGCCGAGAAAAGCTTCGGCGTCAGGCTCAAAGCCGCCCGTACCCCAAACCGACACTGGTGGTCAGGTAGAGAATACCAAAGCGATCGAGCGAATCCTGGTCAAGGAACTCGGCAAATCACTCCCGTTCCTTCGGTTTAAGGGAGACCCCCGATGGTGAACCGCCTCGCGCGGGGAGCTTTTGGGGGTGGCACAGACCAGGGGGTAGCGACTGTTTACCAAAAACACAGGTGCATGCGAAGGCGCAAGCCGCTGTATATGCACTGACGCCTGCCCGGTGCCGGAAGGTTAAGAGGATCCGTCAGCCTTTGGCGAAGCGGTGAATTCAAGCCCCGGTAAACGGCGGTGGTAACTATAACCATCCTAAGGTAGCGAAATTCCTTGTCGGGTAAGTTCCGACCTGCACGAATGGCGTAACGACTTCCCCACTGTCTCGACCAGGAGCTCGGCGAAATTGCAGTACGAGTAAAGATGCTCGTTAAGCGCAGAAGGACGAAAAGACCCCGGGACCTTTACTATACCTTGGTATTGGCATTCGGTGTGGATTGTGTAGCATAGGCGGGAGGCCGAGAGGCGCGGTCGCCAGATCGCGTGGAGCCGCAAGGTGAAATACCGCTCTGTTCGCATTGGATGTCTAACCTCGAACGGTCATCCTGTTCAGGGACAGTGCCTGGCGGGTAGTTTAACTGGGGCGGTTGCCTCCCAAAGAGTAACGGAGGCGCCCAAAGGTCCGCTCAGCCCGGTTGGCAATCGGGTGGCGAGTGCAAGTGCACAAGCGGGCTTGACTGCGAGGACGACGGTCCGAGCAGGGACGAAAGTCGGGACTAGTGATCCGGTGCCGGTGTACGGACGCGGCATCGCTCAACGGATAAAAGGTACCCCGGGGATAACAGGCTGATCATTCCCAAGAGTCCATATCGACGGGATGGTTTGGCACCTCGATGTCGGCTCGTCGCATCCTGGGGCTGGAGCAGGTCCCAAGGGTTCGGCTGTTCGCCGATTAAAGCGGCACGCGAGCTGGGTTCAGAACGTCGTGAGACAGTTTGGTCTCTATCCTCTGCGCTCGTTGGAATGCTGAGGAGGCCTGCCCATAGTACGAGAGGACCTGGGTGGACGAACCTCTGGTATGCCGGTTGTCACGCCAGTGGCACGGCCGGTTGGCTACGTTCGGGAGGGATAACCGCTGAAAGCATCTAAGCGGGAAGCCTGCTCCAAGATAAGCATTCCGTGCAGCCTCGAGCTGCTGTAGTCCCCATGCAGAACACGTGGTCGATAGGCCGGACGTGGAAGCCCCGCGAGGGGTGGAGCCGACCGGTACTAACGGACGAAAGGCAACACTGACATTCCGACCCCTGGCGGTTGGACCGCATCTTCCTCCTGCAAACGACACCAGACGGCAATGAGCATTGTCTGGCCACAAGACGAAACATCGACATATTCGCGTCCGCTATCCGGTTCCCAGGCCGCCACAGGCCGGCAGACCCCAGCGTCTGGCCGTATAAGAGAAGATTTGCGGCGGCCATGGCCCAGGTGAGACGCCCGGTCCCATTCCGAACCCGGAAGCTAAGGCCTGGCACGGCGATGGTACTGCACCCGACAGGGTGTGGGAGAGTAGCACGCCGCCGCACCACACGTACAGGAAGCCCCTTGGAGCACACGCCCCAAGGGGCT